>JABWBD010000215.1 GCA_013360685.1 Pirellulales bacterium
TCCGCCGCAGGCGGTGGAGGCCCGTGCTTCAGCACGGGTTTGCCCGACCGTCCCCCCGCCCATTTTTTGTCGCCGCCAGCCGCCCCGGCCACCGCCGCCAGAGGCGGCGGTGGCCGGGGCGGCTGGCGGCGGCTCGCGGTTGCCCCACGCAGCCCGCCGTAAACGGCGGGCCTCCACCGCCTGCGGCGGAAAAACGGCCATGAATGGCCGTACCACGCAAGCGTAACGGTATGCAGGTTGTGGATAATGACAAGGCTGGCGACCCAGCCGGAGCAAGGCTATTTGGGCCGGAACTGGGACGCCGAAAAGGGCGGTTATCAAACGCGGGCCATCGCGCCGTTCGCCGACTTTCCCGGAGACACGGCGGCCGCCTACGCCGCCGATTGGCAGCAGTTTCAAGGCGACGGCCGCCTCTGGTCAGCCGCGTTGCCTGCCTCGCCTTCGTCCTCTGCTACGCGGGGCAACCGTTGACATTCGGCAGGTGATGCCAGCCCCGCCGCAATGCCGCCTCCTGCAATCGCTCCCGGCGCATCGCAGAAAGCAAGGCCTAAGAGGCTAAAGGATCCACGCCGCTCCCTACACGCTGCGATTGATTGGCAATGTGCCCGCCGGTGCCCTATAATGAACTAGTTCAAGGCATTCAACCAGTTTCCGGCGGGACCAGGATGCGGCAAGCTCGCTTGGAAGACGGAGGACTCTCCATGATACAACTCAGTCACGAGCAACGGCATGCCCTGCACGAAGCAGGACTCCCCCTTGAAGTGAGAGATACGGAGAGCGATCGAGTTTTGTGGCAATCTCGCCGACCAGCCGTTCGGTCCTTTCGGGAATTGCTGATTGCACGGTGCGAGTCTGGAAGCTGCCATGAATCCAAGAGTGCCGCAAGAAAAGTAGCAGGTACGTTCGTGCTGTCCGCTACGGCACGGCGGAGCGTGCCTGCTGCTTTGGCGTCCGACAGCGGTATCTTACGGTGCTAGCGCTGCCGCTCCTGCACCACACAGCCTGGCTGCTGCGGGTCGAGCGTGAGTGATATGTGTGCCATCCCGCTGCTGACGACCGGCTCAAGCGGCTGGCCGTTCCACGCGTCGCGGTACTTCGCTCCCGGTTGGTCCGCCACGATGAGCACGACCCCCGCATAGGTTTTCGGCCGACCGTTGAATACGGTCCACAGGTTCCTCTGCTTGCCGGGGAAGAGGTTGGCGGTGATTCCCGCCGCCGCCGTCTCCACCCAGGGCGCCGGATCGTCGCCGCCGAAACAATCGGCGTACTCGTGCTTGAGAACATAGGAGCGGTTGATCCTGGCGCGGAGCCGCGAATACTGCAGCCGGAACGTGTCTTCATGGAACGGCTCGCCGTTGACGAAGACGGCGTCCACTTGTCCCGGCTTGTTGCTCGCTTCGATGTAGCCCGGCAGGCAGAACGTCCGGTACTTGCCCAGGACAAATCGCCCGACGTTCAGCGGCATCTCGGCAAACAGGTCGGCGGCCCGATCCGACATGTTGTAGCGGCGGGCGAAGGTCTGGTTCAACTCCAGGAAATAGTACTGCAGGCAGCCGTCGGCGTATTGCGAGGCGACGTCGGTCAAGGGGTATTCGGTCCACAGCGCCACGTCGTCGGGCAGCGCTTCCCGCACGCGCTGGATCACGTTCAAGTCGTCCTCGCGAGGACTGATTCCCGGCACTCCGCGGAGGTGCGAAAACCGCGGGAAAACATCCATGTACACGATCCGGCAGCCCGTATCGCGCTGCATCCGTGCAATGTCGTCCACGATGTAGGCGGTCCAGCGTTCGTCGCCGAAGGGAGGAAAGAAGATCCCGTCGGATGGTCCCACCCCGCGCAGGGCCGCACTGGCGTCGCCGTCGAGCGATTTGTGCGCGGCCGCCCCGGCCAGATCTCTGCTGAGCGCCTGGTCCGGCAGCGCCGAGGCGCGGAAGCGGTCGGGCAGGGTGTACAGCGAAACGGGCCGCTGCCATTTTGTCTGCATCCGATCAATGCCCTGGCGGAAGAATTCGAGGCCGCCGACCTGCTCGTACGCACGCGGCGAACCAAAGACGCCATACTCGTCCCGGTTCTTCTGGTCGTTGTAGGTCCAGTGGAAGAAATGGACCAGGTCGGGCACGTGGCCGAGCCGCTGCTTCTCAAACTCGAAGGTCTCGTCCACGAAGAACCGCTTGCGGTCCGCGGAGATCGGAGGCGGAACCCGCGCCTCCAGCCAGCTCAGCTTGTCGCTCACGCGGTAGCATTGCAGGTCCCAAGCCTTCAAGAACCATGCCTCGTCCTGCGACTTGCAGGGCTTGTACCAACTGCGGACCCAGTCCCGGTAGAGTTGCAGGGCCGTGTGCCAATCGCCGCCGTGAGCGAAGAGGGAGACGGGCGGATACGCGCGGACGCCGCCGGGCGCAAGCAGGTTGAACTCCGCCGGGAACCACACCCCGCCGCTCACGCCGGCTGCGTCCTTGCGGAGGGCGAACTCCGCCATCCTCTGCTCGCGGTTGTCGGTCCGCACCATCAGGCCGATGCCGGCAGCGCGGCTGTACACGTCCATGAACTGCCCGGCGAACTCCGGGCCGTAGGGCGCCCGCAGCGCCACCCGCTCCGCCGTGTCCACCGTCCGGTACTGCGGGAAGAAAAGACGCGTTTGCTCGTTGTCGCCGATCGAAAAACCGTCCAAGGCCGGCAGGCACAACTCCGCCGCAAGCGGCTCCTTGCCTGTGTTCCTGGCTTGGACGACGAAGCGCAGTTCCGGCGAATCCTTCGCGGTGAGGGCGACTGCGATCTCCAGCGGCAGTTCGGGCCGCGTGCTGGCCAGCTTCAGTTCCGCCGAGGTGGCCGTCATGCGAACGACTTCGGCTTTGAAGCAACGCCCGGTATAGATGGTGTTTCCCACCCGCACCCGCAGCCCGCTGCTCGGCGCCAGCGCGACCGCGGCCGCGCTATGGGTGCGGTTGACCAGGCAATCCAGTGCGAACCCTTGGCTAAGGTCGAAGCGGTACTCATACCAGCGGTTGCCGATCGAGAGCCGCTGGTCATGCACTGCAATGGCGATCGGCCTTGCCGCGGGTTCGGGATGTCTTGCCGCTGCGCCGGGAGCGGGCAGTGTGGCGAGTTGCGGCACCAACGGCCGGTTGCCCGTGTTGAGCGTCAGTGCAGCAAGGGCGAAGCCGAGATTGAACTGGCGACTGTGCAACGTGATCTCTTTCAGCCGCCGCGCCGGGTCCACCGCCACGGCGTAGGCCCCCAACTCCCGGCAAGGGATGTAGCAGCCCCGGTCGGCGAGCGAGTACGGAAAGGCCGTTTCACTCGGGCCGGACTCGTAGGCGAGCTCCACGGAGAGGCATTCGATGTCGTCGAGGCGCAGGGCCGTATAGGGAAGTCCTCCGCGCGGTTGCACCGGCGGCGCGGCCAGCGCCAACAGCAGGAATGCCTCGCGCGCGCCGACGTCCACCTTGATGCTCAGGGCATCGTCCCGCGAGATCGGCCCCAGGTTGCGGCTGTCGACCATGTGTCCGAGAAACTCAACCCGCTCATTCTTCTCCGGCGATTCCGGCATCCTCGCCAGATTCCTGGACGGCGCGCCGATCCGGAACGGCACTCCCGACACCTCCACGCGGCCCGCGCGCAGGTCCCGCGCGCCGTCGAAGACGATGCCGTGCTTGCCCATCACCTCGTCACACCACGCCGCCAGCGAACCATCGAGCACCTCGCCCAGGTCAACCGGGAGCAGGCCCTCGCGGGGCGGGCCGGCTCTCGTCGCCACTTCCGGACTGAATACCTCGGGCATGCTACCGAGCAGTTCCAACCGCTCGAGGGTCAGGTGGGGCGCATCGTCCTCGGTGAACACCGCAACCTTCAGTTGCTGGAGGGTGAAGCCCTCGGGCAGGAGCTTGACCAGCGTATGGCTCCGGCCGTCGTTGAGCGCCATATTTGCTTCGAGCAGCGGCACGTGGCCTCCGCCGGCCTTGTCGCTGGCGCCCCGTAGCAGCACGAGAGGCCGGCGCTCAAAGGTCCGGCGAATGCCCTCGGCGCGGTAGCTGAGCAGCGCGTAGCGGCACCTGGCGGTGGAGATGGGCTTGGGGAGTCTTGCACTCCAGAACATGCTGCGGGGTTTGCCCGCCTCCCCGTGGAGCCGGAAGGTTGTCCCTACCTCGTCCCGGTCGACCCGCTCAAGGGGCACGTCGCCGCCGGACGTGGCGTCGCCGTCCACCACCAACAGGCGCGTGGGGCGCTCGGCATAGGGGACGGCGGCGGAATGGTCGCGCCACGCGAGTTCCCGCCAATCGGCTCTCCACCGCTCCGGCGCCTCGGGCTTTGCCAAGGGGCGGCTCAACCATGCCGCCTCGCCCCGATAAACCTCCACCTCATCGAGCATGATGTAGGCGCCGTTGCCCAGATTCGATGGCGAGCAGACGAACTTCACATACCGGCCGTGGGTTTCCAGCTTGCCGGCCACGAGCCAGAAGGAAGCATAGCCGCTGTCGGGCCGGGGCGTGGCCAGAAGTTCCATGAGGTTGCCGGCATGGCTGTATTGCTCGCCGGTGTCGCTGACGTAGATCTCGATGCTGCTCGGCCATTCCACCCCCGCCTGCCCCGCGCCCATGTGCAATCCCACGCCGCGGATCGGCTGGACGGCGCCGAGGTCGATGGTCAACACGGTCGGATCAACCAGGACCCAGCCGACGGCGCTCTTGTCGAACCACATGGGCGTGGCGGAGGCGAACTTGCCGTCCACAAGCTGCCCTGCGTCTTCCGGATCGGTGGTGGCCGGGTAATTGGGCGGCGTAGGGAAGAGCACCGTTTTCCCGAGCGCTACGTTGTCAGCCCGGGGACGCCCCGCCGCCCCATCCTCGGCCGCCAGGGCGCGCAGGCAGACTAGGCAACCGATCGAGGCGATCAGCAGGCGGCTATGGGCTGTATCCATTTCGGCTTCCAGTTCAGTGACCGCGATTGCGGCCCGCGTCAGGCCGGAGGTCCGGTGCGACGCTGCTCAGCCGCCTTTCTCGACGTACCCCTTTCCGGTCTTCTCCTCGATCAGTTTCTCCGCGTGCCGGCAAGCGGCGGCGGCGTCCGAGAACTCCTTGACGTTCGTGGTCCCGCTGCTGCCGATCCGTCCGTAGCGGACCGCGACGGAGCAACCGTCAACACCGATCTCCCAGAACTTGCTCGACTTGCCCTCGACGCACTCGAAGTACCGCGAGTCCGCCTTCTCCTGCGGCGGCGAGTTCTCCGCGATCTCCGCTCCGCGAGGCCGCGGCTTGCCGCTCTTCGCCGGCTCTGGAGCCGCTTTGCCGGACATCTTCGCGGCGCGAACGAACGAGGGGAACCGCGGCACACCCGCGTCGGACAACTCCTGGTAACGGAACGTGATCACGCTGCCGACCGGCGGCGGCGAGCCGCGCTCGGCATCGGAAAACCCGGTGCCGACGGCGAATTCCGTCCCATCCTCCATCCGCACGACCAGCGCGCCGAGCCTCCCCTTGTGTTTTCCCTTGCCCGCCTGATGATCGACGACGACCGCTTCGGCATCGTGGAAACTCTTCACCTTCAGCAGGGTTGACGAGCGGCCGATCTCGTACACCGAACCGGGCTGGCGAAGCATCAGTCCCTCTCCGCCCAGCGCCTCGATCCGGGCAAGCTCCTCGCGAAGGTGACTGGTCCCCTTGCAGCGCGTGTGTCCGTGCACTGCCGCGAACGGCTGCTTCTTGGGCCGGATCGTTTGGCGAAGGAATTCCAGTCGGCTTTCGAAATCGGCCTCGGAGGCCGGGGCGTCGAAAACCACGAAACGGATCGACCTCCAATGGTCGCTCTTGTCCTGGCGGCGGACGATGCTCACGGTCTGCTGGAACTTGCGGCGATCCAGCCACAACTCTCCGTCGAGCGGCACCGCCGGCAATCCCTCGACAAACCAGTCGGGCGCGTGGTACAGGTTGCCCAGGCGCGAGAGAAACTGCTCGCCGTCCCAATACGCCCGCACACCGTCGAGCTTCTCGCTCATCCACCAATCGGTTAGGTCGGCGGCGTTGTCCCAGGTCTGGGCCAGAAGCAAGGGCGGCCCGGCAGCCGGTTCCTCCGCCTTGGCTGGCCTGGCGGGCAGTGCCTCTCCGATCCGCTTCCGTTCGGCTTCTTCGCCGCGTAGCCGGCGGATGTGCTTGCACGTCCGCTGCTCGATCCCCAGCGACTGGTTCCGCCAAGCCGGACAGGTGCACGAATACACCCCGCCCGTATTCTTGATCACATAGGGCTTCGCCGCCGAGCCCTTGATTTCCATCGTTTCGCCGTCGGCCAGATCGGTCATCGATGCACCTCCTGCCTTCTGGGGACGAATGCCCCTATTATCCGCCTGTAGCCGCAAGCGTCAATGAGGCAACCGTTGCCGTTGCCTATGGGGACGAAATCTCCCACGCGTCGTGCTTGCCAAGACCAGGACAGCGCTTTGAACGGACGACGGAAGGGCATTCCCGCCTGCGATGCCGCCCCAATCGCGTTCGTTGGGAGAACCGTGAAGATGCTCTGAACCTCGCCGACAAAGGAAGTATCCATGTTCGCCGCTAGCCGTGCGATGCGGCCCCCAAAGCCGAGACCCGTAGTTCTCGCTGGAACCGGCGTTCGGGGCGTGGTACCGCCGATCGGTATTGTCGCGGGCGGTAGAAAGGACTATGGTGTGCCCCTTGCACGGGCTCGCGCCGGCAGCCCAAAACGAGTCGTTTCGTCTCAGGTGCAAGTTGCCGACCGAGACTCCAACCGTCCCCATTTGCGAGAGCACAGTCATGCGACGGATCGCGATGCTCTGCGTATGCCTCGGCCTGCTCTGCTCATCGGGGTACAGTGTGTATGACGCCCTGTTTGGTGTGTTTGGCAGCCATTACTCGGACGGAACCAGGGACGAGCGGCAATCCAACTACGACCGCGAAGTCGAAAGGTGGAACAAGTACCAGGCAGACTCCCCTTCCGAAGCCAACAGGTAGTTCGGCCACGTAGCGGTGATCCGCCGCGGCCCAGGAGCTTCTTGACAAGCCGGAGCCGCCGGTTCATTTCACCGGGTCCTCGATCCATTGACGATAGCATGGGCCGCAGAGATGGAGGACCAACCGCCGGTACACCTGATCCACGAGTTCCCGCTCCGACAAATCGCGCATTTGCTCGATGAGCCGTTCGATCTCCGCCCGCGGATCGCGATTCAGGTCCTCCTCCGAGAACCGCGGGGGCGAGGGATCGGCGATGGCCTCGATCCGCACCACGTAGAAATTGCCCGTTCCCCGCGCGAGGTCTACACGGCAGCGGGCACAGAACAGGGGTGAGTCGTCGCGGAGATCGGAGTCGTTCATGATATCATTGTACGGCGCTTTCGGCGGGTTCTCCATCATTCACGTCTGATCCTGGGCGCTTTCGGGTTGTTCGTCGGATGCAAAGCACGACGACTTTTGGCCCCTGCGCGATCGGATCCAGTGCGGTTGTCTTTCCGTGGCGCTGCCCGCTACAATGAAGAGTCGTCTCTCGACTGCCGCTGTCCGGAGGACTCATGGCCATGCCAATCCACGATTGGACCCGCGTTGATGCCGGCATTTTTCACGCCTTCCACCATGACTGGATTACGGAGATCTCGCGTGCCCTGAACCGTGGCCTTCTGCCGGCCATGTACTACGCGCTGCCGGAGCAGTTCGCAGGCGGCATCGGCCCCGACGTGCTGAGCTTGCACAGGCCGGCCGGCAGTGGCGGGCCACCCAGGGCTGATGCGCCCGACGGTGGGGTGGTCCTTGCGATTGCCCCCCCGAGAGTACGCATGCGGATGCGATCCGAGGCGAACCGCTATGCCGCCAAGGCGAAAGCCGTGACCATTCGCCACGTGAGCAACCACGAAGTGGTGGCAATGCTGGAGATTGTTTCGCCGGGAAACAAGAATAATCAGAACGGACTCAAAGCGTTTGTGCGAAAGGCGCACGAAGCGCTGTCTGCCGGTGTCCACTTGTTGATCCTCGATCTGTTCCCGCCGGGCCCGCGCGACCCGCAGGGAATTCACCGGGCGGTTTGGGGCGAGGATTGTGGTGAGGACTTCGCTCTGCCCGCGGACAAACCGCTGACCTGCGTAGCGTACATCGGCGGTTTCGGCGCGGAGGCGTTCCTCGAACCGGTCGCAGTCGGCGATGCGCTGCCCGACATGCCGCTCTTCCTGACGCCTGAGGTCTACGTTCCCGTCCCCTTGGAAGCAACCTATCAATCTGCCTGGGACGGCATGCCGGCCTACTGGCGCGAAGTGCTGGCGGCCGGGCCGGCTCCCGCCGGTGGGGCGTGACCCGGGCTGTCGCGGCCCTCGCGAAGAAATCAGCCGAACGCCTCCCGCAGCATGGCCACGCTCTTGGGCACCGCCGTTTCCGGGTCCTCTTTGCCTTCCATCTCCAGGCCCACGTAGCCGCGGTAGTCCACGTCGGCAAGGATACGCGCGATCCGCCTGTAGTCCAGATCGAGCGTGTACCACTCGCCGCCGCCGGGATAGGTCTTGGCTTGCACGTAGACCGTCCTGGATGCGATCGCCCGGAGCTTCTCGTAGGGTTCTTCGAGGAAATTGCCCGTGTCCATCAGCGCGCCGAGCCACGGCGAAGCGATGCTCTCGAGAATCCGCAGCAGCCCTTCCGGCGTCCGCGCCAGGCCCCAGTGGTTCTCCAGAGCGAGCACCACCCCGCACTGCTCGGCTTTGGGGAGGCATCGCTCGATGCCATCCACGCACCAGCGGAAGCCATCCTCCTCCGTGTGGCCGGGCAGGATCGGCTCGATGCCGCGGTGGGCCATCAGCTCGTCAAAGTCCTTCGTCGTGCCCCAGCGCCCCGTATTGATCCGGATGCACGGGCAGCCGAGCTCGTAGGCGATCTCAATGCATTTTTGGGTGTGGTCGATATTCTTCGTGACGACCTCGGGGTTCGGACTAACGAAGGTCTGGTGTGTGGAAAGGCAGCAGATCTCCAGCCCGTTGAGCAGTGCATGGCGTTTGAGCTTCCGCAGGTAGGCCCACCCGGCGGCGTCCAGCGGCGCCTTCTCTTCGATCTCCATCTGCCGGTGAAGAATGTCCACGGCGTCGGCGTCCATCGCGGCGGCCTTGTCCATCACGGCCTCGATCGGGACCTTTTGATCCCGAAAATGCCAGTAGGAATAGCTCGCGATGGCCAGATTCAGCCGGCATTTCGGACCGCCCGCCGCCGCCGCGACGGGCGTCGAACCGGCTACCGCCGCGGCGGTCGTCGCGGCCGCGAGGAAGGAACGTCGTGAAAGGACCGGCTTCATCGGAAAACCCCCTTTTCAAGCACCTCGACCACTCCGGATTTCCGCAACCCGCGAGTCGGCGCGTCAACACGCTCCAGAGGCAGCGTCTCATTTGAGAATAGACGCGCTCAACCTGTCCCGCAAGCCGTTCTCCTTGCCGGTAAACGGCTCCCATGCGGCCGAGGCCCGTCAAGAGAGGCGGCGCGCAGTTGGGGTCGCCTCCGCCGGAAACACAGCCGCTCGATGTGGTGCAGAGGGCCCGAGGACTTGTAGAATGAGAATCCATACCTGCCGCAAGAAAAGTAGCAGGCACGCTCCGCCGTGCCGTCCGCTGCGGCACGGCGGAGCGTGCCTGCTCCTGTGAAGTCCGACAGCAGTATTCTGCACAATCCCAAGAGACCGTCCCCACAATTCCTGGGTTTTGACAGCCGTCCTACCGCAACGAGGAAAACCTGCCACGTGGTCCCGCATGATATTCACAGCCTCGCTTCTGCTCGGGGCAATGGAATCCGCCATGGCCCAACGAGGCGACGTCGATTCCGTCACGAGTCAGACCGCGGAGTCGACGGCCGGCCTTCCTGCCGGTGCGAATCTCTCGGCGGCGGACTACCCGAGCATCCAGGCGGCGCTGGATGCGCTGCCGCCAGTGGGCGGAAGAGTCTTTGTCCCGGCGGGAACTTAAGTCCTCACGGGGTCGTTGAAACCGCGCGACGATGCCACGATCACGGGAGCCGGCCCTGCCACCGTGCTCAAGGCGTGCGACCTCGTGGTCGCGAAGACGACGTCGCCGATCAACGTGGGCGATACCGAGGCGGCCGTCGACAATCCGGCGGGGTTCCAGGTGGGGATGGATGTGTTCGCTCATATTTGCCAACTCCCGCGCAGCTCCGGGAATGCATCCCGGCATCCGGATCTCGGCGCCGCAGTCGGACCCGCAGAAAGCAGAACAAACCTGCACCATCAACGCCGTGGTGACGGGGAACTCCTGCAACGACGTCGGCGAGATCAGTCCACCCGCTTGACCACCGTCGGATGGCCCTGATGGAACAACAGGAGAATGTCCGTATCGAGAAGAACCCTACGCTTGTGGGAACGGCTGTCAATAATAGTGCGAGAAGGCGGCGCACCAACTCCCCTTGATTCCGGTGAGAACGTCTCCTATTACGACGTTCCTCCGACGGGACCGCCGCGTTCATTGAAGAGCGACTACATTCCTGCAGTGCCCACAGCCGGCATCCTCACGCCGTTGCCTGACTCCATCGCCCCCTCACCCCATCCATCCCTCCTTCTCGCTCCCCCGCCTCGCCGGCTACCGCATCGGCGAGTAATCGGTGGGAGTCAGGTTCTTGCTCTGGATCTCTTTAACGAGCACCCCGTCCTTCTCCGAGTCCGCCTTGGCCGCTTTCCATTCGGGATCGTCGCGGAATGCCTGCCACGCCTGCTTTTGGGCTTCGACACTAGGGAAGGCGACGATATAGATCAGCGTGTCCTGGGCCTCTTCCCCTTCCATTGGCGTCCAGAATCCGACCACCTCCACGCCGTGCTTCTGGAACAGCCTGCACGTATGGTTGCGGAAGCGCGCGTTCAAGGCTTCCAGCTTGCCCGGGTTTGCCTTGTAGACCCTCAATTCGTAGACCTTGCCGGCCGGGGCTTTTCCCTCGGCAGGCGCCGCACCGGGCGCAGCGGCGCACGTGCTGAGAACACCGGCAGCGAGCAGACCAAGCAACGGCAGACTTCTCATGGTAGACTCCTCTTTGCAGGAAAACCGTGGGATCCGAGGCATCAACTCAGCCCCCCAGAATACCCGCGGGCCGCTCTTGCTGCAATCCTCGCGCTGCGGCAATCGGCCCCCCAATGGCCCTCTTGACGGCCCGAAAAGCCGCAGTGCACCCCCGCAATCCAAAAGTGCACGCCGGATTGGACTTGGCGCCGCGATCTCGGTATAACGTGAAATGCCTGCGGACGTCGAGGATTGCCCCAAAACCCGCCCTCGCCCCTGCCCCTCTACGGCAGCGAGCGAAGGAAACCGTTCACAAAGCGAGCCAAAGCCATGAAGCGATACCCCTGCTCAATTATGGCGACTTGTTGTGTGCCCTGGGATGCCGACGGACAACTGCTGGAAGCCGTTTTCCGGCGCGAGATCGCGAACATGCTGGCTCAGGGTACCAGCCACCTTTACATCTTCGGCACGGCCGGCGAGGGCTATGCCGTGACCGAGCGGCAATTCGACCGGGTCGTCGACGTGTTCGCCGACGAGATGCGCAAGGCCGCCGCGGAACCCATGGTCGGGGCGATCAGCCTCTCCCTGCCGACGGTGATCGAGCGGATCGCGCGGTGCCGCGACCGGGGCATTACGCGATTCCAGATCTCGCTGCCCGCCTGGGGCGCGCTGAACGACCGGGAGTTGTTCGACTTCTTCCGGCAGACGTGCGCGCGGTTCCCCGACTGCCAGTTCCTCCATTACAATCTCATGCGCACAAAACGGCTGGTAAGTCCGGCGGAGTACGGGCGCCTGGCCGAGGAACACCCAAACCTGGTCGCCACCAAGAACAGCACCGAATCGATCCGCACGATCCAAGGGCTGATCGAGAAGGCCCCCCAACTGCAGCACTTCCTCACCGAGATCGGCTATGCCTATGGCAGCCTCCTGGGAGAATGCGGCCTGCTGGCCTCGCTGGTCAACAGTTGGCCGAAACTGCGGCAGTTGTTCGAGGCGGGCCGCAAGCGGGACGTGGAAACGCTCGTCTCGCTTCAGCGAGAGATCGGCGAGGTCCTCGACGGGCTCTTTGCCGTCGTCGGCGACGAAGCGCATATCGATCCGGCCTTCGACAAAATATTCGCGCGGATGCACGATCCGGAATTCCCGTTGCGGCTGCTCCCCCCCTATGCGTCCGCTGGCGAGGAGCGCTACCAACGACTCGTCGAGTTGTTCGCGAGTCGTTTTCCAGCCTGGCTGCCGGCCACGCAGAGGTGATCCATGAACAGCGAGCCGAACGGGGCCGAGCAAGGCCCCCGCAGAAACGAAACAGCGCCCGTCGCCGCGGATCCGCTGCGGGAATGCCCCCTCTCGGAGTCCGACCAGCGACGCAACAGCTTTATTTTCATCGCAAGCTGGTCCCTCGTCTACCTCGCCGCGCCGGTGGTCTACGTCGGCATCGTCCAGGCGGCGATCTGTGAACGAATGGGCACGAGCGACACGGTGGCCAACCTGCCGCAGTCGGTCTACATGTGGCTGATGCCCACGCCCGTCCTCGTGGCGTGGCTGCTGCCGTCGCAGCGGTTTCTCAAGCCGCTCTTGATCTCCTCGTTTCTCGCGCTCGCCGCCGCCGGCGCGCTCGTGGCGGTGGCCTTCGTCGTCGCGCCACGAACCTGGATCCCTCCGGCGATCATCCTTCACGCGGCCATTGTCGGCGTGACCAATAGCATCACCTTCGTATGCCTCTGGGAACTGGCCGGCCGCGGTATGACGGCGGCGCGCCGCGGCAAGACGCTGGGATGGACGTACGGGCTGGGGCCGGTCCTGGCGGTGCTCGGCTCGTTCCTCTCCCAGCTCCTGCTGAACGGGAGCTTCCTCGACCTCGTGCGCGTGCCTTTGATCGCCGAGCCCTGGCGCTACGTCATCCTGTATGCCGCGACCGCCCCCGGCCTGGGGCTCGCCGGCCTTCTGGGATTCTTCGTGGTGCTGCCGCCGCCCGAGCCCGAGCCTCGGGCCGAATCGGTCCTTGCCAATATTGGAAGCGGAGTGCGGCAGTTCGTCACCAACCGATTCATCGTGGTCGCTGCCGCTGCCTACCTGATCACCTATGCCGGCGGCAACATGATTCTCCCCAACATGAGCCTCTACACCCAGGAAGTCACCGGCGAGTCGCCGGAGGCCTATGCCGGTCTGCAAATGGTGCTGCGATTCACGTTCAAGATTTTTGCCGGGTTTTCGCTGGGCTGGATCGTCGCGAAAACGCATCCCAAGGCCGGCCTGCTGGTCACGACGAGCATCTGCCTCGCCGGCGTGTTGTGGGCCCTCGTCGTGCCCGGCAAGTGGTACCTGGTGAGCTTCGGGCTCATCGGCGCGGGGGAACTGTTCGGAGTCTATTTTCCCAACTACATCGTGACCTGCTCGGCCCCGGCGCGGATTCGCGAAAACGTGGCCTACCTGACCCTCTTGACGTTCGCGGTCGGTTTCGCAGGCGGCGCATTCGGGATCATCTCCGACGCCTACGGCCGGCCGGCAAGCTTCATCGCGGCGGCGGCCTTGCTCGTCGCGAGTCTCGCGATGATCAGCCTGATCTTGCCCAAGAAGCCGTCGCCCGATTCGCCGCCCCGTCTCGCCGGCAGGGATTTCTCGGAGGAACCGATGGAGGCGACCCCATGACGACGTTTGCCATCGACGCCATCGACGTCCACGGCCACTATGGCGAGTATGTCCAGCGCGGGCCCGGCAATGTAAGCGATTCCTTCATGACGGCCGACGCCGCCGAAGTTGCGCGGCGGGCACAGCAGGTACGCATCGCGCTGACCTTTGTCTCGCCGCTGGCTGCCCTCTTGCCCCGTTTCCAAGCCGACGCGGTCGCCGGCAATGAAGAGGCGGCACGGATCGTCCCGCAGACGGAAGGACTGCGGTATTACGTTGTCGTCGACCCCCGCCGCCCCGAAACCTACCGGCAGGCCGACC
>JABWBD010000216.1 GCA_013360685.1 Pirellulales bacterium
AGGCCGATCTGCTTGAGATTGTTCGAGCAAGAGGATCGGTGGGCGGCCTCACGGGCCCGCTGCACGGCCGGCAGCAACATGGCGATGAGTATGCTGATGATGGCGACCACCACCAGCAACTCCACGAGCGTAAACGCGCGGCGAATCGGACATTTCATGGCTCTCTCCCTCACGAAAGGACGTTGCAATCGGACACACGCCGTATTCACCGGCCCGCAAATTCCGGCGGCCGGCGGTTATCGTTTCCGAATCAGCTTGTCAATCGAGAGATCACCCTCGTGCCTGAACCTGTTCCGCTTGCACCAGTCTACCGTGCTTCCAAGCTTGCCTTTTATCTCCCATCGTCTTCAGCGATGCTGGTGCTCCGCCTCGCCGGAGATTCCGCCCCTTGCTCTCCCCTCCAAACGATCTCCGGACGTCGCACGACGTTCTCTGAACCGGCAATGCAATCTTAACGACAACCCATCAGGGTTGCAAGCATAAGGAATAAACGCGTCACCCGAACTGGGGGGTAGCTAAGAAAAGATGCCGTAACGTGGTTCGAGATACGTGGACAGACGCCTTGCCTCGATACGTTGTCTTCAGGTGCCTGCCAATGTTTCGCTCAGAGTCAGTCCCCGTTTCTTGGTACAATCGGCCGTAATCGTAACGCGGCCGGCGAGTGGCGAAGAGGGCGTCGGCCAGCCGAAGCGCCGGTAGGACCGACTCGCGCGGCGCGAAGAGCGAGATCCGGGGCGCTAGGATCTCGCATAGTATTGCTGTCGAACTCCAAAGTAGCCGGCACGCTCCGCCGTGCCGTCCGCTAAGGCGCGGCGGAGCGTGCCTGCTACTTTTCTTGCGGGGACGCCTGAGACCTCGGGTTGGGTTGTGCCATTTGGGTGCTTTGAGCGAAGAGAACTGCAGACTGCCCTCACCCCCGGCCCCTCTCCCGAAGCGGGAGAGGGGAGGGTTTGGCATCGGTAACGGTTACGAGGGCGACGGCTTGGCGCGAATGTAGAGGGCGTAGAGCCGGGCGCGATCGGCATGGGAGCCTTCGAAACGAATGCGGACACGCACGTTTCGATCCGGAAGATCGGCGGCTTCGTTTGGCCAGCGGACGGGTGTGAGCACACCGGACGCGGTGACCACAGCCGCGTTTTCGCCCGAGTACTGCGGAATCGGCGATTCCAGCGGATCGAGCAACTCGATTTTCAGGCGGGCCTCGCCGGAAATACCGTCCGCATTGACGGACAGACCGGCGGCGGATACGGGGAACACGTCCGTGACGAGCTGCGCCGGATCGCCGGGCTTCAGCGGCGAGAGCGAGCCGAAGCCGTCGCGGCGCATCGTGAGCAATCCGACACCGCCATAGGTCTCGGCGCCGCCGGTCGCGCTGAGGTCCCAGTTGCCGTACCAGATGTAGGTTTCGTCGCCGACCTGCTCGAAGCCCTGGCCCGAGAGCAGGCCGCGCTGGTCCCACTGCCCGTCGTCGCCGAAAGGGACCAGCGGCGAGTCGACGACGGGTTCGCGGAAATGGCGGCCGTCGTTGCTGATGAGCAGTCCGAGCGGCATCCGCCGGTCGGCGACCTTGGCGGAGCCCTCCCACAGCCCGTGCAGTCCGATCAGGACATTGCCACGGTGCCACACGCTGGCCGGCGAATGCGATTCCTTTCCCTGGCCCTGGGGCGCCGGAGTGTATCCGCTGCGATGGTAGGCCAGCGTCTTGGCGTGGCTCCAGTGGACGAAGTCCGCGGAGTGGAAGGAAGTCATGACACGGCCGCACGGGCTGCCGTCGGGGAAGTGCACCCAGGGCGACAACTGCTGGCCGGTCAGGTAGTAGAGGCCGTCCCACTTGTACAGCCCGGACTGCTCGGTGTGCTCCGGAGGCAGCGGCATGTCCGGCGTGGAGATCGCGTAGTTCCTTGGCGAGCCGGGCGTCTCGAGTTTCCAGTGGAAGCCATCCGCGCTGAACAGGGGCACGGAGGTCGTCCATCCGAAGGCCGGGGCCTCCGCCCAGCGGATCTGGTGCATCATCTTGTAGCGGCGGGCCGGATCCGGATCGTCCGGTTCGTGGAGGACGACGAGGTGCAGGCCGGTGACATCCGGGGGATCCACGAGGACCAGGTTGTTGTTGCGGCTGCCGCCGTGCTCCACGAGGCCGAGATTGGGTTTCACCCAGTGGATGCCGTCGTCGCTCTCGGCGTAGGCCGCCCGGCAGCCGCGATAGGCGTGCTTGGAGAGGGTGCGAATCGCCTGCTCGTCGATCGCGATGTACCACATGCGGAACTTGCCCCCCTCGCGGATCACCGAGCCGTAGAACTGGGCCCGATAATCGTCCGGAGTCCCCTTGCCGCCGCGGCGGAGGACCGGATTGGCCGCGTGCTTCCGCGGCGGATGTAGCGTAAGCCGCAGGTTCTGGCGAAACGGGATGGAGACGTCGTCCAGTGCGAACAGAGTGAAGCATTGCGGCTTGCCACCGTGGGCAGCAATTTCCGCGGCGGCAGGGGCGACGCGCGGGGTGGCTGCGCTTGCCGCGACGACCGACAAAAGCGTGCCACCGACGAAACGGCGGCGGGAAATGAATGCGTTCTGAGACATGGCTTACTTCTCCGTTACTTCCTGTTCGGCCCCTCGTTGCGCCACCAGCGGACTTCGTTTGCCCCGCGCTCGGCGCAGGCGGCGATATCGAGCCGCTTGTCGTTGTCGAGATCGGCGACGACCACGGTCACGGCGTTCGACCAGGATTGCTTGATCGAATGTTGCTTCCACGGGGACCGCGGATCGCCGGCATTCTCGAACCAGGCGATCCTGCCTTCCTTGCTCCAGCCGGTGCCAACGACGTCCTGGTCGCCGTCGCCATCCAGATCGGCCGCCACGGCCTCGAATGCATGGGGAAACCCGCTCGCGACGGCGTGCTTCTTCCATTGGTCGCCCGATCCCGGCCGGCCCACGTTTTCATACCAGGCGATCTGGTGCGAATCGGGGGAACTCGCGCCGACCGCGGCCGCGATGCCAAAGGCCATCAGCACGTCGAGGTCGCCGTCCGCGTCCATGTCGACGGGATGCCCGTGGGCCGGCGCCAGGGTTGCCGAGTCGATGACATGCTTTGTCCACGTCGCCGGCAGGGGAGCGTCGGGATGGGCGTACCACATGACCGTGTTTCCCGTGCGCGACGTGCCGAGCAGATCCGGGCGGCCATCCCGATTGAAATCGGCGACGGCGATGGTCCGCGTTTCGCCGATTTCTTCGTCCACGGGGCGGCGGAGCCACGTCGAACCGCTGCCCGGCGAGCCGACGTTTTCAAACCAGTCGAACCGATTGCCGAAACGCCAGCTCGAGGCGGCGACGTCGACGTCGCCGTCGCCGTCCAGATCGGCCAAGGCGACGTCGTACGAGCCGGGCACCTCTTTCGCCGCCGACACGCGGTGAAGTTTCCAGGGCTTCGTGATCGCGGCGACGCCCGGGTTCTCGAACCAGCGGATATCCCAGAGAAGATTGTCGACGATGACCACGTCGGGAAGGCCGTCGCGATTGACGTCGCCGATGGCGTGCCTCTCGAGGCGGACCGGCTGGTTTTCTTCCTGAGCGTATCGCTGGATGAAGCTGTGGCGGAAGTTGCCCCGTCCATCATTCAAGAGCAGGTAGAGGTTGCTGTTGGGTTCCGCATCAGCGCTGGTCAGGTCCAGGTCGCCATCGCCGTCGAGGTCCGCGGCGGCGAGCCCATACGCGTAGGTATGCCCATGGAGGATGCGGTGCTCGGTAAAGGTGAGCGGCCCGGCGCTGACGGTCCGCGGAGGCTCGGGATCCGCGGAAGGAACGCCGGAGAGTGGAGCTTCGGCACGGGATCTCGCCGCAGGCACGAGCGCCAGGGCGCAACCGAAAGCGATCGTCGCAGCACGATGCAGGAAACGGCAGTCGGGACACACCGGTCGGAACAGCATGGCGATGCTCCTGTTGGAAAGGTGTCGGTCGAGGCGATGTTCCTTCCAGGGTAGCGGTGCGGTGAGATCTTCTCAAGAGAAGCATTGGGGTCGCAGCTTGAACAGTGAATAGGAAGAACTGGCCCAAACCGCCATTCGGATCTATGGGAACGGCTCAATAGAATTCTGCCAGCTCACCCCGCTTCCTCTGCTCGTAGTAGCTCTCCACAATTCCAGCAGGTCGTGAGTTGCCGTCGGGCGGCCGGAGCGTTGAAAGCCGCGGAAGATTGGCTGGAAAGCCAAACCAGCGCCGCAGCACTTGTCGTTGAGCTTCGCTGTTCAGTTCCCCGAGTGCGCGGAGGATCTCGATAAGGCCGCGGCGAAACGCATTGAGATTCGGGCGATCCAATTGGCACACGCCGATCAGGTCCCACCCGTCTTCCGTCAGCCCGCGAATCGTGCCGTCCTCAAGGACTTCCAAGTGTTCCGCCAGCGGCGTTTCCACCGGGTCGAGTACGCCGGTGAGGTCGCGTTTGGCGGCATTGCAGCGGCAGCACGCGTAAAGCAGGTTATCGTAGCTATAGACCTCCTCGCGCGCCAAGCTCTGCGGATGATGGTGCTCCGCACTGAACGCATCCTCGCCATCCGGGCACCATCGCTCGCGACTGAGGCAGTAGACGCAGCGAAATGTGAATTCGTCGCGCAGCCACGGCTTGAATCGCTGCGGATCCGTGTACCCCTGCGGACCGTGTCGCCGCGCGTGCGGCGCTTGGGGGTACTGGAACGGGACGACTGCAATGACATCAGTCATGAGACTGCTCGGCGTCGAGACGCGCGACGGTGGCCTTCATCTCGGAAAGCTCTGCCAGCAAGCCCGCGTCGAAGGACTCAAACCGTTCGTCGAGCGAGCTCTGCAGGTCGTCAAGTTCTGCCTGTTCCCGCTCGGTCAACTCATGCCTAATGCTCTTACGAATCAGTTCCAGACGACGACGGTTGTGTTGGCCCCAGTCTGCACCGCTGCACGATTGCGACACGGCGCTGTCCAGGATCCGGACGGCGAGGTCTTCGACCGAAAGGTTTTGGCTCTCCGCCTCCGACTGAAGCCGGCGAGCAAGGTCGTCGTAAACATGGATCACAATCGACATGCGAATCTCCGGATTCTTGCGTATTGCCCCTCTCTTTCCAGTCTATTGCCCTCAAAGGAATCCGGCAAGCCGGCAGCCCACTGCCACCGCATCAGGGATCGCCGCTCAGGAGCCAACGGCAGGCGACGACCTTCTCGACGAGGTCCAGCGGCAGGTAGAAATACTGGCAGAAAGGCTCGAAGCCGAGGGCCGAGTTGCGGTGCGAGAGGGCGTAGAGCTCCTTGGCGAGCTGGATTTCCGCTTCCACCGCCTTCCTCTCTTGCTCCACCAGTCCGCGGCGAACATCGCCGGCCGGGACGTGTCCTGGATCGGCGAGGCGGTCGCGGGCGACGATGAACCGCGTCTGGTTGGCGACGCTGGCGAAGTGCAGCCTCGCGGCGCGGGCGAACGAGAGATCGGTCTGGGCTTCCTCGCGGTTGGCAGGCGGCGCCTTTGCGGCCGCTGCTTCCAGCTCGCGCAGGCCCTCCAGCCAGCCGTCGGCCACCTTTTCGTACTGGGCGGCGAAAATCTCCGGCGGATACGGCCCTCGCCAGGCGTCGAGGTGGTCGTAGGGGAAGCCGGTCATCGTCGCGCGCCAGCCGGTCTTGATCGGGTAGAGCAGGTTGGCGGGCCCAAGCTGGACGGGCGCGGTGTAGACGGTGGCGATGTGGTAAGGATACTCGGAAAACGCGCGGCTCAGTGCGGTCCAGGCGTGGCGAGCGTGCGGCGATCCTTCGGGCCCGAAGCGGTTGCGGGCCACCGCGTCGAGGACTTCTTCCACAGAAGGGACCGGCTTTCGGTTGAAGCGATACGCGACTTCCAGGTTGGGCGAGGGATAGCCGCCCAAGGTCCAACTGAGCATCACGCCATCGACCCCGGCGGCGGTCAGCCGGCGGCAGTGCTCGGCCACGAGATCGAGCACCGGCAGGTACGGAACCGACGACAGCTCCCAGGTGTTGTTCACCTGCACCTTGGCGGCCGTTTTCAGGCCCGCGGCCCCGGCCGCTTTCCAGTGGCGCAGCGCGCGCGGTCCGGGGCCGACCGCGGAGATCGAGTATTCGCCGACGGCGGTTTCCACTCCGCCCCGTTGGATCGGCAGCGACCACTCGCTCACCGACATGAGCCACACCGACTTCGGCAACCGGGCGATGACGTCCGCGGCGTCGCCGTGGCCGTGCCAGCCCCAGTCCCAGGCGAGCACCTTGGCATCCGGATCGACGCGGTGCGCCCCGGCCGCGATCGTAGCGTTGACCTCGGCGACAATGTCGGCATACTCGCGAGCGGCGCAGCGGGGGCAGCCTTGGTGCGCGCCGCGCCACGCGCAGTGGGTCTGGTTCTCCGAGTCGGAGATCAGGAAGACGCCGGCCAGCCCCGGGGCCTCTCGGAACAGGTGGGCGGTGGCGTCGGTCAGCCACTGGCGGACGGCCGGCTGAGAGGTGCAGAGGCAGATGCGGTCGCCGTGCCGCGTGCCGGCCAGTGCGGGCCGTTGCTGGAAGAACGACGGCGGCATGGCTCGCGGCTCGTTAAGATAGAGATAAACGCCGATGCCGAACGGCCGGCACCGCTGGATGAGCCGACGCAGGTTTTCCAGCCGAGTCTGCCAATTCTCGCCAAACTCGGGAAACGTCTCGCCGCCCGGCGCGAGATGGGCCAGTTCGGCGAAGAGCCAGACTCCGTCGACCCCGACCGCGGCCAATCGTTGGAGCAAGCCCTCGGGGTAGCTCTCCAATTGCGGATCCAGGAGCGGATCGCCCACGATCTTCAGGCAGGAGCCGATGATCCGCGGCGAGAAAACCGCCTCTTTCGGCGATGCGGACGGGGCGGCCGGCAGCGGCTCGCTGAGGCGGCGGACGAATGCGAACCGCGGTTCGCCCGGGCCGCGGAGCTCGTCGGCGAATTCCTCGGCGACGATCTGCTTGATCCGCGCGGCGCGGCGGCGCGCGGACTCGTCCGGCGGTTCGTAGCACAGTGGCGGGCACTGGGGCTTGAAGCCGCCGAGAATCGACCAATTGGCGACGTCCTCCCCACGGACGTACTCGGCCAGCTCCGTTTCCGAGATACCCAGCAGCGCGGCGATCTGCCGGCTGGGCGCCAGATGCCAGTTTCTCCGCAGGAGCGTCATCCAGAACTGCCCCCGGGCGCGCTGCTGGGGCGGAATGGGAACGGCCGGCGGCAGTCCCATCGATTCGGCAACTGTGGCAACATTCTCCACCGAGGTTCCCAGCGCGCCGGCAATCCGCTCCGGCTCGACGGCGTGCCAGTTGCGCCAGACAAAGGCGTGCATCGAATCGGGAAAGTGGGCAAACATCTCCGCCGGAGGCGCCGGGCCGACGGGCAGTTCGGGATCCGCAGCCGGGCAAGCGGCAGTCCAGCAGACGGCCGCGCCGCAGAGGACCGCCCAGACGACCGCTCTTGCGCACCTACGGATACGTCGATGCCAAACGGCGCCAGAGTGGGGCGTTAAGGCAGGGCTGCGGTGGAGCGTCGCGGTGTGCATGTTTGTATCACGATCTCGTACGGCTTGGAACACGATTGCAGGCAACAAGATTCTCAAGTAGGTCCCGCTTGCCGAGCGGGACCATGAGGATTCCCTCCGGCAGACGGAATCTACCCCGCGCGTCCCTGACAGTATGGCGGGTCGTCGAAGAAACATCGTATCTGCCTCGGCGCCTGGGGCCAAAGATGCACATCGCAGCGGCTACCGCGGGCCGTCGGCGGCGTGCAGTTCCGTCAGCCCGGCGCGGATCGTGGCCGCAACGCCTTGCGTGGTTTCCTCGCGGCTTGGATTCTTGCCCAGGACGAACGGCTTGGGCTCGCTCTTCAACGCAGCGAGCAGTCCCTCAGGATCGACCGCCCAGCCGGTGAAGAGCACGCCAAGCATCTTGTCGGTCGCCTCCTGCCCGGCGACGTGGAGGAAAGCCGCGGCCGACTCGGGATTCCTCCAGGGCGCCGCCAGCACGCGGAAGCCCTTGTCCTGGAAGAACCGCACCGAGGGGAAGGGCTTCTGTTGGCCCATCCTTGCATAGATCGCGGGCATCTCGTAGTGCCAGTCGCAGAGGATGATGTCCTTCGGCACTCGATCGATTGCCAGGTGCGAACCGGTGTCGCTGGCCTCCCACCTTCCGTAGCCGGTTGTCTTGGAGTCCAGCAGCCGGTCGCTCCACATCAGCATCTCCACGCCATTCTTTCCGACCAGGTGATCGTGCAGTTCATTCACGACCTTGGCAAACAGTCCGCCCACGTCCTTGCCTTTGCACCGCGGGCAGTTCTTGTCGCCGATCAGGAAGACTTCATCCATGCCGACGTGGAAAGCATCGGCCTCGAACGCTTCGATCAACTCATCGATCAGTTCGAAGACGATCTTGTTCACGTCCGGATGCGACGGGCACCACTCGCGGCAGTAGATCTTCTCGTCGTCCGGCGGGATCCCGGGCGTCTCATCGAACTGGGGATATTTCTTGAGCAGCGCGCCCGGCGTTTTTCGCCAGGACTGATGGCCGAGACAGTTCATCAGCGGGACCACGCGGATGCCGTGCTTGCGGCAGACCTCGACGAGATCCCGGACCTGTTCCCGGCTGAGGCCGTCGGCTTCCAGCTCCGGGCGCGACTTGAACTGGAAACCGTAGTCGACCTCCAGAACGAGGGCGTTGAAGCCCAGCGGGGCAAGCCCTTCGACGACGAGCTGTTTCGCCGCATCGAGCTTGTCGGGCTTCAGCCCGATGAGGTGGCAGGCGATCCACCGCTTGTTCTCGGCCTTCCATTTCTCACTCCAGGCTTTCGGCGTCTGCGCCGGCAGCGGGAGCGAGGCGGCCAGAAGCAGAAGCAGGCCCAGCCCGGCGGTTGTGTTTGCTTTCATCGATCGCTCCTTTCCGTTGTGCTCGCGGTTCATCATGAGGCATTTTCAGTGAAGGATCTCACCTTTCGTGGCATCGCCGGGCACATCCAGCAATTGCACCGAGGAAATCGTCTTGATGCTCCGGTGGTCGGAGAACGTCCCGGCGACGCGTTTGTCCGGCGTGATCTCGATCAAGTGCGGCCCTTGGCCCAATCGGCCGTGACCGAGCCAGTTGGACACGACGGTGTTGCCGTTGGGCAGGCGCTGGAGCCCTGTCATGCAAGCCAGCCGGATGCCCGGCAGTTCGTCCCGGGTGACTTGCCAGACCACCGCGCCGCTGCCGTCCACTTCCATCACATGGGCGCCTTGGGGACCAAGGTCGCCGCAGGCGATCAGCGTGTTTCCGTTGGCCAAACGCACGACACTGTGCGGACCACCAGGAGCGGCGATCTCGCGGACGACCTTGCCGTCCGGGGCATACTCGCGGACGACTTGCGCTCCGTAATGGGCGACAAGGTAATGGGAATTCTCTAGTCGGCGGGCGTTCCGCATGAAGGCGTGTCCGCCGTCCTTGCCTTCCGGCAGCAGCCGGAGCTCCTTGACTACCTTCCCCGCCGGGTCGAGTTCCAAGAGTCGTCCACTGTTGCACTCGGCCACGAAGGTATTTCCGTTGGCCAGCCGCTGGCAGGCATAGACCTCACTCTTGCTGTCGTACGAAAACACGACCTGCTTGTCGCGCGTGACCTCTCTGACGCCGTGCCCCGTGTTGAACAGCAGGTTGCCGTTGGGCAGCACCCACAGGTCGTCGCAGTGCGGGGCCGGACACTCCCATTCGACTTCTCCCTGCGGGGACACGATGAACACTCTTCCCTGGATGTAGTCGGTACAAGCGAAGGAATGGTTCAACCTGGGAGCGGAAGGACTTTCGCCGAGCGAAGCCTGCCCGAAGGAAAGACTGAGCAAGAAGGTCATGAGATGGACCAGCGGCATTCGCATGGGTTGCTCCTTCAAACGAGGTAGAGTCGGCCGTTGCCGGGGCGGCTGAACGGATGCACTCAATTTACGGCTCGTTGTCCGCGCGCACCATACCCGGCGGCATCGCTCTCGGAGGCCGGGATTTGTGTACCATGTTCATTCGGCGGATCGGGCGGACCCTGCCTGGATTTCGATGTCCTTGAACATGACCTCCATATCCTGGCCGCCGTGGAGTTGGAGCGCAAAATGGCCTTCGAGGCGGCCGGGATCGTCGGTCAATTCGGCCGTCTTCGCGCCATTGAGGTGCACGACGACATGCCGGCCTTGGGCGGCCACGGTCAGTTGGTTCCAATCGCCCGGCTTGTAGACTTGTTTGGTGAGCGCCGCGTCGGGTTTTGCCACCCACGCCCGGCCGCCGGTCTCGTAGAGGCCGCCGACGGTCGGGTCGTTGGCAACCTCGGCCTGGAAGCCGTGGACGCCGACGGCTGAATCGACCTTCTCGCTGCGGAAATAGAAGCCGCTGTTGCCCTTGACCACTTTGAACTTCAGGCGCACGGTGAAGTCGCCGTAGGTCTTGTCGCTCAGCAGCAGGCCGTGGCGATTCTCGGACTTGTCGCTGCGGCCGACAATCGCGCCGTCTTGGACCTGCCACGTGCCGCCCGGCAGGGCGCGCCAGCCGTGGAGGGTCTTGCCGTCGAAGAGCGGCATGAAGCCCAGCTCGGCGGCAGAAGACGAAACGGCGAACATCAGAACGGCCAGAGTGAGGATGGAACGCATGGGGTTGCTCCTTGGTTCGAGAACGGGGTGAATTGGGCACTCCAGCCATTCTACTGTCCCAGGTCTGCCCGCGTCACGTTCAGCGGCCTCGCGCGGAGGCCCGCGAGGGACGATCCTCGCAGCCGCCACGGCGCGCGGCTTGCCGTGCCGTCTGCAGTCAGAGGTGCGGCCACGAAGCGTCAATGACGCAGTCCGCAGCCACAAGGCCCACGGATAGCAGCGCCGCACCACGGATGATAGGCAAGAACATCCGTGGTGCGGCGCTGCCATCCGTGGTGCGGTTGATGCCGGTCAATGGACTTGCCAGCAAATCCTGCCGCACATCCGAATACCCCTGTGGCCTTCGACAACATCGGGTTCGTTCCACTTCGACATGCCGAGGCTGCCATCAATGCTTCTCTTCGACCTGGCGGCCCTTCCAAGACTCTGCCAGCTCCGGCTTGGTGTCGAGCAGGATCTCGCGGATCGCCTGGCGGTCGTCGGGACTCAAATGGGCGAATTGCGGGGAAGCGTCTTGTCCGGTGAGGATCCGTTCGAGGCTCCTGTAGACGCGCGTCCTGACCTCGTCGGGCAAACCGTCGAAGGCGGCCGAGTAGATGAGGTAGCTGCAGGGATAGCGGAACAGCCGCTTTTTGAAATCGAATTGCCGGAGCGACCGGCCGTGTTGGTCGCGCGGGCCGAGAGCGGCGAAATACTCGGCGAAACCGGAGGTGCCTTGAACGGGCTCGACCAACGGGGCCTCGCCGGCAAAGAGGAGGCACTTGAGCACGTCGTCCGCCGCCCACTGGTAGCGCCGATCGATGCTCTCGATGCGCTCTCCGGCCGGCTTGCCCGACATCTGATTGAGCACCTCCTGCTCGCGCCGGGCCAGGAGGCCCTGGTAGCCGGCCAGCGCGATCTGGGTGTGCGCCGCAGCCTGGTGCTCCAGCACCAGGAGGGCGGCGATGTCGCTGTGGGGGGTGAGATAGGGGGACGGATCAAACCGCCGGCTGAGGTCGATAAGGTTCGCCCCCGACTCGCGGTCCAGCTTCGCCGGATCGTCCGAGCCGCGGAGTATGGCGTTGCCCATGTGCCGCTGCCGGCCGTGCGTGCCGGTCACGTACCATCCGCCCCACCGTTCGGCCAACGGGCTTTGCCAGGTGGTAAGAAAGGTGCCGGCGCTGAGGATGGGGTTGCCGGAACCGGCGGGGAAGACCGATCTCACCATCAGGCCGGGAATGCCCGCGGTCATCGGCGAAGCGTGGCACTGGAGGCATTCCTGGTTCTGACGCACGAGCCTGGGTCGTTCGGCCGGCTGCTGGTCGAGTGTGTAGAACATCACGCCGGCGCGCGGGGCCACGGAAGCGATCTCCAGCACGTCGCCCTGCTGCACCCAGCCCACATAAGAGTCGTCGTCGAAGTACAAGGCTCGCGGCCGCTTGGGGCCGATCTTGCTCCGCTGGAAGCTGGTCTTGGAGAAGACGAGGACCTGAGACTTTTCGGAGATGCCGAGTTCGCGCAGCAGGGCAGGCAGGTAACCTCGCCGCGGATCGGGCGATAGCTTGCCGTCGTCGTCGAGCCTCTCCGCCAGCCGCGCGACGGGATCGTCGTGCGGGGCGCGGAGGTAGTCGATCGGCGGGCGTTCGAAGTCCAACTGCGCCCGCGCCGGTGAAACGAGGACGGCAAACGCCACCACGGCCGCTGCGGTTTGTCGGCTCAAGGCGTTCTCCTGGATTCGGGGGCTTCACTGAAGAAGGAAGCGGACAAGAGCGACGGCCCCCACTGCACCCACGATGGCACCGATCGGTACGGTGAGAACAAGGAACAGCCATCCGACCGTGACGATAGCATTTCCTCCTTCAGCACCCCGAATCCTGTCCACCAATACGCACGCATAGTACGTCCCAAAGCAAGCCGCGACAACGCCAACGGCAGCGCCCACGATTCCTGACAGAGCCCCAGCGATTACACTCATCGATGCTTCTCATTCCAGTGGCAAGGCAATGCTCCACTACGGTCTGGGCGGTTCGAGTATCCATCGCGGGACAGGAATCGCGGGATGCCGAGCGATGAGCAACAACACTCCTGCGACCATCACGAGGATCGGCACCTCGACGTCAATCGTGATGCGGTCGGTTTGGCGAAGGACCGAGAGACAGCTTGTGACAATGAAAAAAGTGCCCGCCACAAAGGTAGCCTTGTCGAACCCACCGACCACGAAAGCGAGAAAACCAACGACCGCCAGCCCAAGGGTCCATACCCAGTCGATGCCGGGAGCGATACCCAGCGCTGTGAGCAGCCACCCCGCACCAACAGCAATGAGCAAGACGGGAAGTACGATCGTTTTGTCAGGTTTCACGGAATGTATACCTGCCAAGAGGCTGTCGACCCGGCGCCTCGCTTGGCGTCCGGCACGAAGCCATTCTACCGGTCCTCGGGCTTCTGCACCATGCCCGGCGGCCGCCGCCCACCTGTACTCCTCGCCAACCGTGGCTGCGGAGGCGGGGGCGGTCGCTCGGCCGGCAGGGAAATCCGCGTCACTGCATCATGTCTGCCTTCAGATGGCCGTTTCCGCAAGTGGTACCGTGCCGCTACGGTTTGGGGGCTTGCCGTCAGGGCTCTCACGAGTTTATTGCCGAACGACCAAGCTCAGCAGCGGCGGGAGTTGATGTTCCATTTCATCGAGGGGTGGCTTCTGACAAGGCCGTAAGGCTGCGGGTCGGCTGGTGGGCTTCTGAACTATCGTGCGGCGTGTTGCGCGCGAGGTTCCGTGACCGTAGCGGCGATTGGGTTTTTGGGCCCAGCGGACGAGACGGTACGGCGGTTGCGTCTGTTTCCTGGGCCCCTGCCGGGGCGTTTCCGGCAGGGGCCTCTGGTTATCGAATTGTCAAAGAGCTGTCGGCCAATGTCGACCGGATCGGGGGATCAGGCGATCTTTGGGTTTTGGAGTTCATTCGGACCAAATAGGAAGAGCAGGCGGAGCCTGCAAGATAGTGCGTGCCCAGGCGGAGCCTGGGTACGAGAGAAAAGCAGGCGGAGCCTGGGAGCGAAGGACTTATGGGACCTATGAGGGACGGAGTGCGTGAAATGCATGGTTTGCTGAGCTCTCAAACGGGCAGGCGGTTCACGCCGAGGAGACCCTGACGGCGAAATTCCGCGACGAACTCGCGCCCGAGGAGTTCCTGGAACTGATTGGCCTCGACACCGAAAGCGTGGGGGCGGAACTGGCGATAGTGCTCCACTCCGTCGGCGATGA
>JABWBD010000217.1 GCA_013360685.1 Pirellulales bacterium
GACGTCGTCCAGGACACCGGCGGGCGCCTTGTCGACCACGACCTTCCACCAGCCGGGCGAGGTTACCTTGATGGTCTGCAGGTCGACCGACTTGGCGGACACATCGAACCTGGCTACCTCCCGGTTGGCCGGGTCGAACAGGGTGGCCACGGCGGTCTCGCCCGGCGGCTCGGCGATCAGCGAAAGATCGAAGGCGGTCGTTGAGGCCGGCACCTCGAAGTAGAGCGGCGTGGCCTTGCTAAGCAGGTGCAGGCCCCTGTCCTCGCTCCCGACCGGCGGCGCGACGGCCCAGGCACCGCCCTTCACATTGACCTGGAACGTCGCCGAGCCGGCGGTCACCTCGAGATGATAGAAGCCGGCCCCCGCGGTGTCGACCACGATGGGCTGGTCCGGCGTTCGCGGCCGCGACGCCAGGAGCACGTACAGATTCTGCTCGCGGTCGATGGCCAGAGCGGTCGGGCAGTCAAGGGGAACCTTCTTTCCCTCGTGTTCGTAATGCGTGATCGAGGCGGCCACGCGTCCGTCTTCCCCCAGCACTTGCAGGCGGTTGTTCCCGGAATCGGCCACGATCAGGTGCCGGCCGTCGTGGACTAACCCGCTTGGCTCGGCGAAGCCGCCGAAGAAGCCCTGTTCTTCGAACCGAACGCCCTCGTGGATCCGGCACTTCCAAACGTACGCCCCGCGTCCCTCCGCTGCCGGCACTTCCCGATGGTACGTGACGCTCTCTTGGCCCACCTCCCAGTGGTAGGCGAAGTTCTTCGTCGGCCGGGAACTCTGCCCGGCCGAGATGTACAACATGCCGCTACGGTCGAAACCGAAGTACGGGTAGTGAAGCGAGTGAAAAGGGAGGTAGTTCTGCAAATCCTGGACGTTCAAGAAGTCCTGAGTCCAGTCGTGGCTTTCGAACGGTTCATTGCGCCCGCGATGGTAAACCGAGGTCCAACCCTCCAGAGGCAGGCTCCCGTCCGGCCGCATTCTCCAGAGGGTCCCGCGGTAGACGTTGGACAGGATCAGCTCACCGTTGGGCGCCAGCGTCATCTTCTGCGGCAGATGCCACCAAGCGCCGTACAGGGACAGCGAGCCGCACAGCGTTTCGAAGAGTTTCGGGACCACCAGGTCGGTCCCGCCTTCGCGGGCCATCATGCGGCACAGATCCTGCACGTGGGCGCGCGGTAGCGTGGGATTCAGCGGCATGATGGTCCGCAGATACCGGCCTTGCCGGTCGAAGACCCGCAGCTCCGGCGCTTCCCTCACGCGTCTCGGGTCGGCGAGCACGTACAGCTCCCCCTGCTGCTCGTTCACGGCCAGATCCCAGATGATGCCCCGCGCGTGCGGATCGCCCGCGAGCAGGAAGCCCTCCAACTCCAGCCGGACCTCGCCCGTGGCGCCCGGGTGGGTCGAACCGGGGCCGAGTTCGATCGTCTGTTCGCGTTGTTCGGCCAGAAACGCTCGTCGCGCGGGCTCGGGCACACGGTACGTGTCGACGCCCCATTGGGCGCCCGATGAAGATGGGTCGGGCTTCGGCTTGGAATAGGCGGGAGCGGGGAGGCTCTCGCGTGCCGGGATCCCCGTCAGGATTCCCCAGTCGCCGGGATTGGCCGACGCGCTGTGCCAGCCCTGGGTTTCCTGTCCCGGCACGCCCGTGCGTCGGACGTTGAATCCGATCTCGGAGGCGAGCGTCTTGTTCTTGCAGAAGACGACCCACGGCAGAGCGATCTCAGCCGTCCACGCTTCCGGGCCCTTCACCGCGGCGGCTTTGAGTTTCGGTTGCCACGATCGGTCGTGCCAAGGTGGCGAGTATTCGTGATACGAGCAAAAGACCTGGCCGCCGCCTTCGGGGCTGATCCGGATTCGGTAGCTTGAATTCCGATCGCCGTTGGAGTTGATCCAGAGTTCGGCGAAGTCCGTTCCCTTCGGCGGCGTGCCGGCCGGGGGATCGCCTGCCATGTTGGACGCCCCAGCGCCACGGAGAGCGACATACAACTGATCGGCGTCGCGGAGGATGAATGCTTCTGTGGCGGGTTTTCCCGGCTGGCCGTGGGCGTCCTTGAGCGGACCCGTTCTCGCCGCGTTCTGCCAACATGGCTCTTCGAGATTTCCGTCGATCGCCGGCGCGGCGCCCGTCACCGGCACACGCAGCATCGGCCGTTCCTCGGGCGGGCTGGCCGCGACGTGCGACGCCGCAATCGGGCCCAGCAACGAGGCGAGCAGGACGATCGTCGTTGACATGTCCATCAGCGGTTCTCCTAGTGAAGAAGGCATATCGAGCCACGGACTTCGTTTCTCCAGAACGCCGTCACTGCTGCTTCACCTCCAGCGTGGTCGCCTTCCCGTCCCAGCTTAGCGGCGCGTCGTTGAGCACCACCGACGATAGCCCGTCGAGCGGTGGCACGTGGAGCATGACCCGCTGCGGGGCCAGACGGAATCGGGGCGAGAATTCCACTCGCAGCGTCTTGCCACGATCGGCCAGCCTGAACTTCAGCGTCACGGGGCCGAATTCCGTCGGCAATCGTGCGAATGAGGCTTCCTTGTCCGCCGTCAGCCAGGGCAACGGACACAGTCGCAGCAGGTGCAGTTCGTTCTCGCGAATCTGGTCGTCGACCACCGCCAGGCGCGCGAGCCAGGTCCCCGGCAGGCAGGGGGTGACGCCGGTGATCCCGCCCCGGGTTGTGGCCACATCGTCCATCGAAAGCCACCCTTCCATTCGTCCGAAACCAAAGAAAGGGCTCCGGTTCTATGGTTCGCCCCGGATGCCAATCTTCTTTGTTTCATCATACACGAGACGCCTGCGTTGTCGACCGACCCAACAAGACACGAGATGCCAACGCCGCCAGAGACGCCCGCTCCGACTCCGCCGTTGTCCCTTCCCACGGACTCGCTGGCAGCACATCCATCCGAGGCGGTTCCCCAACCACCAGCGCCGCCAAGTCCGCAGGCGAAGCCGATTGAGGAAACACCGCCAACGCCCGACGCAGAAACGGCGAAGCAGGATCCCGAGGCCGTCGCGTCCTCATCGGCCGGACTTCGCACGTGGACGGATTCCACTGGCAGGTTCCAAATCGAAGCACAGCTTGTCTCCGACGACGGCAGCACGGTAACGCTCAAGAAGCAGAGCGGCCAGCTTGTGACCATCCCGCTGGAGAAACTGAGCTCCGCCGACCGCGCATTCTTCCGGTCTTCCGTACCGTCTGTGCCGCCGGCTGCCGCAATGCCACGTCCTGCCGGGGACACTGAGCTGGTCGGCGGCGAGGCCGGATTCCCGTTTCGGAACGAAGGTCCGGGGCCGTTGTTGGGAATTCGTTGTGCTCTGTCACGCTGGGACAACGAACAAGCCATTGGCCCGCTCCAAGCGGTGTTCCATCGCAGTGGGCCGGTTGCGGCACCAGGCGCCGCCATCGCACGCCATGGCTACGCCGTTGGCGCCTTGAACGTGGACGCCAATCGGTTCGTCAATGCCATCCAAGTCGTTTTCATGCGACGGAAGAGCGACGGCCGCCTCGATCCGTCCGAAAGCTACACAAGCGAATGGATCGGCCATGTCACAGGCAGGCCGGCAAGGACCCTGGGCGGAAGCGGCGCTCAAGTGCGAGGCATCTACGGCCGCCGCGGTGCGGTTCTTGACGCCGTAGGGCTCATCCTTTCAGACGAGTGAAGCCGAATAGAACCACTTGCCCTCGCTTGCGATTCGCTCTTCAGGTTCAAGGAGTTGCATTGCCCACGGATTCGCGATCACTGGGGCAACACCAGGATCCTCCCGTCCTCGAATCCTCTCGAGAGCTTTGAATACCAGAAAACTCGTTTTCAAGGTGGATCATTTCTTGCGCGCTGCCTAAGTCCCATACAACGCCAGCCTCGATGCGTTGCGTCCGCCTTGACAATCACCGCCCGCGCTCACAGAGAGCGGACCACCCAACCATCCCGCGCACCACGGTATCCACGCGCTCGGCGCAGGTCTCCCGACCTCGCCGAAATCCCGCCCCCCTCATTACCCATCGTAACACACCCGACCGACGCAACACTTACACCAAAAGCGTGGATCCACTTGCGTCAAACGCCCTGCACCCAACCTGTTCCCAGCCAACCACTTGCGCTGCCGCGCCTTGCCGTAACTCACGCAACGCCAACTCAAGGGCGTTGCGTGGACCAGGGCCGCTACTTCACAAGAAGCCCCAACCTCGGCTCGTCGCCCCCCGCGAGTCGCCAATGACAAATAACCAATGCCCCGTCATGTTGACCGCAGGACGAGAAGTCGTGATGATAAGATGCCATCGTGTCCGGCTTACGGTCGTGGTTCAGGTTTGAGCATCGGTGGGTTACAGAAGTAGGTCCCGTTTGCCGAGCGGGACCTGTGGTGCAAAGTCTCGCTCGGCAAGCGAGACCTACCAGTTGTCACCCGCATCTGAACCACGCCGGCTTTCGTTCCTCGAAGCACTCCATCCGCATGCGTCTACTCCGGCACCACGTCGAACAGCGAGCACGCGCTGACATCTTCGTCGCCGCGTTGGCATGTCCTGTTCAACACGCGCGAAAGGAGCTACCACGTGCATCCTGAAGAAGACTGGGTTTCCGACTGCCGCAACCTGGCACGGCGGATCCGCGAGCACTGCCTGCGAATGACCCACCGCGGCAAGAGCGGCCACGTCGGCAGCATGCTCTCGATGGCGGAACTGCTGGCTGTCCTCTACACGCGCGTCCTGCACGTGGACCCTCGCGAACCGCGCTGGCCCGATCGCGACCGGTTCATTCTCAGCAAGGGCCACGGCGGTGGTGCGGTCTATGCCGTATTGGCCGAGCGGGGCTTTTTTCCGGCCGATTGGATGCTCGGCTACTATCTCGATGAAGGCAAACTCATGGGCCACATCAGCCACCACGTGCCGGGCGTGGAGTTCTCCACCGGCTCGTTGGGCCACGGCCTGCCGGTCGCCTGCGGCATGGCCCTCGCCGCACGGCGAGCCAAGAAGACCCACCGCTACGTCTGCCTGATGAGCGACGGCGACTGCGACGAGGGCTCCACCTGGGAGGCGATCCTCTTCGCGGCCCACCACCACCTCGACAACCTCACGGTCGTGCTCGATTACAACAAGGTCCAAGCCCTCGGGCACGTCAAAGACGTGCTCGACCTGGAACCGCTGGGCGAGAAACTGCGGACGTGCCGCTGGGCATACCGGGAGGTGGACGGGCACGACGTGGCGGACATCGACGCTGCCCTGAAGACGCTGCCCTTCGAGCAGGGAAAACCGTCCTGGTTGACGGCCCATACGGTCAAGGGCAAGGGCGTGAGCTTCATGGAGAACACCGTCGCCTGCCACTACGGCTCTGTCAACGATAGCCAACTCGAACAGGCGCTGCGAGAAATCGGAGTAGGGTAAACGAAGGACACCAGCCATGCGCACCCGATTTAACCAGGTTCTTGTAGACATTGCGCGGCGGGACCCGAGGATTTACCTGGTCCTGGCCGACATCGGCTACGGCGAGATCGAGCCGTTCGCCGAGGCGTTTCCCGACCGGTTCATCAACTGCGGAGTCGCGGAGCAGAACATGGCCGGCGTGGCCTGCGGGCTGGCCTTGGAGGGCAACATCTCCGTCACCTATTCGATCGCCAATTTCCCCACGCTGCGTTGCCTGGAGCAGATCCGCAACGACGCCTGCTACCACAACGCCAACATGAAGATCGTGATCATCGGCGGCGGGCTGGCCTACGGGGCGCTGGGCGTTTCGCACCAGGCCACGGAGGACATCGCGATCATGCGGGCGCTGCCGAACATGGTCGTGGTCTGCCCCTGCGATTTCACCGAGGCGGAAGCGGCCGTCCACGCGATGATTGCCCATCCCGGCCCGGTCTATTACCGCTGCGGCTATAAGAAGGAACCGCCCGTCCACGAAGGCCCCATCGATTTCCGCTTCGGCAAGTCGATCGAGGTCCGCGACGGCCGCGACCTGACGTTCATTTTCACCGGCACGATCGGCAACCAGGTCATCCCCGCCGCGGAGCAGCTCGAGAAGGAAGGCGTTCGCTGCCGCATCGTCAGCATGCACACGGTGAAGCCGATCGACCGCGAGGCCGTGATCTCGGCCGCGCGCCAGACCGGCGGGATCGTCGTGGTCGAGGAGCACCAGATCTCGGGCGGGCTGGCCGGCGCGGTCGCCGAGGTCCTGGCCGCGGCCTGCGTGGCGCCCCGCCGGTTCCTTCCGATCGCCCTGCCCGACGTCTACGTCTCCAAGGTCGGCAGCCACGAATGGCTGCTGGACCAGTACGGTATGTCGACCCCCAAAATCGTCGCAGCGGTAAGGAGCCTGTTGGATGGACCATGAATCCGGCATGATGACGTCGCGCGAGCGGATCGCCGCGGTCCTGGAGCACCGCCTTCCGGACCGGGTGCCCGTGGCGGAACTCTGGATCGATCCGGTGATCGTCGACGCGATCTGTCCCGGCGGCACGCAGGTCGAACTGGCGGAACTGATCGGGCTGGACATGGTGGCCGTGCCGACGATGATCTACGAGGACGACGAGGTCGAATGGGTGGACCGTGAGCGGCGGGTCTTTCGCGACAAGTGGGGCGCCCTGCAGATTTCCCGGCACCGGGGCGTGCCCGTTCCCGCCAAGCCGGCCCGCATCGAGACCGAGGCCGACCTGGCCGGCTACTTCCCGCCCGACCCGGCCAAGTCGCCGGTGATCGCCAAGATCCGGCGGCTCAAGGAGCGTTATCCCAAGGGCGAGAAGGCCATTTGCTGCGTCGGCGAGTCGGGCTGGGCCCCGGCCGTCTTCCTCCGAGGCGGCATGGAAAACCTGCTGATGGACTTCGCCCTGCGGCCGGGCTTCGTGAAGGACCTGATGAAGATCGGCACGGAGTACTACTGCGAGCTGTTCGGGCTGGTCGCCGCCGCCGGGGCCGATGTCGTGCTTCTCGGCGACGACTATTCCGACAAGAACGGGCCGCTCATGTCTCCGCGCCAGTTCGACGAGTTGATCCTCCCCTGCGACGCCGCCGTGGTCGCCGCCGTGAAGAAAGCCGGTCTCTACTGCATCAAGCACACCGACGGCGATATCCGTAAGATCATGGACCAACTCGTCGGCACCGGGCTGGACTGCCTGGGACCGCTGGAACCGGTGCCCGGAATGGAGCTGGGCGCGATCCTCCGACGCTATCCCGGCCGAATCACCGTGATGGGCAATATCAACATCGACGTCCTCTCGCGAGGTTCATTCGAAGAGGTAGTACGGCAGACCATGCATCTCTTGGCGACCGTTTCGGCAACCGGACCTCATATCTTGTCGTCGGCCAACACGATTGCGTCCTCGGTCAAGCCGGAGAACTTCGTGGCGATGGTCCGGACCGCGCACCGGCTCGGGCGCTATCCGATCGATGCCGCAAGTCTGAGTGAGAGGTGACTTTCGCGTCAGACGACGTCCGTAGGGCCGGCCAGAGCAATCGGGACCTCGATAACCGTCGGCTTTCCGGAAGCGAGTGCCTGCCGGGCAATCGCCGTCAGCTCATGCGGGTTCCCGACGGCGAAGCCGCAAGCGCCGAAGCCCTGGGCAACCTTGGCGTAATCCACCGGACCCAGGAGACTGGCGATCGGCTCGCCCAGAGAACGCTTCTGGCCGCTGGCGACGATTCCCCAGGCCCGGTCGTTCGCCACGACGACGACAATCGGCGCCTGGTGGCGCACGGCGATCTCCAGCTCGGCGATGGTGAACCCGATCGCCCCGTCGCCCGAGAGCAACAGAACCGGCCGATCGGGATAAAGCAGCTTGGCCGCGATTGCGCCCGGCAGGCCAAAGCCGACCACGGCACTGGCCCCGCAGGTCAGCCAGTGTCCGGGGTAGCGGTCCCACAGGAGCACATGCGCCCACTGGCCGATGTTTCCGCCGTCAATGAGAAAGATCGTGTCGTCGGTGAGCACGGGGCGCAAAGCCTCAACAAGGTGGTGGCCCGTCATCGGCGGCCCCGCCGCTGACTTGGCCCACCGGGCGCGATAGCCGGCATTTCGCTGCTGCGCTTCGCGCAGCCAACCGGTGCGAGCTGCCGAGCGGCGCCGCATCCACTCGTCCAGCAGTTGTGTGAGCACCGCGGCCGGGTCGCCAAGGAGTCCGATGTCAGGCGGCAGCCCGCGCAGCCCGCGCAGCCCGCCCTGCGCTCCGCGCATCGAGCTTGGGAAACCCAACTCGGACACGGCCGGACTTTTTCCGAGATTTTGTCTCGCGCCGCGGGAATTCTGTTGAAATTGGGCCACCGGATGTGGTAGCCATAGAACAATGGACAACATCGCCAGAGCCGGTCGCACACGCGCCGTATTGAACGCACGGCGGGCCTTGTCCAAGACCCTCCGGTAGTGAACGCACTAAGAGAACTCCGCAGAAAAAACGGACAATGTCATGCAACATACCGCCATCGGGTTGCGAGGATTTGCGCGAACGACCGTAGCCGCAAGTACTTGTTGCGACACAAGTTGCGATTACAACAATCGCCGTAAGTCCCGTGCAACACGAAATGTGATGCGTTGCGTACCGGCATGGTTCCCGGCCAAACCTTCGGCGCCGTAAGGCGCGTGGCGGTGCCATCGTTCATCTCCGCGACAGACTCACCCCCTCCGCCTCAACCGGACGATTGCTTCACGCAGAAAGATTCCAACCATCCTCACCCGAGGCATCTCTGCCGATTCTGGAGAGGGGATTTGAGTTGGGGCCTCAACCAATAGACGAAGGAGCAAGATCTGTCCGCCTTCCCCTTTCCGCCTTCCCCCGTCGAAGTCCCCGAAGGCTGTGTCGACCTCTGGTACGTCTACCAGGACCGGATCGAAGACTCTCGGCTCCTGGATGCCTACCAGGAGGTTCTTTCCGAAGACGAACTCGCCCGTTGGCGCCGGTTTCTCTTCGAGAAAGACCGGCGCCGCTTCCTGGTCGCGCGCGCCATGCTCCGCGACGTGGTCTCCAAGTATGCCGGCTGTGGGCCTCGCTCGCTGGTCTTCCAGTACAATGCCTACGGCAAGCCCACGTTGGCAGAACCGGCCGGGCTTCCATTCCAATTCAACCTTTCGCACTCAGCCGGGCTCGCTGTCTGCGCCGTGACTCGGGCGGACGAGGTGGGCGTCGATGTCGAATGCCCCGACCGCCGCACGGAAGTCGTTCCCCTGGCGAGGCGGTTCTTCGCCGATAGCGAAGTGGCCGCGCTCGGCAGCCGGCCGCAGGAGGAGCAGCGCTCCGTGTTCTTCGAGTTCTGGACTCTCAAAGAAGCCTACATCAAGGCCCGCGGAAAAGGCATTTCGATCCCCTTGGATGCGTTCGCGTTTTCGCTCTCCCCGGACCACCCGCCCGCCATCGGGTTCGCTCCCGGCATGGCCGATGATCCGCGCGACTGGCGCTTCGCTCAGGTCTTCCTGGGACCGGCGTATCCGATTGCTTTGGCGCTGCGGTCCCGCCACGCCGGAGAATTCGCCGTGCACATCCGCCGGATCGTTCCGCTCCAGCGCGCGAGCGAACCGGTGGCCCTGCCGCCCAACCCGCTTCGCAAGTGGATCCTGGAACCAACCCTGTTCGAGATTGCCGATCGCAATGAGTGACGCCGTCGACCCTGTATGCTGGTTCCATCAACCCCGGCGCGCCGGCGCGAGAATGCGGCTCTATTGCTTTCCCCACGCCGGCGGCGGGGCCGCGAAGCTCTACGCCTGGTCGAACGAACTGCCCGCCCTCGTCGAAGCGCTGCCGGCAAAGCTCCCCGGCCGCGAAGAGCGGTTTCGCGAACCGCCGGTCGACTCGCTCCCCGCGCTGATCGAGGCATTTGCCAAGGCCCTGCCCAACGATCCGGACGTTCCCTTCGCACTGCTGGGGCACAGCATGGGCGCTCTGATCGCCTTCGAACTGGCCCGGACGCTCCGCCGTCGGCACGCGGTCGCGCCGGTTTGCCTCATCGCCGTTGCATGCCCGGCGCCGCAAGTGCTCGCCATTTCGGAACCGATCCACAAGCTGCCCGACGACGAGTTCCTCCGCCAGTTGCGCGCTCGCTACGGCGGAGTGCCCGACGCGATCGCCGCCAACGCCGAACTGATGGCCCTGATGCTGCCGGCCTTGCGTGCCGATTTCAAAGCCGTGGAAACCTACGAGTACCGAGACGAGCCGCCGTTAGGCTGTCCAATCGTGGCCTTGGCGGGCGACGAGGACCGCGAAGTCAGCGTTGCCGACGTCTCCGCCTGGCGCCAGCAAACAACCGCCCGATTCTCACTCCACATCTTCCCCGGCGGCCATTTCTTCCTCCACGAATCCCCCCGCGCCACCGCCCGACTCGTGGCAAAACGACTTGAAGGCGGGGTACTGGAATGATGATGGGGTATTGGAATCAGGGGGTACTGCAGGAGCGGCCGCCACCGATTCCATCATTCCAACATTCCATCAGTCCAACACCCCACACCCAACACCCAACACCCCATTCCCCCATCCCCCATTCCCCGCCCCTCACCGCCCCGCGATCGCCCGATAATACTCGATCGACCGCCGCAGTCCTTCCTCAAACCCGACCTGCGGCTCGTAGCCGAGCAGTTGTCGGGCCTGCGTGATATCGGCCATGCTCTCGCGGATGTCGCCCGGCCGCGGCGGGGCATGGTTCGGCTGGATGTCGGTCCCCAGAAGGCGGTTTAGTGCAGCGAGCATCTCCAAGAGTGTGACCGATCGCCCGTTGGCCACGTTGAGCACGCGCCCGGCGACACCCGGCGCGTCGGCCGCCAGCAGGTTGGCGTGGACCACGTTGGCCACGTAGGTGAAGTCTCGCGATTGCTGGCCGTCCCCGTAGATCACCGGCTGCCGGCCGGCAAGGATCGCCGTAATGAACAAGGGAATTACGGCCGAGTAGGGGCTGTTCGGATCCTGGCGCGGCCCGAACACGTTGAAGTAACGGACCGTAACCGTCTCAAAGCCATACGTGGCAGTAAACGCCCGGCAGTAATACTCGGCCGCGAGCTTGGCGGCGCCGTAAGGCGAGATCGGCGCCGGCAGATCGGTCTCCCGCTTGGAACTGTTCGGCTGGTCTCCATAGGCGCTGCTGGAGCCCGCATACACGACTCGCCGCACGCCGGCCCGCCGCGCGGCATCCAGGAGCGTCAGCGTGCCGGTCACGCACGCGGCATTCGTATCCAGCGGTCTTTCAACGCTCCGCGGCACCGAAGCCAGGGCAGCCTCGTGAAAGATGCACTCGACTCCCTGCACCGCCTTGCGAACCGCGTCCGCATCGACGAGATCGCCCTGGATGAACTCAACCCGGTCCCGGATCGTGTCGAGATTCGAGAGAAACCCGGTGCTCAGGTTGTCGAGCACTCGGACCTGATCGCCCCGCGCCACCAGCGCCTCGGCGATATGAGAGCCGATAAACCCCGCCCCGCCGGTAACCAGAAACGTGCGCATCGAGCGATCCCCTGTTGCGGTTTTTGCCCGGCATTATAGAGACCGGTCGCGCCCATCGCAACCAGCATCTGCCGGCAGAGACCGCAAGAGCCGGACCGATGCCTCAGCAACTTCGCCGCGCCCCTCGCCCGCGCCCCACCCCCAATCGCCTCCGCCCACTCATCCATCCATCCCTTCTTCCTTCCTCCCGGAAGTCACGGCGTCGGCAGGGCCTCCTGGATTGCCCCCAGATAGAACGAGAAGATCCGGAAGATCATCAGAATGATGATGACCGCCACCATGGCCCAGACCGCGAAACCGGCCAGCATGGTAAGCGTTCCCATCGCCGCGGCCGCCCGGTCGCGGTACTGACCGCTCAAATGCGCCATCGACTCGACGACCCTGCCGGTCTGCTCGCCGACGCGAAGCGTGTCGAGAAACTCGGGCGGGTAGTCCCCCGTCGCCGAGAATGTCTCGAACAGCGAGGTGCCCGCGCGGACCGAGTTCTCGAATTCCGGGACGTGGTCCGTGTAACGCGAGTTGCCGGCGGCCTCGAGACTGGTCTTCAGTGCGCGGCGGACATCCATGCCCGCGTTGAAGGTGAGGTGGAGCGTCCACGCAAGCCGCGATAGCGCAATCGTTTCAGCGACGCTGCCTAGAACAGGGATCTTGAACACGGCGCGCTGGATCGGCCGCGTCCAGACCAGGCCCCGTTGGATGCCGCGAACAACGATCCCGATCGCCACGGCCACGCAGGCAAGGAAGGCCACATAGATCATCAGGCCTCGCGTGCCGACCAGCCCGAAGCCGAGAATGTCGAACGTTGTGCCGGTCGATTGGCCAATCACCCCCAGCACCCAGATCAGAAACCCGATGACGAGGATTGCCACGGTGAGCTGGAGCATCGGCCAGGCGATCGACGCCAGAAACGTGCGGCGGAGCTTGAGTTGGTATTCGTAGTGCTCGGCAAGCTGGCCGAGCGACTCGCCGAGGTGTCCCGTCTTGTCGCCCACTTCAACCAGCAGCCGGAAGATCTCGGGAAAGTAGTCCTCGGTGTCGGCTAGTGCATCGGGCAAGCTCTGGCCGCGATTCAGCTCCTCGCTGATCCGTTGCAGCCGGGTCCGGGTAGTCCGCCGCCCGGCGCGCTCGGCCTCCCGTGCCCAAGTCGTCCGCAGATCAACGCCAGCCTCCAGCGAGGTCGACACGCGCCGGCACAACCCGGCAAGCTCTTTTTTCGAAATACGTGGAGAAAACAGCATCGCAGTCAGCGCCGGGGGAGGATTGGGCATCCGAGAGGTAGCTTACCATCCCGCTGCCGGAAAGAGAAGAACGTGTCCGCCTCCCGGCATTCTACCGCGTGGCTCCTCGTTGTTCACCCCTCAACCCTCACCCCTCATCCTTCATCTTTCTCCGCCCAATCTTCACAACGCCATAAACTTTCCTATAATTCGGGGGGAATAGTCGTCCACCTAGGTTCCAGTGATTGGCTACACCTATGGAAGAACATCCGCTGCCGCCTGAAACACCTCATGAGCCGCCCGAGCCGCCGCGACGAGAAGCGGTTCACCCAGCCAAGGGCGTTTCCAGTCCTCGCCTGCCGCTCATGTTGGCCTTCTTGGTCGTGCTGATCGGCCTGCTCATCTCCCCGTATCTGGCGGAACAGATCCAATACGGTTTGACTCGCGGCCGCGAGCGGGCCAGGGCGGAAGTCGCTCGCGGCGAACTGGCCGATTCGCCCGACGTCGCCAGCCGCTATACCCTCGTGGCACAGGCAATTGCGCCGAGCGTGGTGGGAATCGACACGGTGCGGGTGGTCGAATCACGCGATGAGATGGCCTACCTGTTTCACCAGCCGCAGTTGAGAGCAGAGGGCGAAGGCTCCGGGGTGATCGTGGACAAAGCCGGCTACATCATCACCAACTACCACGTCGTCGACGGCGCGACCGAAGCCTCCGTCAAGCTCAGCGACGGCCGCGTAATCCGGGACGTGGAACTCGTGGGAACCGATCCTCAGACCGATATTGCCGTGCTCAGGATCAACGCTTCCGGCCTGACGGCGGCGCCCTGGGGCGACAGCGATGAACTCCAGGTCGGCGCCCCCGTGCTGGCCGTCGGCAATCCCTTTGGCTTGGAACGGACCGTCACTGCCGGAATCATCAGCGCGAAGGAGCGCCGCGGCGTGGTGGGGAATATCGGCTACCAGGACTTCATCCAAACGGATGCGGCGGTAAACCCCGGCAACAGCGGCGGACCGCTTGTGAACATGAAAGCCGAGGTCGTTGGAATCAATACGGCCATCTACGGCCGCGCCTACCAGGGAATCAGTTTCGCCATTCCCAGCCGGCTCGCCCATGAGGTCTACGACCAACTCAAAGCCACCGGCAAAATCACCGAACGGGGGTGGCTCGGAATTCAGATGGCCCCTATCACTCCCGAACTCGCCGAGCAGTTCCATCTCGACACCCTTCAGG
>JABWBD010000558.1 GCA_013360685.1 Pirellulales bacterium
CGCACAGGTAGGTTTCGGTGCTACATGTTCGCCTCCTTTCCTCACCTCTCCGTTTGTTGTTTTGGTAAACTTAGTCCGAGCCACTGCGGCTCACGCACCCCCACAGGGTTCAAATGAGGTGCGCTACTTGCTGCCTCCGCGGCTCCAGCGTCGCGCAGAGATTCCGCCCCGGCTCCTCCGATCCCGGTGCGGCCTCAAAAAAATGCACCCGGTCGAGATCCACGCAGAGCACGGCGTTGCTTCCGATCGCCACCTGCCGCCGTGCAGCCATCCGAGCCACGAGGATGCTTCCCTCCACGTTCAAGTGCGCGTGGAACACGTCGCCATAAAACTCCACCGACTCAACGACCGCTCGCAGTTCATTGCCGGTCTCACCGCCGTGCGGCGTCTGGAGGAATGCGTCGGGCCGCACTCCCAGCACCACGGCCGTGTCGCACTGCGAAGAAAGCTCCGCAGCGGCCCACGGTGCCACGGCCAATCGCTGCGCGCCATGTTCGAACCACAATCGTCCGGCATCCTTGACTAGCCTTCCTTTAAGAAAACTCGTTCCCGGCGAACCGATGAACCCCGCAACGAACCCGTTCGCCGGGTGGTGGTAGACCTCGCTCGGCGACCCGACCTGCTGGATCCTCCCGGCACGCATCACCACCACGCGCTCGCCGAGCGTCAGCGCCTCCTGCTGGTCGTGCGTCACGTAGACCGTCGTGGTCCGCAGACGCCGCTGCAGGACCTTCAGTTCGCGGCGCAATTCATCCCGGAGCCGAGGGTCGAGATTGGAGAGAGGCTCGTCGAGCAGGAAGCATGCCGGATCGCGCACGATCGCTCGGCCCAGGGCTACCCGCTGCTGTTCCCCTCCGGAAAGCTGCCGCGGCTTGCGATCCAGAAGCCTTTCAATGCCGAGCAGCCGGGCGGTCTCGCGGACGCGGCGCTCGATCTCGGCTCGCACGCCGCCCCGTAGCTTCAATGGAAACGCGATGTTGCCAAACGCCGTGAGATGGGGATAAAGCGCGTGCCCCTGGAAGACCATGGCCACGTTGCGGTCGCGGGGCGAAACGCCGTCGAGCGTGCGGCCGTCAAGCAGAATCCTCCCAGCAGTCGGCCTGTCTAGGCCGGCGATCAGTCGCAAGAGGGTCGTCTTGCCGCAGCCCGACGGTCCGACGACGGCAATCAGTTCCCCTTCGGCCACGTCCAGATCGAAGCCGTCGAGTGCCTTGGTGCCGCCGGGATAGGTTTTTTCCAGGGCCTGGAGGGTAAGTCTTGCCATGGTGCACGAAGACGGGAAGGCAAGAAACGGAATGGATTCCGTCTTACCGGGTCAGCTTCCAGCCGTCCGGGCTCGCCTCGAGGCCGGTGTGGCCCTTGTGCGCGTCGTACACGCGGTTCATCTCGTCGAGTGAGTCGAAATAACCGACGATAAAGGCCCCGCTGAACGATTCGCCCGCCTTGATCGGACGGCCGCCGAACTCCTCGATCATGCAAACATAGCCTCGCTGGTGGCACCACGCCTCCGAGACCACTGCCGGATCGAGCGTCATGCCGCCCAGCCACGGGCCGTCCTTGCCCGTCTCGGGGTCGCGCAGATGGACCGCGCGGATGAACCGCTCCGGGACCGGATCGCGGTCGCGGCGATAGTTGAATTTCCCATCCGGCGGAAAATCCTCCAAGAACTCGCTGGCCGGAATCTTGCCGTGGTAGCTGAGGTAGATCTCGCTGAAACGGTCGCCCCGGCTATGCTTCACGTGGCCGGGCATGTCGATCCTCAGGAACATGGCGTCGCTGGAGTTCACGGCGTCGATGCGGTCCATGGAAACAAAGTACCGCTTGCCGACGGGAAAGACCATGACCTGCGTCCAGAGCGAACCCGTCTTCTTGCCGGGCGCGGCCGTGCGATAGCGGAATTGCAGCTTCACGGCGACGAAGTCTTTGCCGCGGATGATCTCGGGCGACATCTCCTTGGCGCGCGTGCAAATCTGCGGCCCCTCGATCGAACGCTTCGGCAGGTTGCCGTGGTACAGGTTGCCGAAGGGATAGACCAGTTCCGGATCGAGTTGGTCGCGGTAGGCCTCGTCGCTGCCCGGCTCCATGATCCAATCGGAGATGTCCAGCCCGAAACCGGGGTCGCGGAAGCCCGTTTTCTTGTCGAGGAACGACTGGCGGGCCACGCCGCTGACGTATCCTCTCTTGCGAACCGCCGCTTCAAGTTGCGCTGTGGCGATCGAAACCTGCTCGTCGTCCTCGGCGACCGAGTAATCCTCGGCATCGGCCGGCGGTGTCAACGCAACCAGATACGCCAGCAGTACGGGAACCAATAGCTTGGCACGAGTCATCGTTGTTTCTCCTGGAGCAAAGACCTCGGATTCCCCCAATGTAAACCGCCGCGCGCACCGAAGTCAAACTCTCCCCTCTCCCGTTTCGCCCAGAGGGGCCGGGGGTGAGGGCAGTCTGGAGTTCCTTTCAGCAACGAGGGGCATGTCAACGTCACCGGCCCATTGACCGGCTGCAACCGTTCGCGGGCCGCCAATGTCGCCTCCGCGAAAGCATCGCTACTTTCG
>JABWBD010000218.1 GCA_013360685.1 Pirellulales bacterium
GGAAGGCCCCGGCCAGGCCGTCCTCCGCCCGGCCGGTGAGCGTGCCGGCTGGCGGCAGTTCGAGCTCGACGGCGGCGCCCTGCCGCTGCCCGAGCCGAGCCGACGCCTTTTCGACAACTCCCGCCTGTACGGCCCTGCCAAGTACGTGGGCCGTCCCGACGGCTCCGTTTTCTGCAGAGTTGATCTGCCCGCGGAGTTCGCGGCTTCATCGCATGCCGAGCCGGGAAATTTCGATCCTTGGGCAGTCCCGGACTCGGAGCAGGCTTGGGCCAGGGGGGTCACGGCGTTCGCCACGGGCGGCCTTCCTGTGCACGAGGAGTCGCTGGGGCTTGACGCCTCGGTGGTCCCGCAACTCCAGCGCGCGGGCTATTCAGCTTCGCTGGATGACGGGGAGTTGCACGTCCATCTCCATCTGCCGGGCCTGTTCCGCGAGATCTTCGTTCGCGGTGAGCCCTCCTTGGGCGCAACGGTCGCCGCGGATCTTCTCGCCTTGGGCGACCTGCCCGATGTTTCACGCGAGGCTGCGATCTATCTGGCCCAGAAGGCAAACGATCGGCTCGGTTTTGCGCGGATGGCCGTTGTCGGCGACCCGGCGGCGGGCGTTCTCCGCGCCATGGTGCATCTTGGTTGGGCGCCGGTCCCCGGCGTGTGGCTCTTGGCCGCCTTGGAGGCGGTCGAGTCGGCCGTCACGCTGACGGCGCGTGAACTGGCGGCTCTCCGGGACCGGGAGCTGGCCGAACATGTCCTGGCCGCCCGTGCGGCCTGAACACGAAAGGAGGGTAGACCCAGTGTCGACTGCCACGAAAGAGCAGGTTCGCGACCGGTTCATCGCGGTCACCGTGCGTGACCCGACCGGTCACCGCAGCGTCGTTCTCGAGGGGCTGCGTGCTTCGGCGTCCGTGCCGGAAATCCGGTCGCGCGCGATCGCATCGCTCCATCTTCCCGAGGAAGTTGATTGGAGTCTCCGGCACGACCGGAGCGGTCGGCTTCTGCGAGAGGACGAGCGCTTGCGGGAGTTCGCCGACAAGGAGTCGCCGCACGCCGAACTTACCCTGCAGCCCGACGCGGGGCTCGGCTAGCCGCCGCGTGCCCCGAGCGGCACAGAGGCCCGGGGCGGCACGCCTCGCGCCCTTGGCGCGGGTGTGCCGCCCTTTACCCTGTCCAATCAGAAAGCCAAACGGATGATCCAGCACGACCGTTACCAGTACCAGATTGAAATCCGGCGCACGGAGGACGACACCGTCTTCGGGCGGCGCGATGTGCCCCAGTCGCAGTTCGAGCCCGTTCGAGAGCAGATGCTCTTCCTCGGCCAGCGTCACGGCCTGGTCCCGGCGGATCCGAACGGAACGGCAGTGGCCGAGACCCCGCTTTTCAAGTGGCCGGCCGGCGGAGAAATCAACGGAGTGGTTCTCAGTGTGGGAAACGGCAAACGGGAAGTCCGCCGTCAATTGCCGATCGCCAATCTCTTCGACTCCTACGCTGCGATTGTCACCGCCGAGCTTCTGGGGGCCCAACAGCTCCAGGCGACCGACCATATCGACTACCGCGTCTACGCTTCGCCCGTCTTGCCGGCCGAGGCCGCAGACGGCGTTGTCGCGAAGGTCTGCCGCGACCCGTTGCCGCTCTGCCCGGGTCGCCTCGACGACTGGCTTGCCGCTGCGGAGGCGGTCGGGCCGATGAACGAGCGAGACCATCCCGTCTTCGTCCTCGACACTGTCTTTGCCCAGGCCCAACAGTACAGTTGGCAGGGTCGCCAGTCGGAAGGGGGCTGCTGGCTGGTGGGGCGGCTCTTCCAGCAGGCCGAGCCGGTCCCCGAAGTCTTTTGCGTGATCGACACCGTGCTCCAGGCTTACGGCATGAAGCACACCCGTTTCGGGCTCGAGCTCTCCTCGGAAACCTACGTGCGTCTGAAATCGCAACTCCATCGCCGCCGCGCCAAGCTCGGCCGCGAGGGCGAACTGGAGATAGGCTTCTATCACACGCACCCCTTCCTCCCGTCCGAGTTGGACGGCGAGGATTCTTGCAGCAGTTGTCCCAAGCGACCGGAGTGCCCGCTGTCCTCGGCGGCCCTGTTCAGCCAGAAGGACGCCGTCTTCCACAAGGCGATCTTCGGCCGGGCCGCATTTGCCGTCGAATTCGTGCTCGGTTTGACGCCGCGCGAAGAGTTCGATCTCCGCGCCTTCACACTGGACGGCGGGCAATTCCGCGAGCGGGGATTCTATCGAATCAGCCGCGTCCCGGGGGAAAGGGGGCAGACTGGAACCTGACCGGTAACTTCCCCCGCTAGGACGCGGCCGCTCCCGGCACGTCTCTTCATTTCCCCGATATCCTCAGGATGAAAGGAGCCTATTGTGGATCAAAAGTTCATCGAGATGAACGCCAAGTGCGGCGAGTTGATGCACGACGAAAGGATGCCGGTCGACGACCGCGCGGATGCCCTCATCTACGGCATCTGCGAGCACGGCCTGGACTATCGGCCCGTCGTGCGCGATCTGCTTGCCGAGGCCGAAACCGGCCGAAAACTACAGAAGAAAGCCGCCGCCGAAGACCAAACTCCGCTGGCAGATGAGCTCTTCGTGGGCACGATCGACCAGCCCCGGTTCTCCGCCGTGGTGACGCGTGGCCGCGATCTGGCCTACCTGGCGAGCACGCGCGAGGCCGTCGAGGGGCTCAACCAGGGCGATCCCGTGCTCATCGACGTGCAGTCCGGCCGGCTTGCCGGCCGCGATGGCCAGGTCCCGGCCGTCGGCGACGTGGTCACGGTCGAGTCGCTCCCCGCGCATCGCCCCTACCAGATCGTCGTCAAGCACCACGAGCAGTCGCAACTGGCGCGGCTCCACCACCAGCTCTTCGGAAAGCTGGACCGGTGCAAGCCGGGCACGCGAGTGCTCTACGATTCGCAGCGGCGCTTCGTCCTGGACATCCTCGACACCGGCACCGACGGCAGCGAATTGCTCACCGACCTGAAAAAACTCGGCACGGTGCGGCGGACCGACGTCGGCGCGCCCAAGGCCATCGCCGAGGAGATCCTCGACCGCGTCCGCCAGTTCGTCGAACATCCCGACTGGGTCGCGACCATGCACGCGCGGCAGCGCTGCAGCTATTTGCTCGTGGGCGGGACCGGTTGCGGCAAGTCGTTCCACCTGAAGCTTGTCGCCCAGGAGGTCCACGACCTCGTCGAGGCGATCACCGGCGAGCGGACCAGCCGATTCGTGGTCTGCGACGCATCCCATTTCTGGCATTCGCTTTTTGGCGAGACGGAGCAGCGGATTGCCCTCTGGGCCGAGAGGCTTCAGAACCTGGGCGCGAGGCCGCTGAAGGACCGCGAGGGCCGAACGGTCCACTTCCCGCTCTTGGTCATTCTTGAGGAATGCGAGGCCTTGCTCCGCGCCCGCGGCGAGATGCAGGGGAGCGGCCACCTGTTCGACCGCCCTCTGGCACTCTTGCTCCAGAAGACCGAGTCGCTGGAGTCGGTGCTGGAAGTGCCGATTATCTGGATCGCCACCAGCAACCGCATCGACCTGGCCGACCCGGCCGCCATCCGCAGGCTGGGCATGCGGCGCGTCGTCTTTGGCACGCTCAGCCTGCCGGAAGCGGCCAGCGTCCTGACCACGAAGGTGCCGGGCGACGTGCCGATCTTCGAGGAGAACGGCGATCGTGAGGCGGCCCGCAACCGGCTCTTCCAGAAGGTCCTCGGCTACCTCTACGGCCCTAGTCCCAAGCAGGGCTTGGTGGAGGTGCAACTGGCCAACAGCCAGCGCCGCACGCTCAATCGCTGCGAAATGGTCACTCCGGCGGTGCTCGAGGAGGCCGTCAGTTCGGCGATCGACGAGTGCCTCCGCAAGAGCCACCGGGCAGGCATGCTCCTCGGCCTCGATGCCGACGCCGTGATCGGCTTCCTGCACCGCCACTACACGGGCCTGGCCCACACGCTGCGCCCGCACAACATTGCCGAGCATTGTCCCGAGTGGTTCGCCGAGGAATCCCCCGTGATCCATAACGTCGTACCCCTGGTCCGCCGCAACCGTCGGACCTGGATGCCGATTTGACTTCCCTTCCCTCTCCCGTCCGCGGGAGAGGGGCCGGGGGTGAGGGCAGCCGGCGCTAACCTTCCATTTTCCATTCTGCTTTCAAAAACCTCTTCCCAAAAGGACCATCACCATGACCCTTGAACTTCGCAGACCGAATCCCGTCTCCGAACTCGGACCTTCCGTCCAGTTCGGCGGCGGATCCTCCGACGCGTCGACCGCGGTCGACAGCCGAAATATCGTCGTCACTTCCGGCATCCACCGGGGCCGTTTCCCGATCGGCGGACTCCGCGTCCGCGAGGCGAGGGCCGTCCTGGCCTCGCTGATGAACATCGACCCCAGCGCCGTCGCCGTGATCAACGGGCGAGCCGTCGGCGAAGATGAGATCATCTCGGAGAACATCACCATGGTCGCGTTCGTCAAGCCGAGCGCAATCAAGGGCTAGACACGTCTTCTCCTTCGGTTTCCCAACCTCATCCAAAAGGAAATGAATCATGCCCGAACAAATCATTGTCGAAGGCCGCACCGCGCGCCTGACGAACGGCGACGGGGCGGCCTGCGAGGCCGACATCGGCGCCTGGGTCCGGCAGATCAACCGTTTCAGCGTCGCCGGGCTCACCGAGGAACCGATTCCCGACAACGTCAAGTGGATCGTTCCCTGCGGCAGCACGGAGATCTTTATTGTCGAACTCAAACCGGAACTCCGCCGCATGCTCTGGCTGAGCAAGGACAGCCCGGCGCCCTACGGCCCCGAAGCCACGGCGACCGAGCGGCGCCTGGCCACGCCCTACGTCGTCCTCAAGATCCCGTTCCGCCGCGGCCGCGTCGTACCGCGCGTCGAGGTCTTCTACCGGAATGAACCGCTCAGCCGGATCGACGGCCCCGGCGGGGCTTTGTACTGGTCGAACCTCTTGAACGTCAGCCCGAACGCCCACGGCTGCACCGCCTGGTTTTGCACCCAGTATCTCGCCACGGAGGCCATGAGCCCCGGCCGGGCCGGCGCACTCAGCGCCGTCGTCAATCACCTGTGGGGAGGCCACTTCAATCGCAGCAGCGAATTCCACGAGGGGCAGTCGGCCTTTGGCAAAGCCGGGCTGGATGGCGTCGACCCTCGCGTGACCGACGTGGACCGCTGGGAAGCGGAGTCGATCCAGGATCCGCGTTTCATTCTCTCGGTCCCTTGGCGGCCGGCGGATTTGGACGTGCGGAAGCTGATCGAGTTGGAACTCTGTGCCAATAACATCGCCGCGCTCGTGCCCGGCAGCGCTGCGGAACTGGCGAATCCGTTGATGCGCGCCGCCCGGCCCGCGGCGGCCACCGAAGACCCGGCCTGATGGATCAGGCCAATCCCTTGAGGAATATCCCATGCAAATACCTACCCACGTGAAATTCGAAGACCGAGAACTGCCGCCGCTCGAAGAAGGGCAGACCCGCCTCGTGGTTGCGGCCGGCGGCGTGTACCGCGAACGGCACACGCAAATCTTCACCTCTTCCGCCCGGGTGGAAGGCCGGGGTCTTCAGTTGGCTGACCACTATCAATACTGCCGGCTGCATTGCGGAAAGCTCAACCGCGCCATGCACCGGGCCATGTTGTCGTTTTTCTACCACGCCCACAGCTTGCACGACGGCGAAGCCGCGCTGGTGCTGCTTTACGATCCCGACCGCGGCCGCTTCCGCTGGCACTGTCCTCGGCAGACCATCGAAATGCACTGGAGCTACGGCCGCTGGTGGACCTCCGACCACATCCGGTTCGACAATCCGCCGGTTTTGCCCGACGGCTTTCTCCATTTCGGCGACGCGCATCTCCATGCCGGTTCGGTCGCGCCGAGCGTCACCGACCTTGAGGACGACCAGGACGGCCTGCACATCATCGTGGCCGACGTAAACAAGCAGCCGCGCTACCACGTCGATTTCGTCGTCGATGGCCGGCGGTTCCACGTCGCGCCGAGCGTGATCTTCGAGGATCCCGATTGCCTCCCCCTGTCGCACGCGCCGCGGCGATGGCTCCAGCAGATCCACGTCCGCCGCTATGTCCCCTACTCGTGGTCGACGCCCGAGCGAAACAAGAATGGACGCGAGGAAGACGACGATCCGCCCTACCGCAGTCGCAACCGATACTCGGACAACGGAGACCAGTCTGCATGAACACCACCGCAACCGGCCATCCACATGCGGCGGCAGCCGAAACGGCCGCTGAAATGATCCGGAGGCAAATGGATACGACCATCCTCACGCGCGGCCGCGTCGTGATCATCGGGCTGGGCGGAATCGGGCTGTTCGTGGCCCGGGCCGTTCTCACGTTCCTTGCCGGTCTTCGCCAGGCCCTGCCGGCAGACCAGGAAGTCACGGTCCTCCTCTGCGACGGCGACGTCTTCGAGCCGGGCAACAGCTACCGGATGGACATCCCCGACTTCATCAACAAGGCGGAAGCAGTCGCCGGAGAGTTTCTCCAGCGGAACGACAGCCTGGGGCTCAATCTCCGCTGCGCCGTCGAATACGTGAACGACACGAACGTCGATCAGATCGTCAAGGAAGGCGATCTGGTGCTCCTCTGCTGCGACAACCACGCCACGCGCGGCCTCATCGGCGCTCATTGCTCCGGAGGCAAACTTCGCAACGTGGTTCTGATCTCCGGAGGCAACGACGGCGTCGACGAGGGCCAACGCGGCAGCTACGCCAACGTGCAGGTCTACGTCCGCGCGGAGGGCGCCGACCTGACCGCTCCCCTGGACCGCTTCCATCCCGAGATCGCACACCCGGAAGACCATCGGCCCGACGAACTCGGCTGCGACGAACTGGTCGCGGCCGGGGTGCCGCAGTTGATCTTCACCAACCTGGCGGCGGCCAGTGCGATGTGCAACGCCCTCGCACGCCTGCTCATGCCGCCGGCCGGCCAACGGATGTACGACGAAGTGGCCCTCGACGTGATCGAAGCGGTCAGCCAGCCCCACTGGATTTCCGGCCCGCAGGAGTGCTGACGCGAGGTTCCTCCCCAAGCGGTTTTCCGCGACATTCTTCGTAAACGACAGGTAGTCATTGAAGCCTGACTCGCAGGCGAAGAACAGAGTCAGGCTTCAATGCTGCCGGCCCTATTCCTCGCTGACGATCACTTTCTTCATCACGTCGCCCGCCTTGATGGTATTGACCACGTCCTGGCCTTCGATCACCCGGCCGAAGACGGAGTGCTTGCCGTCGAGCCACGGGGTGGGGACGTGAGTGATGAAGAACTGGGAGCCGTTGGTATTGGGGCCCGCATTGGCCATCGAGAGCACGCCCGCGCGGTCGTGCTTCAACTTCGGGTGGAACTCGTCCTCGAACTCGTAGCCGGGACCGCCGGTGCCGTCGCCTTTCGGGCAGCCGCCCTGGATCATGAAGTTGGCGATGACGCGGTGGAACTTCAGCCCGTCATAAAAACCTTCGCCGGCAAGCTTCTCGAAATTGGCGACCGTATTGGGTGTCTTGTCGTCGAAAAGTTCGAGCCGGATGTTGCCTTTGGCCGTCTGGATCGTGGCGACTTTCATTCGTTTCCTTTCGGGTGCTGCCTCAACATTCGAGGTGATCTGATCACTCGTTTAACCGCAGGGCCAGCGGCCCGCGCGGGCCGCTGGCCCTGCGCTTAAACGACGCGGTGCCATCTCCACGCACTACTTCCCACGGATGCCCGGTATCTCAAACTGCGAGCAAAGCTCGGCCACCTCGGCTCGCACTTTCGCGGCCGCCGGTTCCAGGTTGTCGAGGTTGCGGCAGACGGTGTCGATCCAGCCGGCGATGCGGTCCATCTCCGGCTCCTTCATCCCCATCGAGGTCAAGGCGGGCGTGCCCATGCGGACGCCGCTGGTGATCAGCGGCTTGCGGGGATCGCCGGGAACCATGTTGAAGTTGCAGATGATGCCCGCCTTGGAAAGTGCCTGGGCCACTTCTTTGCCGGTGAATTCGCTGGCGCGGAAATCCATCACAAGCAGGTGATTGTCGGTGCCGCCGCTGACAAGCTGGTAGCCTCGCCGCAGGAGCCCTTCGGCCAGGGCCTTGCAGTTTCTGGCAACCTGCCGGCCGTACTGGCGGAACTCCTCGGTCGACGCCTCCTTGAACGTGACGGCCATAGCGGCAATCGTGTGCATGTGCGGGCCGCCCTGCAAACCGGGGAAGACCGCGCGGTCGATCCGTTTCGCGAGATTCAGCTTCGTGTCCGAGTGGTACTTCTCCTGGTAACGGTCTTCCACGCGCGAGAGGACGAAGCCCGCTCGCGGGCCGCGGAGCATCTTATGGATCGTGCTGCTGACCATGTCGCAGTATGGCACGGGATTGGGATGGACGCCGGCGACGATCAGCCCGTTGATGTGCGCAATGTCCGCGACCAGGTAGGCCTCGACTTCATCGGCGATCTCGGCAAACTTGTCGTAGTGGAGGATCCGCGGGTAGGAAGTGCCCCCGACCCAGATCATCTTGGGCCGCTCGCGCCGCGCGATTTCGCGGATGCGGGCGTAGTCCAGCAGGCCGGTCTCGGGATCGGGACCGTAGGGGACCTGGACGTAGTCACTGCCGGAGAAATTCACCTTCCAGCCATGAGTGAGATGCCCGCCGCCGGGGACCGGCATGCCCATCACCTTGTCGCCCAGTTTGCATAGAGCCCGATAGACGGCCTGGTTGGCCGGCGAACCCGAGTAGGGCTGCAGGTTGGCGTGTTCCGCGACGAAGAGGGACTTCGCTCGCTCGATCGCGAGGGTCTCGATCGGGTCGACCGCCTCGTTGCCTTCGTAGTAGCGGGCGCCGGGGTAGCCTTCGCAGTACTTGTTCGTGAGGATCGAGCCGCTGGCCTCCAGGACGGCAAACGAGGCAAAGTTCTCCGAGGGGATCATCTTCAGCGTCGTCGACTCCAACTCGGCCTGCCTCTGGATCAGCTCATAGATCTCAGGGTCGGACTGCTTCAGATGCGGATGGCGTTCGGAGCACTCGGGCATGGGACGGAAATTCCTGCGAGAAATCCACTCAATAGACGCTCAACTCCGGCGGCCAGCGCCGAATCGTTTTAGGATAGCGTTGCGTCCTGACCGAGACAACCCGCCAGGGACGCAAGGGCGGATGGTAGCGTGGGAAATTGAGGAACATTCCATCTCCCCTCTCCCGCTTGCGGGAGAGGGGCAGGGGGTGAGGGCGGGTGGAACGCATACATTGGATTCCGCCGGCCAAATCCGCTTTCACACGCCGGGGCTGTGCCTGCTTTTCGCTGGATGACAGCCGGTCCCGTTAGCGACTGGCGCTCAAGGAGCTGGCGATCTTCTGGTTCTTCGAACCACCGCTCTTCTCTTCCGCTTTCTTTACCGCCTTTTTCGCCTCTTCGATCTGCTCGGGCGTGAACACAATCTTGCTCTGCAATCCAAACACGGCATGGATCCGCTCTTTCTTGAGTTCCTCCCAGCTCAGGCCGTTGTTCAAGTGCCAGGCAGCCGCCTGAGCGGCCTTCTGGCCGATCTCACCGCGGCCGAGCATGGAGCAGACCTCGTGCATTGCCGGTATGGCAGTCACTTCGTCGATCCGTCTGAGCTCATACTGGATCGTCGGCCGCGGGTTCGGCTTGCCGTGGTCCAGACAGACACTGCTGAGCTTCATCTGGCCGACCACCTCCGGGGCGATATTAAAAGGCATAAAGCCCGGCCCTCGGTTCTGGTTCTGCCCGCCCGGCATGTTGAATAGCGGCGCCTGATTTCCGCCGCCTTGCATCATCGGCATGCCGAAACCGAGGTTCTGGGGAGCGTTGTCTTGGCCGCCACCCGGACCGAAAAGGTTTTCGAACTGGGCCAGGACGGGCGAGGCCGCCATCGCCTCGGGCAGGAGCACATTGAGCGGCTTGCCCGACTTGTTCTCCACCAAGAGCCGCACCTGCGCCGAATCCCGCGGGATCAGCCGCACCTGGAGTTGACCGTCTTCGATCGCCTGGAACAGGTCGACCGTTTCACAGCCCTGCCGGTAGGGTCCAAAGCCCTTGATGCCGTCCGCGGCCAGGACCGCGACGGGAACCAGCATCATGAAAGTTGCCAGCGCCAGAAATTGCCCGACTCGACCAATCGTCGTCATTGCCACACCTCCTCTCTTGTTCCGTTCCGGCGGGAGAACGCCCCCCGCTACGCGCAAGGTAACGGATTTCGGGAGGAAAGAAAAGAACTCCCCCGCCACAAGAGTGGGCTCGCGTCCGTAGGCGGCCCAACCCAGCGCCCCTGCCGGACACACCGGCAGGGTTGCGCAGCGCATGCTGATCGACGCACGGGCATGAATCCGGCCAGATGTCATCCGTCAGCCGGTTCAGGCCGTGAAGGCAGATTAACTCGGCCGTCCCCTTGACGAGTTCCTTGGCCACGAGTTGCCAGTTCGTGCCTCGGCCGACGACCAAGGTCTCGCCGCGCCGCTGCACGCCGCCATACCCCACGGCGCCGGCGCGGAGGACCCGACCGCTGAAGGTCCGCGGTGTGCTCAGATGAGGAAGTTTGTCAAGAACGTTCATCAGTTCACGACCCGCCCACCCCGCCGCATCCGTCGGTTCGGCGTCATCTGCGCCCTTCCCACCCTTCCCAGTCCGGCTTGACGCCCGGTGAAGTCTGTGGTACTATAATACCACAAAGCCAGAGGGCCGGTCTATGCCATGCGAATCGATTATCTGGGACCTCGATGACGATCCAGATGGCAACGTGCAGCACTGCGCTGATCACGGCGTCTCGAGGGAAGAGGTCGAAGAGGTATTCCAGAACGCGACGGACGCAGACATCAGCCGGTCCTCCGGTCGGCCTGTGGTTTTCGGAGACACCAGCACGGGCCGGCACCTGATGGTGGTGTACGAAGAAATCGACGCGGATACCGTCTAGCCGGTAACGGCCTACGATGTACCGAGGAGGCCACGACCATGAAACGCATCACCCGTGACCGGCGGCTCACGCCTGAAGAAGTCGCCAAGTACAAGGCGATTCGAGAGCAGGTCGCCGAAGAACTACCTGAGCTGATTGCCCGGCACTACGAGCGTATGGCAGCCTTGGATCAAGTGGACGAGTTGCTCAGGAAACTGAAGGCTGCGCGCGAAGAGAAAGGCCTGAGCCTCGCCGACCTGACTGAACTCACCGGCATGGATCGCTCGGCTCTCTCGAAGCTCGAAACCGGGCAACGGCCCAACCCCACTGTGGAAACCCTGGTGCGCTACGCCGAAGCCGTTGGCAAGCGCCTCGTGGTCTCGCTGGCAGATGCGTGACGGCACAGCATTCAGTTCCGCAACTCTGGCCTCCCCGCCAAAGGAGCCTTAAACCAATCCCTGCTACCGCCTGGAGTCCGCTGGCGTCGAGGCCAAGCTGGTGTCGGAGAGTTGGTGCCGAGTGGTCGGCGGGTCTGGCCAGCGGCATGAGATCACATCGGAGGGCAGTCGGCTCGTCGAGGAAGGTTTCGTGTATGGGACCGGCTCCGAGCTGCGACCCCCGAAAAAAGTGGCATACTCGACCGTCTGCGACGTGCCGGTCCCAATCCTTTCACAAGCTCGGCGTGCGTGCGGCCTCCGCCCAAGCGCGCCTCAACGCGACGACTTGATGCTTTTTCGCCGTCCCGGCTTTGCTTTCTTTGCCTCTGCTGCCGCAACCTCGGCCATCTCCTCGGGAACCTGAAAGCCTCCGGCCTGCTGAGCTTGGAATGCCTGCTTCACCTGCTTCGTGACGAATCGCGTCAGCTCGGCTCGTTCGCAGACGTCGCCGAGCCACCCTCTTCCGTACGTGGTCGACGCGCGCTTCGGGTGGCAGACATAGAGCCAGTCGGCGGCGCGCGTGAGGGCCACGTAGAACAGCCGCCGTTCTTCTTCAAGCTGGTCGGGGTCCCACGCGCTGCGTTCCCAGGGGATCTTGCCCTCGGTGGCATGGAGGACGTAGACCACGCGCCATTCCAGCCCCTTCGCGGAGTGCATGGTGCTCAGCACCAGCGGGTCGCCGCGCCGCCGCGCTTCCGGCAAATCGGCCGTGCTCGCCGGCGGGTCGATGGCCAGGTCGGCCAGCATGGCGGCGCGGTCGGGGAATCGCGCGGATAGTTGCTCGAGCTGCTCCAGGTCGGCCAGCCGCTGGGCCGCGTTGTCGTAGTTCTCCTCAAGGATCGGCTGGTAGAACTCGATCGCGCGGCGGATCTGACTGCGGAGGTCGCCTTCCCCATCGCCGCCCAACGATCGCATCAAGCCCACAAAGGGCGGCCATATTTCTTTGGCCTTTGCGGGGATTTTCGCCTCTTCCCAGATGTCGAACCGCCCGTCCGCAGCGGCGAGTTCGCCCAAGAGGTCGCCGGCCTTCTTCGGCCCGATGCCGGCCAGAAGGCAGAGCGCGCGCTGGCCGGAGACGTCGTCGTGCGGGTTTTCGGCCAGCCGAACCAGCGACAACAGGTCTTTCACGTGCGCCGCTTCCACGAATTTCAGCCCGCCGTACTTGACGAAGTCGACCTTGTGCCTGGCCAGCTCGCCTTCCAACAGGATGCTGTGGTGCGAGGCCCGGAAAAGGACTGCCTGTTGGGAGAACGGGATGCCGGCCTTCTGGTGCGCGAGGATCCGCCTGGCAACGAACTCGGCTTGTTCGTGCTCGTCGTAGCAGGAGATGAGCTGCGGCTGCACTCCGCCGGCCCGCTCGGACCAGAGTTCCTTGGGGAAGCCCTGGCTCGATTCGGCCATCACCCGGTTGGTCGCCTTCAGGATCAACTGCGTGCTGCGGTAGTTCTGTTCGAGCTTGATAATCTGCGCGCCGGGGAACTGCTCGGGGAATTCGAGGATGTTGCGGACGGTGGCCGCGCGGAAAGAATAAATCGACTGGGCGTCGTCCCCCACGGCGGTCAGGCCGCAACCGTCGGGCGACATGAGCTTGAGCAGGCGGCCCTGCAAGCGGTTCGTGTCCTGGTATTCGTCCACCAGCACGCAGTCGAATCGGCCGCGGATCGCCGGGCCGACCTCGGGGTGCTCGAGCAGGTCGCACCATTGGGTCAACAGGTCGTCGAAGTCCAACAGGTTCCGTTCGGCCTTCCGCTGGCGGTATGCCTTGAAAAGCTCGGCGAGCGGCTCGGCATACGGCTCGTTCTGCGAGAATTGCGAGGCGAGGACTTTCTTCAGCGGCAACTCGGCGTTGACCGAGTAGCTGTGAATGGCCAGGCACGTCCGCTTCTTGGGGAATTGCTTGTCGCCCTTGCCCAGATCGAGATCCCGGGCGATCGCCGCCATCAGGTCTTCGGCATCGTCCTGGTCGAGGACGGTGAAACGCGGATTGATGCCGATCGCCTTGCCCGCCAGGCGCAAGAGCCTCATGCCGGTTCCGTGGAAGGTGCCGCCCCAGACGTGGCGGCTGACGTCGGCCTGCCGCAGCGCCTCCTCGACGCGGCGGAGCATCTCGCCCGCGGCGCGGCGGGTGAAGGTGAGAAGCAGAATCCGCTGGGGCGGAGTGCCCTGCGAGATCAACCAGGCCACGCGGTGCACGAGCGTCGTTGTCTTGCCCGTGCCGGCGCCGGCGATGATCAAGAGCGGGTCCGTTCCGTGGCATGCGGCCTCGCGCTGCTGCTGGTTGAGCCGTGCCAGGATGTCGTCGGCTTTGCGTTTCGGCATGGTCGTGGTCTGGATGTCTTCGGTGGAGATTGCCTGGTTAGAGACGTGCGACGGATCGACCCGCACGTGCGCGTCCTCGGCCCTGGGCTTCGGTTCCGCCGCTGCCGGCCTACGGCCGCGTTTTTTCGGCGTCGCCGTGGTTTCGGCGGTCCGCGCCGGCGCCGGTCGCTCACCGTCGCGGGTCCG
>JABWBD010000219.1 GCA_013360685.1 Pirellulales bacterium
CCTCGGGCGACGCGTCCGGCGGCACTTGGACGGTCGGCCTTGGCACGTCCGACGCGGCGAAGACCTGCCGGATGCTGTCGGTCGGTCGGGAGGCCAAAACGAGCGACCAGTTGTTGATGGCGCCCGTCTGGACCGTCGCGCCCGGAGTCGTGATCGAAAGAGCCCAACTGTTGAGCGTGCCTACGTCGCCAGCGGCGTCGTCGTAGATCTCCAGTTTCCACGTGCCGGTAGGGTCCTCTCCGTCAAAAGCGGCGAGCGAGCCTTCCGGGCGAAAACTCGCGGAAAAAGGTGCAACCCCGGCGGTAATGGCCGTGAGGGCCTCATCGTCCAGCGTCGTGTTCGTGAAATTGCGCCCGAAGCTGCCCACGTCGGTGAACAGCTCCACCTGGGTCCCGCTTGGACTGGTGAGGCGGACGTCCAAATCGGAATCCCACGTGTGCGTCAGGTCCAACGTCACGTTAATGTCCAGGATCGCGCCGGATATCCCGCTGACGTTGAGGTAGGAAGCGCTCGTTGCGTAGTCGAGGATTTGCCGGGGAACGTCGGCCGCGGGAATCGTCTGGACGTCGCGAATGCTCAGTTGGTCGTACACCGAGAGGGTCCAGGCGCCGGTAGGGTCCTCGCCGTCGAAGGCGGAAAGCAAACCTTGCGGGCGGAAGCTTCCCGTAAACGGAGCGCTGGATGCGGCGAGCGGAGTGTCCGCTTCGTCGTCCAGTCTCGTATTGGTGAAGTCATCGCCGTCGCCTCCCACGTTACGAAAGAGCTCCACTTGCCTGCCCCGGGGGCTCGTCAGGTAGACCTCCAAGTCGCCGACGTAGGTGTGATCGATGCCGAGAACTACGTCGAGGTCGAGGATCGCATCGCCCGCTCCGCTGACCTCAAGAGTGGACGAAGTCAACGTCTGATCGGCAGTCGGCTTTGGCACGTCGGTCGAGCTGAAGGTCTGCTCAAGAACGCGCTCGACGTCGCCGGCGTCGATGGCCGGGCTTCCGGCGAGCAGGGCATGGGTCCACGTAGAACCGCCGTTGTCCTGCAAGGGCCCCAGCAAAGGGTCGACGTTCAAGACATCGCTGGGGGACCAGCCGCTGCTGCCGCCGACGTCGCCGACAAGGTTGTGCCCTTGAGAACCAACTGCCCCCTGGACGTCGGGATCCGAGGCGGCGGTGTTCGCCGCGATGATCGTGTTGTTCGCCACTACCGTGCCGGAGGCAAAAAGGCCGCCACCGCCGGCGCCGGCCGAGTTGTCGGCAATGGTCGTGCTCAGGAGTGTCAGGGTGCTCGTGCTTCCGCTGAAGACCCCGCCGCCGGAAGCCGCGGCGCCCGTCGCTCGATTTCCCGAGAAGGTGCTGTTTGCCGCCGTCGCGGCGCCCTCGTTGCGCATGCCGCCGCCGCTCTGATCTGAGGAATTTGCCGCCACCGTGCTCCGCACCATCGTCAGCGCGGCCGCTGTCTCGTTGAAAACTCCGCCGCCGCCACTGCCGCCGGCGGCCGTATTGCCCGAGCAACTTACGTCGACGAGCGAAAGGGCTCCGGAATTCAGCACCCCGCCGCCGCGATCCGCGGACCCGCCGGTGATCGTGACGCCTGAGAGGGTAACCTTCACGCCGGGCAATACATGGAACACTCGATCCAGCCCGGCCGCATTGATGACCGTCTTGTCGGCGCCCGCACCACGAAGGGTCAGGTTTCCCGCAATGTCCAAGTCGCCGCTTGCGGCGTCGTCGTCCGTGCCGGCGATGCTTAGCCGATAGATCCCGGGCGGAACGCGGACCGTGTTCCCACCGGCCAGGGCGTTCGCTTGCATGATCGCCGCGCGCAGCGTGCTGTGCCCACTGCCGTCGTCGGCAATACCGTCGCCGGGATTTGCATCGGCGGCGTCGGCCGTGCTGTTGACCCGGATGAGGCCCGGGGTTGTGTCCACGTTGAAGCTTCCGAGAAAACCGGCGCCAGCGCGGTTGCCACTGGTATCCCAGACCTGGCCGGCCCGGAGCCAGATCTGGTAGTCGCCATCGTCCATCGCGCCCCAGGTACCGTTCGGCGCCGGGACTCGGTACACCACCGTGGCATTCGCGGCATTGGACGCCGGCTTGGAGACGACCGTGAGATTCTCCATTTCGTGACCGTCCCAGAGCCGCGTGACGACCAAGTCCAAGGGATCGAGGCTGTCGATCTCGATCAGACGGTTGTCCGAGTGGGTCACCGTAATCAGCACCTCGGTAGCACCCGGGCCTGTCACGTGGGCCGCGTTGTCCAGCTTTGCGTGCGGAGCGACGGTGTCCACGGTAAGCGCCCCGTACGCATTCAGCCGCCCGCCCCAGGCCAGCTTGTCCTGGAAAGCGGAAATCGGATCGGCCCCGTAACGGATAGCGTCTCGCACCTCGGCCACGGTGGCATTGGGAACGTTGGCCCACACCAGCGCGGCCACGCCGCTGACGTGCGGGGCCGCCATGCTGGTGCCGTAGCGGGATTGATAGAGGCCGCCGGGCTCGGTGCTGAGGATGCCCGCTCCCGGTGCGGCGATGTCCACACTGGTCAGACCGTAGTTGCTGAACCGGGCAAGCTGGTCGTTGTAGTCGCTGGCCGTCACGCTGATGATGTTGTCGAGGTCTTCGCTCGCCGGATAGAAGGCGTAGTCCGGGTCCTCATCGCTATCGATGCCGCGTCCCAGAGCGTCGCCGTTGCCCGCCGCCGCCACGAACAAGATTCCCGCCTCGCCGACCGCCTGGATGCGAGCGCGGAGCTCCGGGCTCGAACTCCCCAAGTAGCCCCAACTGTTGTTGGCAACGCGTACCTGGACGCCCCGCTGACGCATCATGATCAGGTAATTCAGCGCCTCGATCGCGTCGGCTTTCCATCCCTCTCCGTCTCTCCCCCGGTTGTCCTCGCCCAGAATCTTCAGCGGCATCAATCTCGTCGACCAGCTCACCCCCGTCACGCCGGCACCATTGTTGCCCGCCGCGGCGATCGTTCCGGCCACATGGGTACCATGCCGATGGTCGTCCATGGGATCACCGTCTCGGTTGTAGAAGTCGTAGCCGTGGACGTCGTCGATTTTCCCGTTGTTGTCATTGTCAACGCCATCACCCGGGACCTCTCCGGGATTGGTCCAAACGTTCGCCGCCAGGTCGGGGTGCGTGTAGTCGATGCCGGTGTCGAGGACGGCCACGACGACCTCGGGACTGCCGGTGGTGATCGCCCATGCCTCGGGAGCGTCGATGTCGGCGTCGGCCGTTCCGCCGGTCTGGCCCGTGTTGTAAAGGCCCCACTGTCGTGAGAATTCCGGGTCGTTCGGAAATGCCTGGACGCTGATCGGGCCGTCCGCCTCAAACGACGCGACGTAAGGGTTCGCGCGAAGCGACCCCTCGACCGCCGCCGCACTTTGCACGGTTTGGACCAGCACCTGGCCGGGAAGCCCCAGCCCTCGGAGCACTTGGAACGAGATGCCGGACCAAGCCAGGTAGTCTGACGTTTGCGCCGGTGAGCCAATGCCCTCAACGGCCTCGGGCGTCAAGCGAACGATCCAGCGGCTGGGCTCCGGGCGCGCCTCTTGAGGACCATACGCCGGCGCCACTTGGCTATTGAGCGCCATTGTCTCGGCCAGGCTCAACGAGGAAGGTGCGGCAAACTCCGCAAACCACTGCGGATCTACTTGGTTGTAGTCCGCGCCGGAAGCCATGCTCAGAAGCGTCCGCTCCTCGAGGTGTTCAAGACCCACGCGCCGACCGCGCCACACCTTGCAGGTGTCGAGCCGCCGGGAATGAACCTCACCATTCTTGTGGAAAGAACCTCGCCGAGATTTCGCTGACATGATCGACCGCTCCCACTTGGCGATACTGGATCAGACATCCAGCACGCATTGCTTCTGACGGCGGAGAGCACGAGCGGCCAAAGCACCTTCTTTGAAGCGTTTCGCAGCCGGCGCCCTCCCGCGGCCCGAAAACGACTAAGGCAGCTCAGAATACTGCAAAGCTGGCCGGGAGTCTACAACCCAGTCGAACTAACTTGAGCGCGGCATATCACCGATAGACAATATGCCGTTCTCCGGCCTACACCCATCCTCGCCGGCGCAAACGCGGGTGACCCGAAGGCCAAGACCGGACCGTGTCCCGCCTCCACGGACTGGCCGTCAGAACGACAGCTCGCTTCCGAAGTAGAAATTGACGCCCGGCTGGTAGACCGAGATGCCGCTGGCCGAGCGGAAGTCGAGATGCTCGCGGTAGAGCTTGTCCGTAAAGTTCTCCACGCCCGACACGAAAAGCCATCGGTCGTTGGGACGCCAGTAGCCGCGCAGATCGTACGTGGTAAAGCCCGGCGTGGGCGTCTCCAGGAGGCTGGCGGCCACGCGCTCCTGGTCGTCGACAACCCGGGCTGAAATCTCGACCGCCCAGTGTGGGCGGTCGCCGTGCGGATGGAACCGAACCCCGAGACGGCTCTCCAAGGGGAGGATGCCGGGCAGCGGCTCCTCGTCGCCGCCGGCGATGCCGCTGAACGAGCCTCGCGGTAGCCCAGGGACCTGCTCGCTCGGCTGGCCCGGCCGATTCGGACGCGTCGCAAAATCGCCGTTGCGGGTCCGGTCCTTTCCTTCCACGTACCGCAGTGTGGCAAAGGGGGTCAGGTGGGGGTTGAGGTCGTATGCCCCGTACAACTCCACGCCGTTGAGAGTGGCCAGATCCGTGTTCACGTACTTCAGATTGACCTGTTCGACCTGGCCGGCCGGCGGACCGCGAAAGACGCTGAGGTTCTCAAAGGTGATGTAGTCGTCCGCCCAGCCGAAGAAGCATCTGGCCGCTCCGTGGAACCGCTCGTAATCGCACTGGAGGCCCAGGTCGACCTGCGTGAGCCTTTCCGGCTCCAGCAGGGGATCGCCCGTGACGGTGTTCAGCCCGTTCTGCAAGAGGAACATGAACGATTGTGCAACGTAGAGTTCGGTCAGCGAAGGCGCCCGCTCGCCGTGCCCCACGCCCGCCAATACGTCCCAATGCGGATTCAACTCGTACTGGGCGGTGGCGAAAAGCATTCCCATGGTGAAACTCTGCTCGAACTCGTCGGTCCCCAGGATGTCGGCCAGGGAGGACTGCGGGACCTGGAGGCCGAGGTTTTCGAGCTTCACCGGGTCGTCAATGACATCGGTCGCCACGAAGTCGAGACGGGCCCCGCCGCGAAGCGTAAGCCGGTCGGTAAGCGGGAGCGTCTGTTCGACGAGCAGGCCGGGGTTGGTCCACTGCGAGCGGGGCAACGGGGAATTGGCGTTCTCAAACTCATTCCGCCCGATGCGCCCGCTGGCGATTTCGTTGAGTTCCTGGACCACCTGCCGCAGGTCGAGGCCCGCCGTCAGGTGCGGCGCGTCGGGTTCGCCCCAGGTGGCCGCCGCGAAGAAGCCCGTGGACATCGAATCGACATCCGTGAAACCCCGATAACGAAAGAAGTCGAAGATCGGAAACTGGCGGCGTTTTCCGGGCCGCTGGGCGTTTCCCTCGAAGCGAGTGCGGTTGTACCAGACTTCGACCTCGAGAAGATCGAAATACTCCTGGTCTTCCAGGATGTAGGCAACGTCGTGCGCATCGGTGACGAGGAAGTCCATATCGAAGGCCATGCCCGGGAATTCCACGTCGGTCTGGTCCAGGCGGAGCGCGTTGTACTCCAGGTGCGCATCGCCAGAGAGGTCCCTGCCGAGCGAGAAATTGATGTCGCGAGACTTGTAGCTCGAAGGAATGTGCTCCCCTTCGCCGGTGACGTAGTCGTTGCCGGTGCGATGGCCGTATCCGAAGCGGAACCCCCAATCGCGGCTGCCGCCCATCAGGTCCTGCCGGCCGTACCATTGCTCACCGTTGGTGTTGAAATCGGCGCTGCTGTTGCTGTGCCACTGGGGGCTGTCGAAGCGGGGCGAACGCAACAGTTCAATGTCGAGGAAGTGCAGCCCCGGACCGTACAGTGCACTGTAGGGGCCGCCGATGATCTCGACGTCCTCGACGAGGCGGGAATCGATCTTGCTGACGGCCGTGTCGAGGTCGATCCGCGCGGGCACCCAATAGGAGCCGGCGGCCGCCAACTGGCCCACGCGGCTTCCGCGGATGCGGGGATCAGTGACGATCGGCGTGCGGCGCTGCACGCCGACGCCCAGCGCCGCCGGGGCTTTCCCCAGCAGATTCCCGGCATCCGTCGTCACTCGTGCCTTAGCCTCAACTCCGGAAACCACGTTCGTGCCAACCTGGCCGGGCACCGGCCTCGACCGTGCCAAGAGACTCTGGCTTAGCCCCTCCAGCCCGAGTGCCCCCAGAATCGGCGAGATTCCCGGAGGCTGAGTATCGCGGCGAACTTGAGGCGGAGGCGTCGGTGGCTGCACTTCGCGAGGCGGGAGCAGCGGAGGCTGGGGCTGGTACGAGGCCGGGTTGATTTCCAGGGTCGACTCCGGCGGCAAGGGGGCGTCGGAATCATCCGTGGGACCCAAGGCGGGGGTTGCGGCAAGCCTTTCCAAATAGGCGAACCCTGCCGGTTCCTCGCCAGCGACCCTTCCCAGCCAGAGCCCTCCCAGCACCAGGACTCCAGCCAAGGCTTGCCACAGACGTCGAAGGTGAGTTTCCATTGAGCAAGCGCTCGAACATCCCTTTCTCTTTGCCGCCCCCATCGCGGTGGCGGTCTCAGCCCGCACTTTCGTCATCATCGGCGCGGACGTTCGTCTCGGTCCAGTGAAGATCAGCTCTGGCGTGATCGAGAAAGCTATTGCTTCTGCGCCGCAGGAAGATCGGAGGTCTTGAGAAGGCTTTCCGCCTCGGCACGTAGTCGCACGAGCTCCCAGTTCCCCGGCTGATTCTTTTCGATCCACTGGCTTGCGAGGCGATAAAATTCACTTGCCTTATCCAGATTGCCAAGCTGTTTGAAGACCATCGCCAGGAACAAGCCGTCGCGGCCGTGGATCTCGCGCCGCTGTGCCGCCTCCTCAAGCGCCTGCAGACTGGCTTTCCAGTCCCCGGCCCGGTACCAGGCCGCGCCCAGCGTATTCCAGTAGCCGGCATTCTCCTCGGCGGACTGGACGGCCTGCTTGGCCAGCGCGATCGCCTCCTGGGGATTACGCAGCCGAGGCTCGGGACTGTTGGCAAGAAACCAGGCAAGATTGTCCAGGTACTCGGGGGCCGAAGTCTCTTGGACGATCGCTTTCCACAGTTCCCCCGCCCGTCGCAGCGGCGATTCAGCTTCCGCCGTCTTGCCCCGTTCCAACAAGAACGTGCCCTGGTACACCAGCGCAAATGCCAGTTCGTCCCGGTAGGCGGGCAAATCCGGCGCGCCGAGACCGAGGCCATCGAGAATCTCGACCGCCTCGCGGAACGCAGCTTCGGACCCGTCGTGCTCCCCAAGCTTGGCAAGAATCCGGCCAAGATGGCTCTGACAGACGCCCAGCCGCTCGCGATATTGGGGAACATCGGGATACAGGCCCGCCAGGGTTCTGTATGCCTCAATGCCCGTTTTCCCAGCAGTCGACGCCTCTTCATTCCTCGCCAAGTCGCCGAGGATCTGTGCAAGCGTGTCATAGCACGCGGCCAATTCGCCGCGATACCGGGGTATCTCCGGATAACTGGCGGTCAAACAAGCGAAGATGTCGAGAGCCGCCCTGGCGTCGGTCTCCGCCTCCGGATTCCGCCCGAGGTGATGACGCAAGAGCGCCAGATCGTTGCGCGTCACCGCCAGGCACTCCTCATAATCAGGCACGTCCGGCAGGGCCTTGATCAGGTCCTCATAGTCTCGAACCGCTTGGCCGTAGGCTTCCTCTTCCTCGCGGTACAAGCCGCATCTCCTCTGAACGCCGGTCAGGCTGATCAGAGTTGTGGCCCGCCACTCGCGGTACGCGGGATCATCCGGTGCTGCCTCCACCAAACCATCCAGCGTCTGGATTGCCTGACCGAGTTCGACGAGCGCTTGGGTCGGTCGGCCCCGCTCCAAAAGGAGTTGCCCCAGTGCTGCTTGAGCGGCAGACAGCCGACAGTGCAAGCGGTCGCCTGCGGGAGTGCCGGCAATGAGGGCTTCCCATTCTCGGATTGACTGATGGAGCAGCGACTCGGCCTCTTCGTGCGCACCGGTTGCCGACAGAAGGATACTGCGATTCATCAGGCCTGCCGCCAGGGTCTCGCAGACGCGACGATCGCCCGGACGGCTGCGGGCCAGGTCGCGTAATTCCGCGATTGCCCGTGAATACTCGGCGTCGGCCTTGCGGTGCTCTGCCAGATCGGCAAAGGCCAGCCCTAACATCACGCGGCTGTTGGCCAACTCGACCGTGGATTCCCAAAGTCTCGGACGCTCGCGCGAAAGCGATGCAAAGACATCCTGAGCCTTCCGGTAGGCTTGGACCGCCTCGTTCGGGCTTTCCAAGATACGGCGGACGTTGCCCAGCCGCAGATAGGCCCTGCCTCGTTCGATCTCCAGTTCCGGATTCGCACTCGACACCCGCGTAAAACGCTCGTAGTTCTCGGCGGCCTTCTCGAGCATCCGCCGGCGAGCCTCTTGGACCCCGGGGTAATACTTCAGCGCGTCGGCGGCCCCTGTCAGCCACAGGTCCGTGGCCTCCTGCGCATCGCGGAAACGTGCCTGGGCTTCGTGGCGAGCGGTCCGCTCTTTTTCGGCGAGCACCGCGTTCTTCTCCGCCAGGACCACCGCTTCCTGCCTCGCGCGATTGACCAGCCAGGCGGCGACCAACGACACCGCGGCGACCAGCACCAGGGTCACCGCGCCGGCTTGGGTCAAGGCGCGGTGCCGCCGCATCCATCGCCGCGCCGCCTCGATATAGGTGTCGGGACGGGCGGACACGGGCTCGTCGGCAAGCCAATGCTCCAGATCATCCACCAGCGCGGGAACGTTCGAATAACGGGCCTGCGGCAGTAGCGCCATCGCTTTCAGGCAGACGCTTTCCAGTGGTCGCGGGACTTGCGGATTTACCTGTCTGGGGTGAGGGAAGTCGCCGCGGCAGACCTTTTCCAGAACGACTTCCTTGGCTTCGTCTGTGAAGGGTTTTTCGCCAACAAGGAGATGGTACAACAGGGCGCCGAGGCTGTAGATATCGCTGGCCGGGCCCACCCGGTTGTGCTCTCCCGCTGCCTGCTCCGGACTCATGTAAGCGGGCGTGCCGATTGCGCTTCCATACTGGGTGACCGCCGCCGAGGATCCGGACAAAAGATGGATCGTCCTTTCGGAACTGTCGGCATAGTCCCCGCAGCGCCCCACCACCTTCGCTAGCCCCCAGTCCACCACGAGCGTTTCACCATGCTTGCCGAGCATCACGTTTCGCGGCTTGATGTCCCGGTGGACCACGCCACGGCTATGGGCATAGCTGACGGTATTGCAGACATCGATAAAACGGCGCAAGAGCGCGCGAAACTCCAGGATGCGTTCTCCCGGCTCCGCGCCGGCGGCCGACCGCGCGTGGAAACGGTCGATTGCCTCCTTGAACGTGTCTCCGCGAATGAACCGCATGGCGTAGAACGGCCGGCCGTCCGAATACCGGCCCAGCCCGTACACGGGCACAACGCCGGGATGCTCCAGTAAGCCCGTGATCTCCGCCTCGCAAATAAAGCGATCGCGGCAGATCTGGTCATCGGCCAGACGGTCCAGAAGCTCCTTGAAGGCTACTTCACGGTGCAGTTCCTCATCCAGAGCGAGTGAGACCTTGCCGAGTCCTCCCCGGGCATGAAATCGAAGTACCGTGTAACGAAGCGGCTGGGGCGAGCCGGCGCCGCTTCGAACCGTCTCTCGCGCTTCGTGGGGAGTTTTCGAATCGAAGACCTCGGTGGCATCCCGGTCCGGTGTGTAATTGCCGGTCTCTTCGACGGCTGGCGACAGGTTCACCGTAGGCTCACCGACCGACGGGCGTCTGCGAGCCTCGAGGTACTGGCTGACCGCCAGACGAATTTTCGCAAGGTCTTCGGGCGACAGATTCCCCTCGCCCAGCAGAATCTCGCCGAAATCCCGAGTGGTATCGGCCAGCCAATTTGAGGCGGCGGCGAGAAACTGGTCTCGCTCGATGAGCCCCCAGTGGAGGGCGAACAAGCCGACGAGCAGATTTCGGTCGGCTTCAGGCATCTCCATGATCGACCTCCGATCTCCACGGCGGCTGGCCGCAGAATAGCCTTGTGACGGCCGCGTTCCTGCCGGCTCAAACGCCTCCTATGGTACCGACTTCCCAACGGCATTCAAATCGCCTGCTCACCGGAACAGGTCAAGAAAGAGACCGGTGCCGACCTGGTGGTCGTGCGGAACGAGCGGGTGAAATGTCCCGGTAACGGCGTCGCCCCCAAACCCCTTGGATCGCAAGAACAACCGACAAATCATCGCTACCGGAGCTCTTTCAAATACTCGATCTCGCGCGCCAGGACCGAGCCCTGCTCCGCCTGCGGGAACTTGCCCAGCGACTCGTTCTCGATGCACAGGTCGTTCGCGTAGCCGGCCTTTCTGAGGATCTCCACGACTCGGCGGAAATCGATGTCGCCCTCGTAGATCGGGCAGCAGTAATCGCCATACTTCCAGCCTCGCTGCCGTTGCGTCTCTCGCTCCGACTCCGGATACCGGATACTCTTGCAGTGCGTGTGGACCACCCGCGGTGCGAACTCGGCGTAGAGATCGTAGAGCTTCGAGAGCGGGTGGCCGAACCAGTAGAAGTTGGCCGTATCGAGCGTCAGGCCGAGCCGGTCGGAGCCGACTCCCTGGAAGACCGTCCTGAGGAACTCGGGATTGTTCGTGGTGCCGCCGTGGTTCTCCATTCCGAACCGGACGCCGGTCGACTCGGTCGCCTTGACCAGTTTGCCGAGGATCTCAACGGCGAACGCGGGAAACTCCTGCGGCGAGAGCTTGTGCGGCACCACGTCGATCCGGATCGCCTTGGCGCCGAGAGCCTTCGCGGCCTCCGCGGCCTTCGCGGTCCATTCCAGTTCAAAGTCGGGCCGCGTGTCGAAGCGGTTCGACATGCAGAAAGCCGTGACCTTCACGCCGGCCGCCTTCGCATCGGCCGCGAGTTGCTCGATGCCTTCCGCCGTGGCGAGGGTGTATTTCCGGCTCGGATGGAACAATGCGGGGATCGAAAGGTCGTCGCCGACCGTCGCCGCCACGCTCTCGGCCCCGATCGTCCGCATCGCCGCCCAGCAGTCGTCTGCGCCGGTGACCTTCAGATGAACGTCGCGGCAGCCGACGGCGAGCTTCTGTTCCGTTGGAGCATACGTGAAGCCCGAACTCATCCGCCCCAGCGCGACCCCGGCCAACGCAGCACACGATCCGGCAACAAACTCCCTGCGATTCACGGTCAATTTCATGGATGGACTACTCCTCACTTGGATGCACAATTCCCGGTGCTGCCGGTCCCGTCCAGCACGGATCCGGCCCTCTCCGGATTATAGTTGCAGGCGCATTCCGCTTCATCCGTGCATCGGGATGGCAACACTCCGACGCGGGGCCGATGGCATCGTGTCCGAAAGTGTCCAAGACGGCCCTCCTTCCGCGACGGGCGATGCGCCGCGGCAGCCCAGACGCAATAAACCTTTGGAGCGCAATCATTTACGACACGAAGGCCCCATCTGCCAGGCTACGGATCCGCACGTGTGCCGCCGGTGCCGATTGATCGGCGCGGCTGTCGGGAAAACGTTACTGTCGGAAACCAGCCCTGCTAGCATTCCCGACGCGGCGTTGTCCGGCAGGCGGCGGCACCCCACCTTTTCCGACATTCTTGAACTCGCCCATCGAGGTGCCGCTCTCTCCCCCTGAGGCAAGCCGACGTCGACACCCGCGCACCAACTTGTGCCGCGGCCACAGTTCCAGCACTCGGGGATTCACGATGGTTTGGTGGCAAATCCGTGCGGGCGTCGTCCTTCTGGCTCTGGCAAGTTCCGCCGCCGGCGACGACGCCGGGAAAGCCGCCGAAACCAAGGTCAGCTATCACAACCAGATCGTCCCGATTCTCCGCGCCAATTGTCATGGCTGCCATCAGCCGGCCAAGGACAAGGGCGAGTACCTCACAACGTCGTACGACGCCCTTCTGAAAGGCGGCGAAAGCGAGATCGCCGCCATCGTGCCCGGCAATACGGACGAAAGCTACCTGCTCGAACTGATTACTCCGGTCGATGGCAAAGCAGAAATGCCCCAGGGCAAGAAGCCGCTCGCCCAGTCGGAGATCGACCTGATCCGCCGATGGATCGAAGAGGGAGCGGTCGACGACACGCCCGCCGGCGGACGGCCGTCGTTTGACTCCGACCATCCGCCGCTCTACACGCGCCCGCCCGTGATCACTTCGCTCGACTTCTCGCCGGACGGCACGATGCTGGCCCTGGCCGGCTTCCACGAGGTCCTGCTGGTTGCCGCCGACGGTTCCCGGACGATCGCGCGCCTGGTCGGCATGTCGGAGCGGATTGAATCGGTGCGGTTCTCGCCCGACGGCTCGCGCCTGGCGGTCACCGGAGGGCTGCCCTGCCGGATGGGCGAAGTGCAAATCTGGGATGTCGCCCTGCGCAAGCTCGCCCTATCGCACGCGGTCACCTTCGACACGGTCTACGGCGGCAGTTGGTCGCCGGACGGAAAGCTTGTCGCCTTCGGCTGCGCCGACAAGTCGGTCCGCGCGATCGAGGCCGCCACCGGCAAGGAAGTGGTCTACATGGCCGCGCACGAAGACTGGATCCGCGGAACGGTCTTTTCCGGCGACGGCAAGGCGATCCTCTCGGTCAGCCGCGACAAGACGGTCAAGATGACCGACGTAGCCACGCAACGGTTCCTGGGCAACCTGACCACGCACACGCCCGGAGTCCTCCGCGGCGGCATGATCGCCATCGACCGCCATCCCAAACGCGACGAGGTCCTGGCCGGCGGCGCGGACGGCGCGCCGAAACTCTTCCAGATGGATGTCAAGGCCGCCCCGGCCAGCGGCGGCAACCCCAACCAGATCCGCGAGTATGCGGCTCTCCGCGGGCGGGTGTTCGGGGTGCGATTCAGTCCCGACGGCACGAAATGCTTTGCTGCCGGCAGCCTCGACGGCGCCGGGCAAGTGTCCGCCTACGAGACCGACTCCGGCAAGCCCCTGTGGACCCGCGAGATCCCCGAGACCGGCATCTATGCGCTCGCCGCTTCGCACGACGGGAAGAAACTCGCTGCCGCCGGTGGAGACGGGCAGGTCCGCCTGGTCGATCCGGCCGACGGGGCAGTCCTGGCGGCCTTCATGCCCTTTGAAGTGAAGAAAACCGACAGTGGCGCCGTCGCCAAGTTTGCCGCTGTCCAGGCCGAGACGCAGGCGACTCCGCCGACGCCTGCCGCGGGAATCTCAATCTCCGGGCTCGACGTCGAACCGAAGTCGGTTCGCCTGTCGAGGCCCACGGACTATGTTCAGTTGGTCCTCACGGCGACGGCACCCGCGGGCAGCCAGGCCGACGTGACCCGCGCCGCCGCGTGGCGCGTGGAAGGAAGCGTGGGGCAAATCACGGCCGCCGGGCGGTTCACTCCTTCGGCAAACGGCGCCGGGAAAGCGATCGCCGAACTGGGCGGCCAACGCGTGGAGATCCCGGTCGAGGTGACGGGGCTCGACCAGCCTTACCTCCCCGACTTTATCCGTGACGTGAATCCCGTCTTGACGCGGCTCGGCTGCAACGCCGGCACGTGCCACGGTGCGGCGAACGGGAAGAACGGTTTCAAGCTCTCGTTGCGCGGTTACGATGCCGTGTTCGACATTCGCTCCCTGACCGACGACCTGGCTTCGCGGCGAGTCAACACT
>JABWBD010000559.1 GCA_013360685.1 Pirellulales bacterium
GCAGTTCAGGTCGTTATGCCGGCCACGGCCGGATTTGTCGTAAAACGGATTTCAATCCGTTCGAAGAGGAACGGAATGAATTCCGTTTTACGATCGGACAAATCTGACCGCACGCAGTATATGAAGTGGATGGTAGGAAAAACCTTACCGCTGGTGGATTGCTCGCTGTTTGCTAAGATTCCCCTACGGCCGGCAAATCGCGGCGAAACAGCGAAACCGGCCAGGCATCCTGACCGCTTCGGGAAGACCCACGGATGACAGCGCCGTGGGCACGGATAAGAGGACAGGACATCCGTGGTCCGGCGCTGCCATCCGTGGGCCTTTGTAACCTCACGTCCCTTTCGCCATACCGGCGTCGCCGCACGACACCGCTCCCCCCGGAAACACCGATTTTGCAGGTTGTCCCGATCAGAACGGCAGATCGCCCTCAATACCCGCCCGAACGGGCCGCATTTCTTCTGCCTGGAGCTTTGACGGAACGTAGCCTTTCTGGAGGACCCGAAGTCTGTGGGGCCGCGATTCGGCCCGACAGCTCGTCCAGATCTCCCCTGGACCGTGAATCTGCTATGTATTGGAAGCTCGTGCCGAGCACAATCCGACGCCGCGTACCCAACGCGCTTTTGGACGGCAGCCGTCCCACCGCCCCCTCGCACATCGACGGCAGCGCGACCAGGCGCATGGCGATCGTTCTTGTCACTCTGCTCGGACTGACCCACTCCAACCCCGCCGTCGCCCAGATCGAGGGCTTTACGGAGCCCCATGCGACGATCGATCTGGCCGCCACGGAAAACGGCGTCGTTGCCTCCATTCTCGTCAAAGAGGGCGAGACGGTCTCCAAAGGCCAACTCCTGGCCACGCTCGACACCGACGTCCTGGAAACCACGCTCGAAGTGGCCCGGGCCCAGATGCATTCGACCGGCAAGATCGATGCGGCCCAAGCCGATTGGCGGTCCTGGCAAAGCAAGCTGGACAAACTCCGCGAGCTTCGCACCAAGGGACATGCCAGCCAGACGGAACTGGAGCGCGCGGAAGCCGATTGTGCCATCGCCAAGGCCCGCCTGGAAATGGCCCGCGAAGATCAGGCCATCAGCGCCCTGGACTACAAACGAATCGAGGCACAACTCGAGCGGAGGCGGATCCGCAGCCCCATCGACGGGATCGTTCTCAAGGTGTTCAAAGACGCCGGTGAAGCCATTTTGCCCACCAGTCCGAACGTGCTCACCTTGGTGGAACTCGATCCGCTCCGTGCCCGTTTCTCCGTCCCCACCCCGCAGGCAGCGAGTCTCCGACCCGGTTCGAGCGTATTGGTCCGCTTCCCGGAAACTGGCCGGCAGGCCATCGGCGCCGTCGAGTTCGTCTCCCCGGTCACCGACGCCAAAAGCGGCACGGTCCCGGTCGCGGTCGTCCTGCCGAACGAACACGGCAAGTACCGCAGCGGTGTGCGATGCGTCCTCGAGGTCCCGCCGCCGGCCGGCGCAGGCGGCAGCACCTCAGAGAACTCCGCGAACCGCGCGACCGCGCCGCAAAAAACCGATGGTCCACCCGGACCGAACCGGAAGGACAACCATGTCTGAACCGGCCGCGGAATTCGTCACGGCGGCCGCGCCGCAATCCGCTTCTCCGCTATGCTCCGCGACGGATGCCGACGCCGCCTGTGTCGTGCAGATCGGCCAATGGACGGCGCTGCCCGGCTCTCCAACGGCTACCGATTCCGACTCCGCACACCGCGCTGGGCACGACCTGCTGGGAAAGCTCTTGTCCGCTCCCAGCCGCGCCCACGCGGCGGCCGCCCTGGCCGACGAGGTCCGGGCTTGGGGAGACTTCTCGCGAGTCGCCATCGGCCTTTGCCGCTCGCCCGGAAAGCCCTGCCGCCTGGCGGCGGTCTCCGGCAGTCCCGATTTCGATCGCCGCACGGAGCTGGCCCGCCACTGTGAGGCCGTGCTCGATGAAGCCGTGTTGCGAAAGACCGCCGCGGCCTGGTCTTCGAATGAGGAATCGCGCCACCGCGCCACCGCGGCCCAAAAAACGCTCTGCCGGACCGGCGAGGCGAGTTGCGTCGCCAGTGCGCCCCTGATCGACTTCGACGGCCGTGCCGTCGGCGCCCTCGTCTGCCTGGGCGCGGATTCAACCGAAACCGCGCTCGGCGCGCTCGCCGGGTCCGGCATTCTCCAGCCGCAGATCGCCGCGTGTCTCAATCTCTTGCCCAGCCGAACGAGGAATGCGGCAAGGCCGATGCAATCGTGGCGCGGCTGGAAAGGGGCGGCCGTACTGCTGGGGAGCCTGCTCGTTGCCTGCTCCCTCGCAATCCCGCTGCCCTACAAGGTGTCCTGCCACTGTTCCATGCAACCGGTCATACGGCGGTTTATCGCAGCCCCGTTCGCAGCAAGGCTGGAAGCGGTGATGGCCGAGCCGGGCGATCTGGTCTCCAAGGGCCAGGTCCTGGCAAAACTGGACGGCCGCGAGATCCGCTGGGAACTGGCCGGGCTCACCGCCGACCTCGACCGCGCCGCCAAGGCCCGCGATGC
>JABWBD010000220.1 GCA_013360685.1 Pirellulales bacterium
CTATCCCGGTCTCTGGGCCGGCGCCGGCTTGAACTCCGCCGGCGTGGCGCTCTGCTGGACGAGCGCACCGGGGCTCGGCATTCCCGGCCCGGCGGTCGGCATCCCCGCCTACCTGCTCATTGCCCACATGCTCTATCAGTCGAGCCTGGAGGAGGCCATCGAGGCCGCTCGCCAGGCGCCGCAAGCCGGCTGGTTCACATTCGTCCTGGCCGACGGCGACGGGCACCTGGCCAATGTCGAGGGTTCCCCGCGCAAACTCGCCGTCGAGCGGACCAGCGGCAGCCTTGCCCGTGTGTACTACGGGACGCGCGAAATGACCGGCACGCCGCCGGACCAACCCGTGCCGCGGCATCCCCAGTGCCAGCGGATGGTCGATCTGGTCAAACAATCCGAGGGCAAGATCGACCGCCGCGGGGTGGAAGCTTTCTATGCCGACCACGAATCGACGATCTGCAAGCATTTCAACACGCTCGACGTGATGATCTTCGACACCACCGCGCGCAAAGTCCACATCACTCGCGGCCCCGGCTGCCTGGCACGGTGGCAGGAATTCGGTTTTCCGGCCTGACCGCTCTCCAGACGCTCACGGATTCGCTTGTTCCGGGGCGGCGGCCGGATTCAGCAGGCAGACTCCCTGGCGCTCGATGCGGTCGCGGTACTGGGGCACGGCCGGCTGGCTGCATGGTAATTTCGTGGAGATCCCGCCATTGGCCAGATCGCTCTCGGACCACAGCCACAAACCGAGCCGCGGATTCGGATGGCCGGCCGTTCCGGCGAACTTGACCCGGTGGGGGCCGCCGCCGACGGTCGCGATGTACCAGCACCACTCGCTCTCATGGGGTTTCAGGCTGCCGGTCCAGTCGAAGTAGCCGATGTGCTCATCGGAACTGCTCTGGTCCAACGTTGCCGGTCGGTCGTCGACCCATCCGCTGCAACTGCCCGGGCGGGGCTCTCTTCCCGGATACTCCACCAGCAGCAAGACCTTCCCGACGGCCCCCTCGGGAATCGACACCGAACACTCGATGTCGAACGCCGACGTCGGGACCTTCTTCAGCGCGACATTCACCCACTCCGCCTTCTTCAGTCTCTCGATCGTTTCCGGATTGAACTCCGCCGGATAGTCGAAGGGGAACAACGCCGTCGTCCTGGACTTGGCCGAGAGCCAATCGCTCTGCGGGAGTTGCCGCACGGCTTGGGCGATCAACTCGGCGGCAAACGAGCTCGATTTCCGAGGAGAAACAGGGACAATTTGGTCGGCTTGGTCCGGGCCGAGCAGGCGCACTGCTTCGGCGTTCTGGTCCGGCGCGATCGACATGGTCCCGTCCGACTCGCGGTACCATCGCGCGCCGACGGCAATCGGCTCCTTGAGCTGGCCGCGGGCCACAATCTCCAGAAAAACCGTTTCCCACGGTCCCAGCAGGATCGCCACCTGCGAGCGTCCGCCGAGTCCCGTGGCGATTCCTTTGCGGTAGGGATACTGCGTGTAGCAGACCGCGTCCGCCAGTTCCTTCGGGGCGCCGGCCTTTGCCAGGTCGATGGTAAACGACTTGCTCTCATTCGAGGGGTTGCGGACGGCAAGGATGCCTCGCATACCGAGCCAATGGGCGTAGGCGTACGGCTCGCCCAACTCCACGCGCGAACGGATAACAACGGTATTGCGGAGAATCCCGGCGTTTTCACGGGCCCATCGCAACAGCCCGGCGTAGATCCGCCAGTCCTCCTCGTCCATCAGTTTCGGGTTCAGATAGGTGGAAACGAAGAACCGCCCTCGCCCGAATGCCAAGGCTGCGTGGTTCGGGAAACCCTCCTTGGCATCGACGTGGATGATGTCGAAGTAATGCAGGGCGTTTTGAGGCAGCCAGACGTCGTCGATGGATTTGAAGATCATGAACTCCCGAGCGTTTGTGTGCGACTCGCGGTACTCGGGAGCCGGCCCGATGCCCACGACGCAATCCTCGGCGTTGCCCCAGACCGTGTCGGAATCTTTGACGATCCAGGGACTGATGTAGTTGACGATGGAGTTCAGGTACGTCGGCTCAGTGACCAGGTCCGGGTTGGCCTCCTTCGATGCCTTCAGCAACTCGATGGAGAACGCGGCGAGCGGTTCCACCGAATCCTCGCCCGGCGGCAGGCCGTGGTGCGGACGCTGTTCGACGGCCAGGAAACCGTCGTACTTGATATGCCCGAGACTGTTTTCCCGGATCAGCTTCTTGAGCTGCTCCTTGGTTTGGTTGCGGTACTTCGGGTCGGCAAGGGATACGCCGGGCCAAGGGCGCGCGGCCGGTTTCCCAGAGCTTTCGGGTTCGCGTCCGAGCACGACGTAGCCGTTCTTTTCGGCCCAGTCGTAATCGCAGACGGGCGGGTACATCTCGCTGGGCGACATCCAGAGCCCCAGTTTCCCGCCTGCGGGCTCGACGATGGCTCGGATATCGTTGAACCCGTCCGGAAGAATCGAGCGGTCGATCTCCCAGATGCTGCGCGGATCGCTCCAGCCCATGTCGGTGGTGATGATGTCAAAGAAGACTCCGTGCCGATCGAACATTGCGGCCTTCAATTCCTGGATCAAGGCCAGGTTGTCGCGCTGCTTGACGACCTTGGGCAGGGTCCACCACGAATTGTAACAAGCCACCATCTGCGGCGGAGCTAGACGGATGTCTTCGATATAGCGGAGGAAGGCGTCGCGGACCTTCCCGGGCTCGGCGACACCGACCACGGTCGAGTGCAGTTCGACCCACTCCGCGCCGATCGACCGGTTTCCCGGCCGGCTGCACAATGTGAAGCCGTCGGGGCCGAACTTGTTGAAAGCCGCCACGAATTCGACGCCTGCCCAAAGGTCGTCGCAGTAGATCGGGTGGCTGCCGTAGGGCAGTCGATCGGCTTTGATGGAGTTCCACGGGCGGCGCACCCCTCGCCAGTTCTCCAGTTCGACGCGCCGCAGGCGCCGCGCCGCTCCACGGGCCTGCCGCACCGAGATTTGCTTCCTCAGGTAATGCGCCTGGGGCGAAAGCCGATACTCGACTCGAACTTCCAGGCCGGACGGATCCAGGAAGAGCAGCTTCGCATGGCCCTCGCTAGCCTCTTCGAGTTTCACCTCCAACCGGCTTGAGGAAACCGAACTCCCGTCGTCGAATTCCAGCAGGAACTCTTCGGGCGGAAGCGAGACAACCTGGCCGACGAGCCTGTTTTCGAGGCTCCGCGCGGCGACTGCCTCCTGGCCCAGCGTGATGCACAGTCGCAGGGCGTCGTTCTGGAGCACGCATGGACGCTGCCCGGAGAGGCAGAGGGCAGCGCCCGAGACGGCCAGGAATTGGCGGCGTGAAAGCGATGGGGACTGCATGGGTTGCCTTTCGCTGTTGTCGCAGGCTGGTTGCCGAGTATTGACGCGTTAGCATACTCGAACCCAACGCGGCAGCCCAGGGTGTCGGCTCTGGCCTACGGACGGCATCCCGTGCCACCGTGGAAAACCGCGACGGCCAACCCCCTCCCGGGATTGAAGCCGCTCGACGTCGCATGGAAAAGAGAGACGCGCCGACCGGTAGCCGTCCTGCGGTGAATTCGCCGGATGCCGCGGTCGGAGCCAGCCGCCTGCTGGGCCGTCTTTGAGGATCGAGTCTTGATGCCTAACAGTGCGATGCCATAATCCGGGAATAGACGCGACCAAGTTCCTTTGATGTCTTGGACGTCTTCCGGGCGCCGGTTGAGACCCTAGTGGATTCTGCCGAAACGGTGCCACAGAGGACCGAAGACTGCCAGTTGTGTGCCGTCTGCCGACAGCCCCGCCAAACCCCGCGGCTTGTTCAGAAAGGCGAGAAGACAACGAAGGTCGGCCACTCCCTGGATCTACAGCCATTTCGACGGCTGCTCCGCCGACATCGACCCCCAGACGCACCGGATCCGGCGGCTGAAAGGCTCCATGCCGCTACTGAGCCGCGAGTTTCGCCTCAAGACGGTCGAGAAGATCCAGGGCCGCCGCGCGGTGCTCATCATCAACGGCGCTCCGTGGACGCGGACCCTGGCGAAGCGCAAGATGCCGGCATTCACCGAGACCGGGTCGATCAGCAACTGCCGCAACATGCTCCTCTACTCGCCGATGGCCCTGGGCGACCATCTCACCGAGCGGACCGAGCGCGACGTCTACGATCGCGATGGCCGGGCGACGGCGGAGCACCCGGTCAAGAAAGTCCAGCGCGAGGGCAAGACCTATGCCGAGGTCCGGATTCCCGGCGGCTATTCCGCGGTGATCGTGCGCGCAGCCGCAACGACAACGCCGTAGCGAGCAGGTCAGTTGCCTCGTCTTACGGAGACTCGGGTTGGTTCTTGACAGACATTCTGCTTCGGGAGAGCCATCCGTTTCTCTGTTCTCGTAGCCCCATCTTCTGGATCCGCGAAGCCAGCGTGGTCGGCTTGATGCCCAGCAGGGCGGCGGCCCCTTGAGGGCCGTAAATCCTCCAGCCGGTCTGCTCCAGAGCGGCCAGCACGTTGTCGCGCTCCCGGCGCTTCATTTCGGCCCACGGAACGACTTTCTGTGGCGCAGCGGCAGGCGCATCGGGCGTCGGCTCCGGCGTCTGGATCGGCTCGGACGGCAGGTCGAACTCGAGTTTGCCGCCGCGCGAGGTGATCACGGCGCGCTCAATGACATTCCAAAGCTCGCGAACGTTCCCCGGCCAATCATACTGTTGCAGGCGGAGGATATCCGACTGCGTCAGGCGGGGACGGGGGCTGTTCAGACTGGCGGCCGCCCGCTCGAGAAGGTGAGCGGCTAGGAGCGGAATGTCTTCCTTGTGCCGCCGAAGCGGCGCCACCTCAATCGGAAAGACGTTCAGGCGGTAAAACAAGTCTTGGCGGAAACGCCCCGCGGCAACCGCCTTCTTCAGATCCCGGTTGGTGGCGGCCACGATGCGGACGTTGACCCGGCGGGTGACCTCCTCGCCGACCCGCTCGAAATCCCCTTGCTGCAAGACGCGGAGCAGTTTTCCCTGAAGCGTGTAGGGGATTTCTCCCACTTCGTCCAGAAAGAGGGTCCCGCCGTCGGCCAGATCGAAGCGGCCGGTCCGGTCCTTCACCGCGCCGGTGAACGCTCCCCGCACGTGCCCGAAGAATTCGCTCTCGTAGAGGTCCCGCGGGATACTGGCGCAGTTGACCTTGACCAGGGCGTGGTCCCGGCGGAGACTCCTCTTGTGGATCTCCTCGGCTACCAACTCCTTGCCCGTGCCCGACTCGCCCAGAATGAGCACGCTCGCGTCGGTGGGGGCCACCAGGTCGATCTGTCTCAAGAGATTGACGATGGCTACGCTCTGTCCCACGATCTCCCCGCACGTGTGCCCATCCCGCACCGCCCGGCGCGAGTAGTCTCGCTCCCGCTCCAGCCGTTCGACGAGTGCTTGCAGCAGAGTTTCCACCGACCGATCTTGGGCCATCTCCAAGAGGAGGGACTTGAGCGATTCGAAACCGATGGATTCCGCGTTTGTGGTGCAGATTCCTGCCATCACCTTGAATCGTAACGAAATCTCGTGATCGGACAATGAGTTTTCGCGAAACACGAGCTTTCGTGGTTCCCGTCCCGCGGCACGACAGCCGCAAGTGCCTGTCCAGGCGCGACTTACGGAGGGCATCGGTCCCGGCACGAAACGCGCAGTGAGGGAGAGTCGGCGCGGAAGTCTCCGCGATTCGCTTTGAGTAGTCCGTTTGTGGAAAGGAATAACGATGCCTCGACAAGGAGAAAACGCGATGATGAACACGCGTTACAAGACGATCGGCGTCAACGACGTAAAGCTCTTCTATCGGGAAGGGGGTTGCCGCGGGTGCCCCACCGTCGTGTTGCTGCACGGCCTGCCCTCCTCCTCGCACATGTTTCGCGATCTGATCGGCAGGTTGGAAGACCACTTCCACTGCCTGGCGCCGGACTATCCGGGTTTCGGCAACAGCGATCGTGCGGAGCCGGATCGGTTCGAATACACCTTCGACAACATTGCCAAGACCGTGGAACGGTTCCTGGACACCCTCGACGTGTCCCGCTGTACGTTCTATATGCACGGCGCAGGGGTGCCGGTGGGCTTGCGCATCGCCAGCCGCCGCCCGGAATTCGTCGAATCGCTGGTCATCCAGAACGGCAATAGCTACGAGGAAGGATTTACCAAGGTCTGGGAGCCGGTCTTCAGCTTCTGGAAGGACCGCACGGCCGATACGGAGCAGGGCGTCCGCCGCTGGTTCACGCGCGACTGGCTCATGTGGCACTACCAGGACGGTGCGCGCGACGTAGAGCGGATCAGCCCGGACACATGGAACCTCGACATCGCCCACCTGGGCCGGCCGGGGACCGACCGCATCCTGATCGACCTGCTCTATGACTACCGGAAGAATCGCGACCTCTATCCCCGCTGGCAGACCTACTTCCGCGAGCACCAGCCGCCGACGCTGGTCCTTTGGGGCAGGAACGATTCGCTCTTTTCCAAGGACGGAGCCCTGGCCTATCACCGCGATCTGATGGATGTGGAGTTCCACCTCCTGGACACCGGGCACTTTGCGTTCGAAGAGTGCTGCGACGAAATCGCCCAGCACGTGCGGGCCTTTGTCGACCGTGTCCGCACGATCGGCAAGGCGCCGATGGAAGTGGGGATTCCCGTGCGTGCCGCAATCTGAAGCCTTGCCTTTCAAAGGCTGCGGCACCGGCGACCCTCCACGCCCACGGAAGCCCGGCAGCGTGGGGAGTCGCCTGGCGTCTCCTGGTTCGGAAGAAGTCGGTGAGCCGCATCTCCGGCAGCCGGGCTTGGCCATTCGGCCCGGAAGGACACCAAGCCGTAGAGCACCAAGCTGTACCCCAGCAACTCCAAGCCGTCGTGTCTCACGTCGTTAGACGCTGGGAACACTTCCCGTCCGCCACGACCCCACCTCTTTACGTTTGGTTCAGTCGGGATAGATCTATGGCGCGTGACGGTCTTGGGGTTCGGTGGCTGATCCGTCGGTTTCCCGCCGGGCCTCAATCCGACTCCCATGACCCACGTTTCCATAGGCCCCCATTCGATCCCGGACGGTCGGATTTCCCGAGTCCGGTTCTGACCTTGGCTTGTCCTCCTGCTGCCTTCCCAAACCCAGGGAGGCTTAAATGCTGACTCACATCCACCCCCAATCTTTGGTTTGCACGCAAGACTAGTTCCTTCATTAAGGGAGATGGTTCTCCCAGTTCTGTGCCTGGGCCAGTCCCGGAACCGCCAAGTGACCGACTAGCCTCGCGCTGCCCGCCAGCGCCAGACCACGCCATAGAGGTTGCCCCGGCACAAGCCTCCCAGCGCCGCCACGAGTCGGTCTCAACAGTCCATGCGGGATTGCCCTCGGCCTCAAGCCGCTCACCGCTCGGCCACGAACTTTCTTCCAAATTCCGTCTCCCGCCGCAAGAATTTCGTTGAAATTAGGCCACCGCTTCTGCTATAGATTACCGTACATAACAACAGTATACCGACACCCCAGCCAATCGACCGCCACCACAACAGAATACCGGGCGTGCATACCCACACGACTCCAGTACGGCGAGGACAAGCAATGTGCCCCCCAACCACTATCGCCACCAATCCGCAATATCCTGGGCCAAACGCCCGTCATGCCCCGTCGGCAGCGTCATACGCGGCCGATTTCGCAACGCCCCGCTATCGGATGATGCCAACTTACGTAAAGTTTCAAAGCCCCAACTCCTGAACCACACCACACTTACGACCACGCCTTTCGCCCGAGATTTCGCACCACCGACGAAGCGTGTCGCGAAATTCCCGCCGCTCCAATCCAAGATCCAAAATCGAAAACCCAAGATCCTTTGGCCCGCTTCCACAACCGGATGCAACAAACCCTCCAATAGATGTACAACAGTTACGTACACGGCCTCGCCCGTAACCTGCTGCTGCAACTTGACTTGCAAGAAGCTGCCACGCCGTAACTCCACGCAACACCGATGCGGTGCATTGCGTGACCGGGCCGCGCCGGCGTCATTCTGCACCCCAGCTAGGCGCGTACCTACCCGCCATCGCCCGACTTACCCCCTCCGCCCTCCGCCATCATCCTTGCTTCTTCCGGGTGGAAAGGGACATGCGTTATCTCGGCTTGGAGTCCGCCGGATGGAGGCGATGCAGGATATCCAGGGCTCTTGCCTCATAGATTTCCTGCCACTGCGGCGCAAGTCGCGTGCTGACGTCCTCATACGCCTCTTTGTCGTAACAGTCGGCGGTCGGAGCATAACCGATCGACCCGTTGGAATAGCCCGCGATGAACGTGTGCGGGAACGCCGACCGCTCTTTGATCCGCAGGCCGACCTCGGCGAACGGTTCGCCGGGGAACGTGACGAGTGCGAACTCGCCGATCCGTACCCCCTGAACCTCCGCGAGTATCGGACCGGTCCCGGGATCCTCGAGCAGACGTTCCAACCCGTAGAGGTCGGTGCGGACGCGGATGAGCTTCTCCATGTTCTCGATGCACTCGAGGTAAGTCTCCAGCCGCTTCCGGTTTTCCTCGTCCAACTCGCGCAGGTCTTCCTCGGTCGCCGTTTCGTGGCCGTAGAGATACGAGGCGCCGGAAGGATGCGATGGATCGGCGAGGTGTCTCAAGTAGAGCGGCAGGAAACTCTTGAAATTCAAGGCCGTGCCCGCGCCGTGCGCTCCGCATCCGATCCCAGCGAAGAACTTCAGGATTTCCTCTTGCCGCGACCTGAGCGACTCGATCCGCTCTTGAAGGTCGGTCCTCCGGGGCAGCTCCACGGTTTCCCGAATCGTCTGAATCGACGCCTCGCTGCCGGTGCTGACTTGCTGGGCCGCCTTCAGTGCGCTCAGCCCCAGCATCGTCCCCAACTGCTCCGTGGGTGCCGGTGCATCGAAGTTCTTATAGCCTACCGGAGTGATGTCGCCTGCGGCTCCTTGCAGGAAGATCGCCACCGCTCCGGGCCAGGCCGCTTCAATCACGCGCGAGGCGAACCCCGGAAAATCGGCGGTCACGCCCCGTCCCGGCACGCCACCGTAGGCATGGCCCGCGAAGTTGTAGACCAGCGCCAGCGGCTTTCCTTCGGCCGAATCGACGCGCAGCAGGCCGATCTCGGGGTCGACCGGTCCGACGCCCTCCACCTCGTCGTCCGGTGGAGACGGTATGGCGCGGCGGATTGTCCAGTGCTTTCCATCCTTGGTCCTCAGACGCCGGTTCATGGTGACGCGGCCCTCGCTCCCCTCGCCCCAGCCAACCTGCGCGGGCGCCATGCTCTCCGCCGCTCGCTTTACCGCCCGGACGATCCTCTGGACCACATCCTTGGCGACCTGGCCTTGGGTATGGTGGTTATGGGACGCGTTGAGCAAGAGGCTCGTCGCATCGATCTTCAACTCCTCTTGGACCTGGCGGCGGACCCCGCTCACCAGCGGTTCGGAGGCGACGATCAGATCCGCCGCCACGAGAACCACCTGGCTGCGGCCATCGTCGAACACCAATGCCTTGGCGTAGAGCGGGTCGTGGACCGGGACCGTCGGACTTTCCGCGGTGATATTCTCGACGCCGACGCCCGCGCGGAGCGGTGCGGCGCCCTCGGCAGAGCAGGTGCTCTGGACGATCACAAAAAGCAGCGACAGATACGCGCCGACGACTCTCACATCCATTACTCCCTTGCGAAATCCTGCCACTGTTTCTCCACGGTTTCCCGCTCCGCCAAGGCGGGCTGGAAAAGGATGCGGTACCTGAGTGAAATACTCTGCCCCGCCGGCAGTGTGTAGGGACTGAGATAAACAACCGCGGGACTGAAGTACGGCATGCTTTGGATCAGGTACCACGGTGTCGGGTGGCGAAAACTCTTGGGGTGGTCCAGTACGATGATCGCGGCGGACTTGCCGTCGGGAAGCGGACCGCTGAACGCGATCCAGCGGGCCTGCTTCCACGGGTCCTTCACAAGTCCCTCGCTGTCGCTGAACTGCCACGTCTTCAGCACCGGCGCTAAACGGAGCGACAACCCCGCATAGCCGCCATAGCCGACACCATTGGGCTCGCCTGGAATCGGCGTGCGATCGAGGACCACGTCGGTGTCGCCGGCCGTGAAGGTGCTCAGCCAGTCGATGTGGTAGGCCCCGCCTTCATTCGGCGCGCTGATTTCCAGGATCCGTTTCTCGGTGAGCACGGCCGGCTTGCCCGGCGGATGGTAGCTCAGCGTCAAGTCGAACCGGGCCGAGTGATCGTCGCGCGCGCTCGCCTTCGACTCCACGAGTTCGGTCTCGCCGGGGGCCTTGCCCGTCTTGGGATCCTCTTCCCAGTAGATCAGGCCGTTGATCGTCTTCCAGGAAAACCAGATAGCCCGATGCCAGCGATGGTCGGCCGGCCGGAGGTCGGTCAGGCAGTCGCTTCCGGCAGTCGTGACCGGATGAAAATAGGGCTTTCCTTCTTCCTTCCGGTAGTTGAACTGCCATACCATCTGCTGACCGCTCACCAGTGCCAGGGATCCGTCCGCCTGCTTCCAGGCAAACTGCGGCTCCGCGGAAACGACCATGGCGGCTAAGGCGACGACGACGTTGGACATGATCGAGCTCCTTGTGAGGCCGAAACGATTTCCCGTCAACCGCTCGGCGCGGGTCTCCGACCCCGCCGAAACCGCCGACCGAAGGTCTCCTGGGCCGGTCTTGATAGGGCCTATTGTGAGGCCGAAACGCCTTCCCGTCACCATGATCGGTTCTCGCCAGGCAGTCCGCAATACCCTTCCGGTGAGCGGTTCTCGGGGATTGCAGACACGCAGTTCTGCAGCAACAATAATCCCAGCGAATCGAGCGGGTCTGAAACTCTCCCCCCATGCCGATCGTCATTCATAAAGCTAGAGTTGTTGGATGATGACCTTTGTGCATTGCCCTTCCCCCCATTCTGCAGGAGGCTTTCCGATGCCAACCATCGCGAAGTCCGGATTCGACGCGGTTTTCGTGCTGGCGATCCTGAATACCGCAATTGCCACAACCTTGGCCCAAGACGACAAGCAGTCCACGAACCTGCCCCTACAGCGCGTGGTACTCTTCAACGCCGGCATGGGTTTCTTCGAGCATGCCGGGCAGGTCAAGGACAATGCCGAGGCCGAGTTCCGCTTCGACGTTGAGGACATCAACGATCTTTTGAAGAGCATGGTCGTCCAGGACCTTGCCGGCGGGCAGATCTCGACGGTCAGTTACGGCTCGAAGGACCCCATTTCGAAGAGCCTCAAGAGCTTTGCCATCGACCTGACCGAGAATCCCACGCTGGCCGATCTCTTGAACCAGGTCCGCGGACAGCGGGTTGAACTGGAATCGCCGGAGAAGACCACCGGCATGATCGTCGGCGTGGAGAAGAAGAAACGCAAGGTCGACGAAGACGAAGTGATCGAGACCGACGTGCTCAACCTCTTGGCCGATACCGGCCTTCGGGCCGTGCCCCTGGACACCGTCAGCCGGATCAAGCTGCTCGACGAGAAGCTCGACGCCGAATTCCGCAGGGCCCTGGAGATCCTCGCCACCGCCCATGCCACGGACAAGAAAGCCGTCACGCTCCAGTTCCGCGGCCAGGGAGAGCGAAAAGTCCAGGTCGGCTACATCCAGGAGACGCCGGTGTGGAAGACCAGCTATCGCCTCGTGCTCGACGACGAAAAGCCCCCGTTCCTGCAAGGCTGGGCGATCGTCGAGAACACCACCGAGAACGACTGGACCGACGTCGACCTCACGCTGGTGAGCGGCCGGCCGATTTCGTTCACCATGGATCTCTATGAGCCGCTTTACGTGCCGCGGCCCGAGGAGGAACTGGAGCTCTACGCATCGCTCCGCCCGCAACGCTACGAGCAGGACCTGGCGGCGCGGGAGAAGGAATTCGCCCGCAAAGCCGGAGGGGAGCTGCAAGCAGAAGGCAAGCCGGCGGCGCCCATGCGGCCGCAGGCGAGGAGGGCTGCCGAAGCCGACCTCGCGGAAGCCAGAATGGGGCTTGCCGGCGCGTACGTCGCCGAACCCAAGCAGGCCGACAAGAAAATGGATCTCGGCCGCGGCCTGCAGGCCGTGGCGGCCGGCGGCGAGGTGGGCGAACTGTTCCGCTACGACATCGCCATGCCCGTCACACTCCCTCGCCGGCAATCGGCCATGCTCCCGATCGTCAACCAGGAAGTGAAGGGGCAAAAGGTCTCGATCTACAACCCGAGCGTCCATGCGAAACATCCGCTCAACGGCCTGCGCATGACGAACTCGACGAAACTCGTCGCGCCGTTCCACGGCGGCGAGCGGATGCTCGGGACGAATCCGATCGCGATCGCGTTCCCCGGGCTCGAAGAGCCGCCGATCGTCATCGACTTCGCGACCAGCGCGACTGCCTACGGGAAGATCGAGATCGCGAAGCGGCGCGGCTCGAAGATCCCCTCCGGCTGGGCCGTCGACGCGAGCGGCACTCCGACCGAGCAACCCGACGGGATGATCCAGGGCGGAGCTCTGTTGCCGCTCGGCAGCTTCGCCGAACTGTCGGGTCACAAGGGCTTCTGCCTCGCCGCGATGGTCGACGTCCTGTGTTGCGTGCTGTCGGGCGCGAATTGGGGTCCCTTCGCGCCGCCGTTCGCGCTGCGCCAGGAGATCCCGGCGCGGTCGGTCGGCCAAGGCATCGGTCATTTCTTCGGCGCGCTGCGCATCGAAGCGTTCATCGACGAGACCGAGTTCAAACGCCAGATCGACGACTGGATCCGCACGTTCCGCGCGACGCGCCCGATGCCGGGGACCGAAGGCGTTCGCATCCCCGGCGATCCCGAGCGGGAAGCGGAAGCCGATCGCAGCGTGAACGGCATTCCACTGATCGAGCCGGTGATCCGCGATCTCGAAGAGATCGGACGCATCATCGGCGCGAAGTTCGGAACGTAGTTCGGGTCCAAGTTCCCGACGTGAATCACGTCAAGACAACTCACGTCTTCGAAACTTCGCGGACCTCACCGCGAATTCGCCTCGTCCAACGCCCACGGCGGCCGAAACCTCCGTAGCTTCGTCCCGATTGCTGTCCGTAGCGCGGGCGCTCGGATCGCGTGAAGGAGGAAGTCCATGCGTCTTCGTTCGAAGTTCGTCGCGGCGTTCTGCGCGAGCGTGGTCGCCACGATGTCGGCCGTGCCGGTCGCATCCGCGCAAGGCGTCCTCAGCGGCGCCGGCGGCGCGGAACCTCAATCGCAATTCGGCAGCGCCGTCGCGTCGGGCTCGGACCTCGACGGGGACGGCGTCATCGATCTGATCGTCGGCGCGCGCTTCGAGGACGCCGGCCTCCCCGACCGCGGCGTCGTCCGCGTGTTCTCCGGCAAGACCGGAACGGTCACGCAGTCGCTGCTCGGTCCGCAAGCGCAGGCTCGCTTCGGGACGTCCGTCGCATCGATCGGCGACGTCAACGGCGACGGAGTCGCGGACTTCGCGGTCGCCGCACCCGGCGCGGGCATCGCGTCGATGCGCTCGGGCAGCAACGGTGCGTCCCTGTGGACCGCTCCGTGCGACGTCGGTCCGAGCAGTCCCGGTGGCTCGATCCCGGCGCTGGTCTGCGCCCTCGGCGACGTCAACGGCGACGGGATCCCCGACGTCGCGATCGCGCGATCGGCGAGCGGCGCGGTCGACGTCCGCCGCGGTCAGAACGGCGTGCTGATCAAGACCATCACGGACCCGAGCCCGTCCGGCCCTCCCGGCACCTTCGGCGCCGCACTGTCGCCGGCGGGAGACCTCGACTTCGACGGCATCGTCGAGCTCGCGATCGGATCGCC
>JABWBD010000221.1 GCA_013360685.1 Pirellulales bacterium
ACCGCGAAGACGCCGGCCTTGCCTCGGAGGCCGTATCACTGCTCTCGGACTCCAACACCGTATCGCTTACTTCGCTGCCGGCAAGGATTCGCACCGCCCACGTGTCGGTCGCGGCCGGCGCGGCGATTTGCGTTTGCACGGCAGGCGGTGTCTTCTGCGCACTGAGAAGCTGGAGGAAAGCCTCGGCATCGCTGGAGGACGCCGATTTCTTTTCCTCCGGTCCCAAGAGGCTCTCCATGTCGCGCTGGGCGCCGTCGGCCACTCCGAACAACTTCTGGGCGGACGCGCCGGCTCCGGTGGTTTGCTCGTCGTCGTCCGGGCTTCGCATCACCAGCCGGATCCTGCCCAACTCGGTGGCAAGCATTACCTTCTCCGCCTGGTCCGGAGTGACCAAGAGCGAGACGGTCTGCGCCTTGAGCGACTTGTCGGCGCCCTCTTCGGCATCCAGGGCGAAAACATCATTGACCGCGAAGACCTTGATGTCCTGGAGGAATGTGCGGGTGGTGGTTTCCGGGATGTTCTTGGTCGGGCACTGTTCCAGGTGCACCAGGACATCGACGCGATCGCCTGGACGGATGAGGCTGCTGCCGCTGCTGACCGCATCGACTTTGACCGACACGACGCGATAGCCTTTGGGAATCAGCCCCGTGGCCCCCTGGTCGCTGGCGCCCTTGCTCAGCAGATAGTTTTCCAGAAGAGGGGATCCGGCGTAGATTTTCGTCTTGGGACGCCGTCCCTCCACGTCCTCGATCTTGGTCAGGGCGCCGGGAGGGACCTTGTCCTTGGGCCAGTCCTCGAGCTTGATGACTTGGGGCGTGATGGGGTCGCCCATCGGGATGTCGCTCATGGCGACGAAGATCGACTGGGTTTGGGCAACCGGCGAAGAGTGCGAGTTGCGGTTGGCCATGACTTTCGTGATACCGATCGAAGCCACCAGGCCGCAGCCCAGCGCCAGCATGAGCAGGACGATGGATTTGGCTCGCATGAATAACCCCGAATGTGCGTGGGCCGCCAAGGAGCGGCTCAAGTCCCTTTGGCACGCTTTCTTATTGCACCGTCTCCCGCCGCATCACGGTGCTGGCAGACAGTGTCGTTCCGCTCAAGAACATTGGCGACGGGAGCCAACTGACTTGATCGAAAGGAACCGCAACGGTAACGGTGACAGGTTCGCCAAAACCGGCCGTATTCGGCGGATTGGGATTGATCGTCACAGTCGCACCCGAGACCGCCGCGCTGTCGAGGTAGTTTTCCACCGCAGTCATCACTTCGGTCGTTGTCGTGCCGTCAAGCACGGCGATCCTCGCCCCTTCGCGCGATCCATTCGTGATGATCTGCTGGACCATTACCATCCGGCCAAACTCGACCATCCCGAGGACCAACAAGAAGAACAAAGGCGCCACGACCGCGAATTCCACCGTGGCCGTACCTCGTCGATACTTTCGGCACAATCGACAAACTTTCTCCAGTGTGAAATCCGCTTCCGGCGGAAATCCAGTTGGTGTATCTACATTCGAGGGGGCTGCATTTCGGCGAAAGCGGAAACCAGGAAAGCTGCGCAAACTCATAGAAGCATCCCTTTGCACGCCAGATAGCCGACCGTCCCGATGGCGATCGGGATCCCGTAAGGTAGCAGCAGCATGGTGCTTTTCCGCTCCGCGGCGATGGCGGAAAGCTCGTTGGGATCGCGGATTACCAGGATCTCGGTGAGAATCGCCCAGAACTGGGCCTGGTGGTGGCGCCATTTCTGGCGGTAAAGCACCATTGCCAAAGCGATGATCCCTCCCAGGACTGCGGAGGCCAGGAAGGCCCAGAAGGTGTGGGTAGCGCCGACCCAAGCCCCGACACCCGCGAGGAGTTTCACGTCGCCGGCGCCCATGCCGCCGATGGCGTAGGCCGGCATGAGCAGTGCCAGTCCGACCGCGGTGCCCACCATGCTCCAGGCCAATCCGGCCCAGCCGAACACCGCAGCGCTGGCCGCCCAACCGCTGAGGATCATCGGAAAGGTGATCCAGTTGGGGACCTTCAGTTTCCAGCCGTCAATTGCCGCGGCCACGATCAGTACGACCGTTACCAGCCAACTCACCGCTACCACCAGCCAACTGGCCGACGCGTTACCAGAAATGCTCTCGAGCATGACGCTGTTCTCCGTTGCTCCTTCTTCAGACTGATTCGGCCCAATGAGGGACCACGCGCAGCACGCCTAGGCACGGGCGGTCAGCAGCACGCTGAACACCACTGCCAGGCAAGTGAAAAAGTAGACCACCACCTGGACCACCCCGGTCATGATCTCGGGCGACATCACGGGCTGCATGGCACGAATCCCTCTAGGTCACTTGTCATTGGTCATTTGCGGTTGGTTATTGGCTCTCCCTGCAAATGACCAATGACCAATGACGAATGACTTCTCTGGAAAGTCTAGTTCAAAAAATTCCCCCTCGGCACCCGATTTTCAGGCGCCGAGGGGGCAGTACGTTACGGCTCTTTTCAGGCACAGGCGCGGCGGATGCCGGCCGGGCCTGAAATCCGAAGCAGTGACAAGGTTTCCTTACTTGCCCTTGCCCAACTCGGCGGCGATGTTCGAGAAGGTCGTGTTTGCCTTGGTGCCGATCGAGCTGATCGCCGTCAAGCAGACGATCACGATCAGTGCCAGCATCACCGCGTACTCAACTGCGGTCGGGCCATCTTCCGAAACGAGGAAACGATGCACTTTCTTCGCGAGCGACTTCATAAAGCTCCTCCCATTCAGCGGCAGCCCTCGATTGCACGGTTGTTGTCGAAGGACGTGCCGAAAAGGACCTTACTGGGTTCCGTCGGGTGCGACGCCGAGAAATCCCGGCGTTGGCCTGCATTCGCACCCTCCGGACCCCAAAACTGGTTAAACGCCTCTTCCTCGTCACTCGCCGAAGCATCGGGCCATGTTTGACCAGACGGGCTGGTCGGCCCCACTGTGGTTGCCTCACGACGGCCAAAGCAGTCGATCGGCGGATCCTTTCGGCAGCCGGGCGACCGGCATGAAGCCGGCCCTTGGCTTTGCGTCCCGGCCTTGCGACCGGTTTGCCTTTATCGAGGACACGAGGCCACAGGCCACGTAACCGCAAGAGCATGCCGGCAGTACAAGATGAGTTGTGTGCCGGCCGAAAAGGGCTCTCGCTCAAATCCGGCGGCCTTGCGGCCGCCTCGAAGACACCCGTTGATCACGTATCACGTTGCGTCTTCGTAGTGAAACCTATGTCAAATTCGCGGCTTGTCAAACTGAGAAGTTTAGAAAAAATGGAAAATCGAAGCTTTTTCTTAATTTTTTTCTGGAGGCGGGTAGGAGCAGTCCCTTGCATGTCCTTGCAAGAGATGGCGTCTGGCGGTGCCGTGACTTCCCGTATACCCCCTTTAGCGTTATAATGGTGTCATGGTTTCTCGATCCCTGACTGCCTTGCCGGTGTACAACGAAGTTGAGCACGTGATGCCCGTGCTGGACGAGGTTGTGCGCTATAGCCGGGAGGTGCTTGTGGTCGATGATGGGTCGGCCGACGGCACCTCCGATCTCTTGGCCGGACGTAGCGACATCCACCGCATCGTTCACCCGAGAAACCTTGGCTACGGGGCCGCCCTGCGAACGGCCTTCGATTTCGCCGTTGCGGGGGATTACGACGTCCTGGTAACGATCGATTGCGACGGGCAGCACGAGCCCCAACGGATCCCGCAATTCATCGAGGCAAGTCGCGACGCGGATATCGTTTCCGGCAGCCGGTATCTGGAGCGATTCCCGGGCGACAGCCGGCCTCCGGAAGCCCGGCGGCGGATTAACCGGATCGTCACCGAGGAGATCAACCGGCTTCTCGCCTTGAACCTGACGGATGCATTCTGCGGGTTCAAGGCCTACCGCGTCTCCGCCCTGGCCCAGTTCGATATTCGGGATCCGGGGTATGCCATGCCGCTGGAGCTGTGGGTGCAGGCGGCGCGGCTCGGGTTAAGGATTGTGGAGCTGCCGGTGCCGCTGATTTACTTGGACGAAAGCCGATCCTTCGGTGGATCGCTGGACGACGCCGAGACGCGGCTGGCGGTTTATCGCGACGTGCTCCGACGGAGTCTGGCGGCGAGCGAGGCACTATTGAGCGAAGGGAAAACCGGAGAAGGGACTCCATGACGACCGGCCTGGAACACGTGGAATACCGCCGACTCCGCGCGCCTCGTGAAGACGGCGCCGCACTGGTTGAGCCTGCTTTTGGAGAAGTGTCCGAATTGGCGGCCCGCAATCGCAGCCGGCGGCGAACGTGCGATTACGACTTCCAGGGGCGCTCGCTGGCCGAGTTGGCGCGGGCCGCGCGCGAAGAGCTCATCAGGGAGGCGCAACGATACACCTCGGCGTACCGGGACGTCGATCTGACGCGTTACCACCCGACTCAGCCGATCTATCTGGCCGGCCACCAGCCACAGTTGTTTCATCCGGGCGTGTGGTACAAGAACTTCGTTCTGGGTTCGCTGGCGCGGCGTCACCAGGCCCAGGCCGTGAACCTGGTGATCGACAGCGACACGATCAAGAGCGTGGCGATTCGTGTGCCGGGCGGCCCGGTGGAACATCCGCGGCTGACAGCGGTGGAGTTCGATCGTCCGGGACCGCCGATCCCGTTTGAAGAGCGGCCAATCCAGGACCGCGAACTGTACGAGAGTTTCGGCGGGCGTGTGGCCGAGCAGATCCGGCCGCTGGTCCGCCATCCGCTGATCGAGAAGTACTGGCCGATGGCGGTTGCCCGGTCGCATCAGACGGGAAACCTGGGGGAGTGTCTCGCCGAATCGCGTCACCGGCTGGAAGGCTGCTGGGGAACGGCGACGCTGGAACTGCCGCAAAGCCGCGTCTGCGATTTGCCGTCGTTCTCCTATTTCACCGCCCACCTGTTGGCCCATTTGCCGCGGCTGCGGATGATCTACAACGACGTCGTGGCGGAATACCGCCGGTCGCACCACGTCCGCAGCACAGCCCACCCCGTGCCCGACCTGGCCGTGGACGACGACTGGCTCGAAGCGCCCTATTGGATCTGGTCGGCCGAGGATCCTCGCCGCCGCCGCCTGTTCGCCAAGCATCTGGATGACGAGATCCTGCTTACCGACCGGCGCGGGTTGGAACTGGCCCTGCCGCTCTCGCCCGAGAGCGACGCAGCGGCGGCGGTCGACCGCTTATCCCGGTACTCCGCTTGCGGCATCAAGATCCGTTCCCGCGCGCTGATCACCACGCTTTGGGCCCGCCTCGTTCTGGGAGACCTCTTCCTGCACGGTATCGGCGGCGCGAAGTATGACCAGGTGACCGACGCGATCTGCACCCAATTCTTCGGGATGGAACCGCCGCGCTATCTCGTCGTCTCGGCCACGCTCTACCTGCCGGTTGCGCACCGGCGGACGACCGATGGGGATGTGCGCCGCGTCAACGACCGGCTGCGCCAATTGGCTTATCATCCCGATCGGGTGATCCAGGAAGACGGACTCGCCAGCGGGCCCGCGGGCGATCCGTCCGATCTGATGGAAGAAAAGCGCCGCTGGATCGGCACACCGCAGACACCGGGAAATGCCGCCGAACGGTTCCGCCAGTTCCACCGCATCAACGAAGCCTTGCAGCCTTGGGTGGCCTCGGAGCGGCGGCGATTGCTGGACCGCCGCGAGCACCTGGAAAGGGCGCTGCGGGCGGAGGCGATCCTCTCTTCGCGCGAGTACGCCTTCTGCCTCTTTCCAGAAACGACCTTGCGGGAGTTTCTCCAGAAGCGGCTGCCTGCTTGAGGGATGGAAGCGACCTGCCGCTGGACGGGGTGTGCTCTCTCGCGATACAATTCAGTGAATCGGCCCATTCCGGCCGTGGAGCGAGAGAATCGTGGCGGATTTGTGGGGCGATTCCGATTACCAACAGGTCGACTAGCGTTCACGAATCCGGCGAACTGGTAGAGGGCTTGGTAATGCCGTTGACAATTCCCGACTGGTTACTTGAGCAGGCAGGTCTGACGGAACAGGACGCGAAGATCGAAATTGCTTGCCGATTGTTTCAGGCGAACCGGCTGCGCCTCTGGCAAGCGGCTCGATGGGCGGGCCTCGCGCGCGTCGAGATGGAAGCCGAGCTTCTTCGGCGAGGGATTCCGCTCTACGAAGTGAGCCAAGAACAACTCAGCGCCGAACTTGCCGCTATGGATCGGCTGGGAATCCCGGGATGATTGTTGTCAGCGACACGTGCCCGATTCGGGCCCTGGCGTTTCTCGGAGAACTCGTGGTCGGATCTTTCTTAGCCGCGAAGCGGCGTATGTTCATTGCCAGGGGTGTCAACCCCTGGTATGCGGCTGCCAAACATCATTTGGTGTCGATCTACCCAGCCCCAAGGGGGTGGCAGAGGACCGGTGGAAAGGCCGGCTTTGTCTGTCGCCGCTGCCGCGGCTGGGAAAATATCTTGAAATCGATTGCATGTCTCCGTTCCAGGGGTTCACACCCCTGGCAATTGTCGATCGCCGCTCCGCGGCTGGTTGGTCAACGGCGGATGGCTTGGTAAACGGCACTCTGAAATGCAGAGGGAAGTACGATTTGGGTCCGGCCGTGCTTCCCTCCGTGTTTCGGGGTGCCCAAAACCGTGATTTGATGCAGGGACGCGCCGGGCGGATTCGCGACTGGATTGCGGCGACGTTGAATCTGTCTTCGCACCAGGTGGAAGCGGCGATGGAGTACATCCGCGACCACTCGACGGAAATCGACAGCGAATATGAGAAGATCCTCGCCCGGATCCGAAAAGGAAATCCACCGGAAGTCGAAGAACGGCTTCGGGCGAATCGTGAGAAACTGAAGGCATACTTAGCAATACGCTCAGTCCGTTGCTGAGCGATTGCTCGAAGTCCTCATCGACCTTGACGCGCTGCGTGGAACCGGTCGGCTGTATCTGCCCTAACGCAAGAGGTGGTGTCGAGGTGTTCCCGGCGGTGCCCGCTTTCGGGCGGAGGTCCACTGGTTGCTAGATCGCTTGATCGGAGGGCTGTGCTTTTTCATCGGGGACTCGCTTCGCCGACATATCCTCGAGGAAGCTGGAAGATGAATAGAAGGCGTCTGACCGATCATGCGCCGCAACGCAGCAGCCTTTGCGACCTGCCAGCCGGCGACTCAAGCGCGCAGCTCCATTCGTTCGGCAAACGCTATCCCTCGCAAACGGACATGCTCTTTGATTCCGAATGCCCTCACCCCCTGCCCCTCTCCCGAAGCGGGAGAGGGGAGTGGAGTTCTTGGATCTCTGAGCAGCAAGGCGTTAGTTTTTCGCGGCGTCGGCGCGGAGCAATACCACGGCGTCGGCGATGTGCATCGGCAATGTGACGGAGAGCTTGCCTTCGGCCGCGGCCTTGAGTTCGACGGCCGCGCCGGTAGCCGCGAGGGCGCGGGTGAAGCCAGCGGCGTCGGGAAGGACGAAGGTGAACCGCTCGACGGGTTCCGCGCGGTGGTCGATGATGAACACGACGGCGCGGTCGGCCGCGTCGTAACGGACGATCTCGGCGATGGGGCTGTCGGCTGCGGCCACCGCCGCGGCGCCGGCCAGCTTCGCCGGCCAGGACATGAAGTCGCGCAGCTCCGCTCGAAATGCGCGAGGCAGGTAGCTGTCGGGATCGTAGGGGGACTGAGCGGCTTCGTAGGCATAGCTGATCCCCGGCAGGGCCGCGATGCGGATCACCGTGCCGCGCCCGGCCTTGTTGAGCGTGCCGGCCGGGCGTTCTTGGCTGTCGCGAAGGACGACCTGGGCGGTTGCGGTCGCGTCCAATCGTTCGCGGTAACAGAATTGATCGAGAGGAACCGCGGGCGATTCCGAGGAAGCGGCGGGCTCGAGATGATCCAAAGGCTTCAGGCCGCGGAGCTCGTACTTGGGGCGACCGGCCGCGGCCTTGGCCTCGAACTCCGCGGAAGAAGCCCCGAAGACCGGCTCCAGGAGATCCAGGGGACGATTGAACTGGTCGCACGAGGCGGCGCCGGCCGTGGCGAAAAGCACCCCGCCTTGCTTGACCCAATCGGCAATGGCCGCGGCCGATTGGCGGCCGAGCTGGCGGCCGTCGAGATAGAGGGCTTTGTAACCGGACAGGGAGCCGGCTTCGACGTCTTCTTCGGCCAGGTAGTCGGCGTCGAAACCGGCGTGGGCGAGGGCCCAATGAGTGAAGCCGCCGTTCAGGAGGCAGGAATTATCTTCATTGGCCCAGATCGAAGCCGTGCGGTTGTAGAGGATGGCCACTTCGGACTTGCGCCGGACGGTTCCGCGGAGATAAGGGTCGATCGCGCCCGACTCGAAGTTGCACTGCCGGATCGCCGGGTAGAGGTCGAACTGCCTGCCCCAGGAATCGATGCCGGCATACCAGGGACCGTAGTCGTAGCACTCGATGTCGCGGACGCCGCCGGCGAGAAGCGTGTAGTATTTCATCCGCATCAGTTCGGGCGTGGCCTGTCCAACGCAATAGGCCCCCAGGGACCGGTTCTCGGGCCGGCCCGCGGCGCGGCAGAGGGCCAGGGTGTCGGAAAGGTGCTGCGGCCCAAGGCTGTAGCCGAGCCAGTCCTCGGTCCAGACCAGTTCCATTCCGCCTTGGCGGTGGGCCAGGAAGAGATCGGTGCCGCGCTCGGTCCACGAGCCTCCGCTGGTCGGAGGAGAGTAGTTTACATAGGTGAGCATCGTGTCGGGCAGGAACGCTTTCTTGGCCTGGACGCATGCCTTGGCCAACGTGGCGAATGCCTCCAGCCGGAAGAGGCCGGTGTAGTAGAACAACTCCGGCGAGGCACCGCTGCGGTCGGCCACGACCGGCACGACCTCGTCCCATGTTTTCACACCCAGCCGCTCCGGCGTGAGGCCCTGGGCCTTGAGCCAATCGGCGAACTTCTTGCGGCACGGCTCGGAAGCAGCGATGCTCTGGGCGTTCATACCGCCCGGTTCATCCATGAGTTTCGCGCGGACGATTTGGTCGACGTTTTCGACAAATGCTCTCTCGGCGACCATGGTTCCGCCCTGCCGCAGTGCCACGGTGAACCTGCCGGCATAGGGCGCCGAGAGGAAGCGGACCCAGAGCTTGTGCGGGCCGGCAAGGCCGACGGAGATCGACCGTGAGACCGGGCGGTTGTCCTGCGCGGGGATGCTGTTCGGCCCGGCCAGCATCTTCATGCGGCTGGGCGTGCCCTGGTACCATCCGCCGTAGTGGTCCACCGCCTGCCAGATCGTGCCGTCGGCCATTTCTTCGGCTTCCACGACGGCCAGATCGTCGTTGCCGGTGACCTTTCCGAGATCCGGCCCGAGGAAGAGACCTACGCAATCGACCTCGATCCTCGCATCGTCCTGCGGGCCGGACGGCACCAGGCCCAGCCGGCACGTCTTGGCGTCTCGGTCGAAGTCCACTCCAGCCTGCGAGACGATCTGCCAGGTTGCCTTGCCGTCCAGCGGCAAGCGCCCAAAGGTCGCCAGCTTCTTCTTGCCCGCTTCGTCAAACAGCGCCAGTTCGAACGTCGCACCCTCGGTCTTGCCGAAGCTCCGCACCGCGGCGGACGCGCTCACGCGGGACGACTCCGCTTGCGGAAAATCCAACAAGATCGGTCCCGAGAGGATCTTGCTGCCGGCGCGGTCCCAGCCTTCCACGGCGAGAACCATACGGCCGTCGGCCGCGCCGTCGACCGCCTCCTTGCCGGCGTAGTAACTGGTGCCCATGCGCTCGTTGAACCAGGAGGGGAGCGGCGATTCGAACGACGCATCGACGGCCAGGTTGTCTGCCGCGCGGGCACAGGGGAGCCACGAGGAACAGGCGGCGAAGGCGAGGATGATTCTCAGGGGCCGCATCATCGTTTCCTCCGGGACGGCGGATTGTTCTACGAGCATTTCCGGCGATGGGCCGGTTCAGTACAACTCCAGGACTTGCCTTCCGTGGCTCAACGGACCTCCATTACGTTCTCGGCGGTCATGCCCGCTGTCAAGTCCTCGACGCGCACCGTCCACTTTCCGGGTTCGTCGTTCAGGGCGGGATGAACGGGCAGTTGCAGTTCTCCGTTTTCAGCGCAGTAGTAGCCGGTGGTTTCGGTTGGATTGCCCTTGGAATCGACCATGCTGAGCTTGAGTGGCTGGAGTCCGGCCAGCGGCTTGCCGGCGTCGTCGAGGATGGCGACCGAAATGGCGGTCTGCTCGCCGCGCTTCGCGGTTTCGGGCATGCGAGTCTCGATGCGCGAGAATTTCGCCGGGGACAGGGCAATCAGCGTTCCGCCCAACTCGCTCAGTTCGACCGGGAAGCTGTAGCTGCCGCCCTGGCCGGTCGTGGGGAGCAATTTGCGCTGGAGCAGGTCGTAGACGTGCGCCGGCCGGTCGGAATGCCGCACCGTGACGGTGACCGTCTGGGGGACGAGCTTGTCGAGGATAGCCTTGTACTTGCCGACTCGATCGCCGTAGGCGCGATGGTCGTTCACCAGGACGAGATACTTGACACCGCCCTTTTCCAGGACGTTGACCAGGGCCTTGGGAGTGTCGATCTCGATCTCCGGCTCCACCTTGCCCGCCAGGGCGGACTTGAGCTGCCGGGCGTACGACTCCATGATCTTCTGGTCCTCTTCGGCGGTCACACCGCGGGCTTCCTTCAGTTTCGCGGTCTGGGGATTGAGGTGGTCGTCCCACTCGGCGTACATGACGCCGCCGGCGATGGCATCGGCGTTGACCTTGGGCCGGTAGGTGAAGTCGAAATCGAACCGGACCGTACCGGGGATCTCGGGACCGAGATACTGGTCGGAAATCACCGTGCCTCCCCGTTTGACGAGGGCGAGGATCTCGTCGTGCATCTTCTTGGTGACGGCGTCGCACCGCGGCATGGCGAGGACATCGTAGCCTTTCAGATCGCCCCGTTCGACATGTTCGTCAAACAGCACGTCGCCGTCGAGATGGGCCATGGCCATCACCGAGTAGAAGCCGTAGATCTGCTCGTTGGGATAGCCGATCGTGGCGGGCGACTTGCCGTAGAGCCGCGAGGCCTGCGATGACAGGACGGCGATCCGCCGCGGCGCCGGATCGAGCCGGGTGATCATCGGGCCGTAGGGCCCGTAGACCCGGTCCGACAGCTCCTTGATTGCGTCGCTGGTGGCGTGCGGCACGCGGAACTGGTCCTCCGGCTGGTTGTATTTCTCCGGATCGCAGGCGCTGCTGTAGTAATAGCCGATGAGCTTCGGCGCGCGGGAAAGGATGATCCAGGAGACCTCCTTGCAGCGGTCGGGGCCCATGAGCAGCCAACCGGCGTGGGACGGGTTCTTGGCCAGCCATTGGCTGGCGGCGGATTCGCCCGTGATCGACTTGGGGGCGAGCATGCCCGGGTAGTTCAGGAGAGTGACCGTCTGGAGCGGGCGCTGCTGCGTGCCTCGCGTGAGCGCCCGCATCGACTCGATGTAGAACATCAGCTTGGGATCGTTGTTCGTATACGTCCAAGTGCCGACAAGGTCCAGCCCCGGGAACATGTCGAGATAGGTGACGATGCGGTAGGGATCGGTGAACGTCCAGACGTCGGACCGGAGCCGCTTGATGTCTTCGGCCGTTTTCCGGTTGGCGTAGGCCAGGCCATTGCCTTCCTGGTAGACGTACTTCTGGAACCGGTAGCCCCGGTCGTCGTCGGCAATGACGCCGGGCGCGACGAACTTCACGCTGCCGCGCTGGTCGCGCGTGAAGCCGAGCTTGCGGCGCGTGAGTTCGATCCCTTCCTGGTTGAGGTTGTCCAGCCAGAGGTCGTCGACCAGTTCCGTGTTGTAGAAGGCCACTTTGATTGCCGGATGGTCGCCCAGCGCGCCGAGAAAGCGATCGTTGCTCTCCCGCCGGACTTTTTCCACGACCGGCGAGAAGGGGTTGAAGAATTCTTCCTCCTGCCTGCCGGCTCCCCGGTAGGCAACGTCCGGGGCCTGGGGATCGACCCCTTTGAGGTCTCGGCGGGAAATACCGCCGCAAGGCCAGATGGTCGCGTAGACGCCGCGGGCCAAGCGGGCGTCGAGGCTCTTGACGGCGGCGGCGCGGCCGTTGTCCTGCCAGTAGACCCAAACCGGCCCTCCGGCGATCGTGAAGCCGTGGTCGAAGTAGAAGTCCGAATCGTAACCGCCTCCCCAAAGCCAGATTTCCAGCCGGTCGGAAGGCGGCCTGCGGGCGATCGTCACATCGGACGTCGCCGAAAGCTCTCCGGCCGCCGTGCGGAGCGACGCCTTCAGGGTGCAAGGCCCGACTTTCAGGTTTGCGGTCGGAACCAGGACTTTGGCCGAAGCGCCGGAGATGGGCTGTGAGAGGAGCTGGACGCCGTCGACCGCGACCTGGAGCGTCGCATTTTGGGCCGGTTCGGAGAGACTCACAGAGAGCGGAATCGACTCGCCGCGGCAGTAGGCGTGCCTGGGAAGTTCCAGGGCCACGGACTGCGCGAGGCATCGCCCGGACGGGATCGCGGCGATCAGGGCGGCGAGAAGGATTGAGAAGAGCAGTGGGCGAATGGGCAGGCGCATGGTTAGTTCTCCTGGGGCTTTGGATTGCGTGTGACTTGTCACCGCTTTCTTTTCTTGGTTGGTAGTGATTCGGGCGTTGTTGCCTTTTCGGGAAAAAGAAAAGGAAAGCGACGACAAGTCGTCGCACTCCAAGGGGGGACGGAATGAATTCCGTTTTACTTGGTGGATTCGGCCACGATGCTGTACTGGCGGGGGTACTGCGACTGAATGTGGTACTTCGTTCCAAGGCGGAGCTGCTGGCTGTCGCCGGTGAGAATCGACATGAGGGCGTCGGGCGCATCCTCGAATTCCACGACGCCGGGGTTGGTCTTTCCGGCTGGATCGCCGGTGTGCCAGCCGAAGAAGTAAGCGTCGTCCACGAGGTCGGAGCCTTCGACCGGCTCGAAGGCGTGTTTCTGCAAGCCGTCGCCGGTGTTGGTCCGGGTCTTGCCGATCGCGACCAGTTCGTACTGCTCGCCGCTTTTCTTGAACACAAGCGGCGTGATCAGACGGCCCGCCTGGGCGGAGCCATTGTCGTTGAAAAAACTCCATGACCGGAGACGGTAGCCGCCGCCGGTAAATGCCTGTTCGTAGCCGGCCATCTCGTCGATCACCCAGACCAGCCCTACCGCGCTGTCCACCGTGGCACGCGACTTGAGAACGCCGGGGCTGCCGACGAGTCCGGGCGTTGGCGGTACGGGCATGAGGACCCGCGCCGCGGCGATCAATTGCCGGTGGGTTCCTTCCCGCGCGGACGCCTCGACCTCGTCGGTCAATTCGCGGGGCGTGCCTACGGTCAGCGCGTCGTGCGCCCCGCAGAGCCGATAGACCGCGGAGGTCGTGGCCGCCACTTGCTCAAAGCCGGACCGGGGCCAGCCGTCGACGAGGCGGACGAGTACGAGCGGACGGGGCGCGACGGCCGCGTAGAGGAGATCCAGATCGGTCTTTTCGAGGATCGAGGGCAGGTAGGGCATGATATGGAAGAAGCGGATCGCCCGGGGTGCAACGGTCTTGGACCAGTCGCGAACCGTCGTGGCGTCAATCACTGCCGCTCCGGCGATGCGGCTCTCCAGAGCGGCCGAGATCGAAACGTCGACACCGCCCAGCCCAATGCCCGCGACGGCGATCTTTTCCGGATCGATCTGGCTGCGACCGGCCAGGTGCCGGAACGCGGCCAGATCTTCAACCACGCGAAGCGCCAGCGGCGACAGACCGGCCAGGTCCGCCGACGCGTAGAGCC
>JABWBD010000222.1 GCA_013360685.1 Pirellulales bacterium
CGACCGGCACCGCCACGCGGCGAATCGCTTCGTAGCCCAATTCACGCCGATACCGCGGCAGCGGAAGGTGGGCGGTGGTCGCCTCGATAGCGATCTTTCTGCCCGTGAGATGCTCATAGACCGAGCGGGCCGCCTTCTTGCCGGAGGCGACCGCGTCGATCAACAGCTTGGCGCCGTGGGCCAGGTCGCCGGCGATAAACACACCTTTGGCCGTCGTGGCCAAGGTTTCCGGCTCGATCTTGGGCCAGCCGGGCCGGAATTGCTCGATGTCCAGGCCCCCCACCTCGAGCAGTTGCAGGTCCGGAGCCTGTCCGACCGACAGCAAGACGGTGTCGCATGGGATCCTCTCTTGCGCCTGGTCGTCGAAAACCGGAGCAAAGCGCCGCTCGTGGTCGTACACTCGCAGGCACTTGCGGAACCGCACCCCGCGCACGCCGCCCGTCTCGTCCCGCTCGATTTCCAGCGGCCCCCAGCCGTTATGCCGTAGGATCCCCTCTTCGTCGCCCTCGATGATCTCGAGCGTGTCGGCGGGCATTTCCTCCAGCGTTTCCAGCGACGCCAGGTGGACCTTGGCGGCGCCCGGAAGCCGCGCGGCGGTGCGGGCGGTGTCGTAGGCAATCTGGCGAAGGACCGTGCGCGCGACGTCGTAGGCCACGTTGCCGCCGCCGATCACCGCGACCTCGCTGCCGATGTCCAACGGCGACCCCAGGGCCACGCTCCGCAGCAGGTCCACGCCGCCATACACCCGCGGTCCCCGTTCGCCCGGCAGCCCCAGGCCCCGCGACGCCTTGGCCCCCACGGCAAGGATCACGGCCGCATACTGTTGCCGCAAGTCGGCCAGCGTCAGGTCTTTGCCCACGGTGACCCCGCAGCGGATCTCGACCCCCAACGCCTCGATCACCGCCACTTCGCGGGCGATCAACTCGCGCGGCAGACGATAGGAGGGAACCCCCAGGGCCAACATGCCGGCAGGGATGGGCTCCATTTCAAACACCACGGGACGCAGTCCCATCAGGGCCAGATCGTGTGCCGCGGCCAGCCCGGCCGGTCCGGAGCCCACAATCGCCACCGGCTCCCCGGCCGCCGGCTGAAAGGCGCCCTTGACGCTCGCACGCAGCAAGGCGGCCATCTCCTCGGCGTCCGCAGAGACCTGCGGAACATATTGCCGCACCGCATCGAGCACTTCCTCGGTCGGCCGCACCTCCGGCCCGCCGATTTCGCAGGCGAACCGTTTCAGGGCGCGAATGGAGATGGGGCGGTCTTCGGCGACAAAGCGTCCGTCGGCATCCACGCGCGGCACTCTTGCGCGGCGGCAGGCCGCCTCGCACGGCGCCCCGCAGACGCGGCCGCAGATGGAAGCCAAGGGGTTGGGCCCGCGCGCGATCAGATACGCTTCCTCGAACCGGCCGGCGGCGAGCGCGCGGACGTAACCCCGCGCGTCGGTGTGCACCGGGCAGGCCACCTGGCAGGAGATCAACTCCCGGTGGTACCGTTCGCCCGGCACTTCCACGGTGAGTCGCACGCGATTGCCCATCGGCACCTCAGCTCGATGGCCGAACTTCCTTGGACCGATTGATCCGGCGCCGCTTCCCATCCTCGTTCATGATCCCTCGGGGCCGTTGGCGGCACAAGAGGCCCTCGCCCCGATGGCCGGTTGCCCAGGGGGGGATTTATAGATGTCTGGATGCACTTATAGAATAACGCGTTCGGCAAGCTTGTCAACGCCCGGCCGGTCATTCCATCCGGCGGCGTCTTGGCCGTTGCCCGATTGCCCGAACGCGTACGTGGGGGAGCGACGTTCTTGACGCCGCCTGCCCGAGCAGGTACATTCGACCGCCGTTGCCGGTATGGCCCGTTCCAAGAAGACTGCATCGCGCGGTGCAAAGGGTCATTCTGCCCGCAGCGTGGGATTTGCGCCCTTCTCCGAGGTCTTTCGCTCAGGATGACAACGCACAGACGTCATGCTGCAGTTCTCTCGGAACCGGTCATACGCTCGACCTTTGTGAACGGGGAGATGATGATGCGCTACGTCCTGTCCGTTGCCGCCGCACTCATGTTGTTCCCTTCCGCCGCTTCGGCGCAGATGGCCGAGAAACTCGACCGCGGGCTTGTAGCCATTCGGCAAGCCGAGGGACCGGTCTACTTGGGCTGGCGCCTGCTGGAGTCGGACCCGGCCGACGCGACGTTCCACGTTTATCACCAGACGGGCCAGTCAGACGCTCCCCGGCGACTGACGGCCGAACCCGTGCGCCAGAGCACGAACTTCGTCGATGCGGAGGGGGCCAGCGCGGACAACCCGCGTTACTTCGTCCGAATCGTGACAGCGGACGGCGAAGGCCCGCCCAGCTCCATTGCCGCGCCCCCCGCCACACCGGCGGGCCAATCGCACGTCGCCATCCGGCTCCAAGGCGACTACCGCACGCACAAGGTGGCGGCCGGCGACCTGGACGGCGACGGCCGCTATGAACTCGTCCTTCAGCAGCCCGATTTCAACACCGATCCGTATCAGGCCCCCGGCTACTGGAAGAAGAGCCCGGACACCTACAAGCTCGAGGCCTACGCGATCGACGGCCGCTTCCTCTGGCGGCACGACATGGGGTGGTCCATCGAGGCGGGCACGTGGTACGCGCCGTACGTCGTCTACGACCTCGACGGCGACGGCAAGGCCGAAGTCTACTGCAAAGGCGGTGAAGGCGACCCGCGCGAACCGGAAGGCCACGTCAAGACGGGACCCGAGTGGCTCTACAAGTTGGACGGTCAGTCGGGCCAGATCGTCAAGAAGATCCCGTGGATTGGGCGGCTGCCGGAGATCGGCGAGTACAACTACTTCTGCCGCAACATGCTCGCCGTCGCCTATCTCGACGGCCGGCGGCCTCATTTATTGATGCAGCGAGGGACGTATCGGGCCATCGTGATCGAGGCGTACGACCCGGAACTGAATCTCGTCTGGCGATGGAACTCGCACGACGAGAAGGAGAAATACGACAGCCAGGGCGCCCACACGATTCGCGTGGCTGACGTCGACGGCGACGCGTGCGACGAGATCATCGTGGGCTCCTGCCTGGTCGACCACGACGGCAAGGCCATGTGGACGCTCGGCATCGGCCACCCCGATACCTGCTACGTGGGCAAGATCGATCCCGGCCGGCCGGGCTTGCAGATCTTCTTCGGCATCGAGCCGCGGCAGAAGAGCGGCGCGGTGAGACTGGTCGACGCCCTTAGCGGCAAGACGCTCTGGGCGAACCAGGAGCCAACGGTCCACGTCCACGCCCAGGGCATGTGCGCCGACATCCTTGCCGAGCACCCGGGCCAGGAATGCTACGCCGGCGAGGCCAAGGGCGGCGACCAGGCGTGGATGTACACGGCCCAAGGAAAACGCATCGGCAGCGAGAACATCGGTTCGCTGGCCCCCTGGACGCTCTGGTGGGACGCCGATCCGCAGAAAGAGATCCTGCTCAAAGGCAAGCTGATGAAATTCCAGGGCGAAACGATCTTCGCTCCGCCAGGCGCCGACCGCGCGCAAATGGTGGCCGATCTGCTGGGCGACTGGCGCGAGGAACTCGTCACCGCCATCGACGGCGAGCTGCGCATCTACACCACCACGATTCCCGCGCAGTCGCGGCGCGTTTGCCTGATGCAGGACCGGCTGTACCGGCTCTACGTGGCCACGAACTCGATGGGCTACAACACGCCGCCGCAGCACTCGGAGCCATTCGTGCATTGATGAGAAATTCACGTCGATCGATTGTGGCCGTCCAGGAGGTATTTCTGGAATCGCTCATGGTTGATTCTCCGTGGCACCGTCGTTTGCGGCAGCGGTCTCTTTCCGTGACGGCGAATGGTCGCGCCGGTAGCGTAGCCACTGCGCCGTGACGGCCCCTGCGATGTCTCGCGAAAGGACCGTCGGGCCATGGGGCCGTCCGGCAGCCATCGCGGTGAGTGGGTGGAAATCTCGTGCATGGTGGTCGTCCGCAGCGGGTTTCTCTTTGCCTACGCGCCGTCCCTTTAAGACCGGCCGATCAATAACTGTCGCCTCTTCGCTCCGCAAAAGTGGCGACTTTCGCGGAGCGAAAGGCAACAAAGGCGGAAGTCATTCTTCGGCCGACCTTGATTGCTGAGGCTGGGGTGTCGCCGCTGAAGAATCCAGTTGGGCATGGATCCACGCGGCGGACTGTTCCGCTGCGCCCGCGGGGGTCGTATGCCCGCGAGGTTCGGCCACGACGTGCAAGTCCACTCGTCCGGCGAGCCCCTTGGCAAGCGATGCCTTGGTGATCCCGCGGGCCAGGGCAATGGCATGGTCGGTGCCGACTCGCTCGTCGCAATCGCCGATGACGATCCAGACCGCGCGTCCCGCCAGCTTTTCGGCAACTTGGATCAAGGCGAGCGATTTTACGAGCGAGTTCGCCTCGGCGCCGTGAAATTCCCGCAAGGCGGCCAGGTCCGTCACGGGGGCGTAGGCGGCAACACACTTCACCCGCGCGTCGCTTGCGGCAAAGTGCAGTGCCATGAACCCGCCGCGCGACGTGCCGCAGACGGCGACCTTCGTTGCCTGGGTGTGGCCGGCGGCGACGAGGTGGTCGAGCACCTGCGACAGACGCCGGTTCGCTTCCTCCACGAAATTCTCGCCTTGCTCGCAGCGATGCCGCCAGCCGGCCAGATCTCTCGGCTCGTCGCTCCGGTGCTCCTCGCCGTGACAGGGCAGATCCACGGACACACAGAGATAACCCTGCTTGCCTAGCGCCTGGCCCGCCTGGCGGAAATAGGGTCCGCCGAGGGTGCCGTCGATCGTGTTGGCCAGAATGAAAAGGGTGGGCGACGGCGCAGCGGGCAGGTCGCCCCAGATGCCGAATCGCACCCCGCCGGGCGTTTCTAATGTCCGGACCGGTCGGTCGGCGTCGGCCCCGCGTGCTTGAAGCCCAAGTAGCAGACCGGCGATGGTCAACGCGAACCGGCAGATCACAACTCTCATGGGCTTTTCCCTTTTCGCTGTGGCTACGGATTCAGCGCCTCGCGGTGTTTTCGCGTGTCGCGTTCCACCTGTTCGCCGCTGTGGTACGGCAGGTAGGCCGCGCGCATCACGAAGCCGTAGGCTTCGCCGACCCGGCAATCCGGCACGAACCACTGAAAATCCCAGGCGGGATTGCCCTGGCCGCCTCCGGACGGAGACTGCGCCAGCCAAATGCCGTCGCGCTGGCGGAACATCTGCACATAGGCCATCCCGTTGCTGACTCCGTAGTACCAGGGCTCCGTGTAGACGTACTTGGACGGGTGGTTCACCAGCGTCAGTGGGAAATCGGCGTCGACTGGAGGGAGCGACGGCGACAGGGCGGGCCCGTGCGTACTGTCGGTTCCATGCGCCGGCGAGATCGCCTCGATCCATCGCGCCGGACCGGCCTCTTGACGCCCACGGCCCCGGAAGAAGATCGCCCCCGATTCGGGTTGATGGATGTAGCTGGCCCAGAAGAGCCCGATGGTTCCGTTGCGGTAGACGCCGGCCCTGGGAATGCACTCGAAGGTGTACTCGACGGTTCCGTCCTCCAGCAGGTGATATCGACCGCAGCTTTCGAGCTTCCAGTTGGCCGTCGGGGGCTGGTAGATTTCAACCGTGTGTCGATCGACGACGCGGAGTTGCATGGGCGACGTGCGCGGTTCGAATTTTTCGACCAGGCCCGCGGTTGTTCCGTCGTGGATGTGCTCGAAATTCAGCCCGGCCACCGCGGGGACGAAGAGATTGGTTTCGCGGCGGCGGTGGGTCAGCGAGGCGATGCCGTTGTAGCCGGCCCGATGGCCGGGCAATTCCGGCAGGTCCAGTTCAGCATTGTCGACGAGGATGGCCCGCACGTCGCCGCGTTCCATCGCCATGTAGTGGTTGTCGGCCACGCGAAAACGCACGCTGGAATTCGTCAGGCTCGTGACGCCCGGCGCGGCATGGCTCGCCGGCTGCGGCTCATCCTGGGCCGGGGCTTGCATGGGAGCCAGGGCATAGACCGCCATAATGATTGCTCTCATCGTTCACCTCTTCGGTTGACAGGATTCCTGCGCTAATTCCGCGAAAGCAGTTGCCGAATCGCCCCCTTCAGCACCGTTTCGCCGTTGGGAGCGACGAGCGTGGCCGTCGGTTCGTAGCCGCCTTGGGCATAGGATTCTTCCGTGCAGAGGTAGCCGGTGGCGCCGTCTCCATAGCCGGCCACGGCCACGAAACATCCCGGAGCCGCTTTTTGGGCAAATTGCTGGAACTCCACCATGGGCTCCCCGGGAAGGTGCAGGACTCGCACCGCGCCGATTTCCAGCACGCTGAGTTGGATCGGCCGGCCGCTCCGCTCGTGAAAGGCGACTCGCGAGGCGGCGTCGACCCTCGCCGGGCCCGGCGATTTCGGATTCGCCAGGACCGCGCGGTTTTCTTCCAAAGTGAAGCCGGCGTCGGTCCTGGCCGGCAGTGCCAGCGGGAGCGTCCGCCAGGCGACTGCGGTGATCGGCGCGGTCTTGGTCGCGGCGATGGACGCTCGCATGGCCGCCAGCAGCCGTTCGGCGAGTTCCTGGCGGGCCTGCGGCGAGCCGTCGTTGTACTTGCCGGCGGTGACGTCGCCGGCGCAGCCCGTGAAGTAAATCTGCATCACCCCTTCCTGGCGCTCGAGCCGTTCCCGGGCGTCGCCCACGAAGTCGATCCCCACCCATCCGTCGCCGCCGCCCGTCTGCGGATGCGTTGCATAATAATGGAGCCGAACCAGGGGCTTGTCGCCGCGCGCAAACGTAATCGACTTCAGCATGGGATCGATGTCGCCTTCGGGCGCCGCGCGCAGTTCCGGATCGGTGCAGGAACTCCAGCGCACGCGGACCTTGCCGTCCGGGCCCAGCACGCGCCGCGTCGCGGCAATCCGCTCCGCCCTGCTTTCCCCCGTGCCGATCCGATCTACGGGCTGCATCTTGCCCAGCGCTTCCTTGACTGCCGTTCCAAGGCGCTCGGCCAACGCTTCGAGGCTTTTCAAGTCGGCGTAAGTGGGCGGGCGCTCCGCCTGGTCCAGCAAGGCCTGGGCGTCGCCGTCGACGTAGGGGGCGGTGTGCTGATGGACCGATTGGACCGCCACGCGCGAGATCTCCGTACCAGCCGCCTCGGCCAACTCGCGGCAGAAGACCGTGTGGGCCAGGCCCGACAGGGCGCACCAATCCAGAGCGCACAGGACATACCGCCCGTGCTCGTCCTCCAGAACGATCCCTTTGGCCCAGAGCGGCGCTTCCAGTTTGGTAAGCGGCTGCATCCAGCCGCCCGCGAAACGCCCGCCCAGGGGCGGAGTGACGTCGCAACGGAATGTGGCTAGCCGGACCGTCGGAACCGGGCTGCCGTCGGCAAGCAAAACGGTAGGGACCATGCAGGAAATTGCCGCCATCAACAGGTGCGTGCCAATGCTTTTCATGGAAAGGTCTCCTGGCTATATCTTTTCAGGAATGCCCGCCATCACGGCTCCAACGGCTCGGTCCGGCGCCGCCGGCGTCGTCCCAGCCCCGACGCCCCGAGACGTCTGCCATTGTCGTTCGTTTGCCGGCCGCGTGCAACCGTCCCAGGAAAGGTGCTAGAATCTCCAACGGTAGACGCCGTCACCGGCTTTACCCCGGCGGGGCGATGACTGCCGGCGACAAGACGCCGCTTTTCCGCCCTTCCGCTTTTTCGCCGTCGCCCCGGCCGGCGCATGGTGGGCAGGGGCATTGACGCTTGGAAATGAAACGATGGACACGACCTCATGAAACCACGAACGTCCTCTCGCGGCGGAACGGACCGGCTGCGCGTGGCCGCGGTCCAGATGAAATTCGCGCCGACGATGGACGGCAACCTGGACGGCATCGGGCAACACCTGGCAGAGGCGGCCAAACGCCGGGCCGACGCGGTGCTCTTTCCCGAGTGTGCCACGACCGGCTACGGGTACGATTTTTCGCGGCTTACGCCTTGCGAAGTCCGCGAGGCGCTCGTGCGCGTGGGTGAACTGGCGGAGCGGTTCCAAGTCAACGTCCTCATCGGCTCCCCCGTCTTCCGCCGAGGAAGACTCCACAATTGCCTGGTGGTGTTCGATCGGTCCGGGGCCGCGACGTACTGCTATGCCAAGTGCCATCTCACGGAATCGGACCGGCGACATTTCACGCCGGGCAATGCGGTCGCCCTGTTCGATCTCGACGGGATCTGCGCCACAACGGTCATTTGTCACGAGCGCCGCTATCCGGAACTGGTGCGGCTTGCCGCGATGGGCGGGGCCCGCGTTCTGTTCCACCCCAACGCCGGCATGGACGCCCTGGCGGTCTCACGCAGAAAGCGCGGCGGCAAGGACGGAATCCCGGTGAGGGCCTTCGAAAACGCAATCTACTATGTGTTCGCCAACTCCGTGGGAGCGCAGGCGGAGGGCAAGTGGTCGGCGGGCGATTCGAAGATCGTCGCCCCCGACGAAACCGTGCTTGCGATCGCCGACAACCGCAGCGACGGGGTGATCGTGGCGGATCTCGATCTGGCTCTGGCCACGCGCAGCTACGCAACCCGCGGCCTGACCTGTCCGCGGTTCCTTGCGACCCACTGGCGCAATATGGTGGATGCGGTCAGAAAACAGGCTGCCGATTTAGCGCGGGCGTATGATCTTCCCCGAGCCGGCGGCGGCCGGCCCCGCTGCGGGCCTCGTCCAAGCGGCCGCCGGGGCGCGTCGTCCGGCCAATAGGCGCTTCCTGGCCCAACACAATGGTCTGCCGCTCCGCTCTACGCGGAATAGCGCAGAATCCGCAGCGACCGTTTGGGAAGCTGCCACTTTCTTGCGGGTGCCGCCGCGGGCGTGTCCGTGGGAACGTAGGCCTCGGCCGTCTCGATCTCCTGGGGCGATTGCCCGTAGTTCGCCAGCACCAGGTACAAGTTGCGGTTGGCGAAGGCCGAGGCCACGCAGCCGTCGGGCAGGGGCCTGGCGAACAGGTCGGAGTCGGCGATCTCCAGATACGCCCACGTCCCGTCTTCCACCATCGGCAGATACTGTTTGAGCCAGCGCGCGTGGGCAGGCCGCGTCTCGGTGCTGGGCGGGATGGGATCCCAGCCGCCGTAGATGTAGGGACCGCTGGGATGCGCCTGGTAGTAATCCCAGGCCGCCCGGTAAAAGCCGTTTTCCTGTACGCCCGGGAGGCGCGGGATGGGGACTACCGCCCGCTCGCCGGTCAGAGGCCGTCCGCCCTGCAGCAGCGGGAATTGCATGTAGGGGACCGAGTGCAGGAAGTGGTCGCTTTCGCCCTCGACCTTGGCCGAGGTCCCCTGAATACACGGAACGACGTAGGGAGAATGGTTTTTCGTCGCTTCGCGCAAGCCGTCGGCATTCTCGACGTTCTCGCCCACCCAGAGATAGTCGTAGACCTTCAGCCCGCCGGTCTGGGGCTCATTGGTGCGGTCCGCGTGCATCTTGTAGATGCCGCCGCGCCGCTTCACTTCCGAGTAGATCAGATGCAACAGGTCGGCCACCGCGCCGTCGTACTGGGGCGTTTCCTCGAACGCGGCCACCTCGTCCTGGGCGGGCTCCTTGATCCGCTTTTCCGCGTTGGAGACATACCCCCAGTCGTTATAGAGGCCGTCGAGTTCGTAGTCTTCGAGGATTTGGATCATCCGCGGCAGGAAATAGGCCCGCCAACCGGGACTGGCCGGCGAGCATCGCGGCAAATCCCACCAGCCGCCGATGGCGTCGCCCGGCCGCGACCATTCTTTGCGGTAATCGGGATCGTGCCCGGCGAAATACCCGCTCGACGCATAGGCAAGGATCTTCAGGCCGCGGCTGTGGACCATCGCCACAAAACGGCGAAACCCTTCGGGATTGACCGCGGTCAGCTTGTTGCCTCCGAACAGCCCGTAGCGATCGTTCCATTCATCCATCACGTGGATCAACTGGATCCCGTGGTCCTTCAGGCGGTCCAGTTCCTGTTCGTCGTACTCTCCGGGCTCCCAGGGCTTGCGGCTGGGATACTCGCCCATATTGTAGACGCACTGGGCGGGAAGGTAATTGGTGATCAGGTGTTTGCGCATGCACTTGCGGATTTTCCGCGTGCACATGCCGATGTTCGTGAGGCGCCGCCGGTGGTCGTCCGCCGTGAAGCTTACGAGGATCGCGGGCGACCGCAATGCACCGGCCGCAGGTCGGGCCGCGGACGGGTCGGCCGCCTGGGCCGTGGTGACCGGAAGGGAAATGGCAGCGCCCGCCGCGGCGGCCTTGGCGCCCGTCTTGAAGAACTCTCGCCTGTCCATGATCGACTCCAGATGGCCGTGGTGAGATCAGACAACGGAAAGCGTGTTTTCACCCGGATTTCGCCAGCTCCTTGAGCATTTCCAGCAAGTGATCGGTGAGGACCACCGAGGCGTCTTCCTGCACCCGATTGGTCCCCAGCCAGGTCTCGTAACCACCCAGCTTGTGGTGCCGCGGCGTGGGCAGATAGCCGAAGTAGCCGTGGGCCAGTTCCACCATGAAGGCGGACTTTATCGGCGAACGCCGCCTGTATTCCAGCCCGATCTCGGCGAACACTTCGCACGGCATCGTGCCGATGGCCACCTCGCCAATCCGCAGCACTTGTAGCGGCACGGTGGTCGTCTCGGGATAATTGGCCTGGTGCATGACGCGCTCGGCGTAGATATACGCCATGTCGCGTTCATTCTTGCGGCCCGCGGCCAGCGTATCCTTGGCCCACTGCAGCCGCTTTTCGGTCGGCTTGCGCCAGTTCAACGTCGGTTCGCGATAGCTGGCGGCCAGCGTCACCTGTTCTTTGTATTCCAGCGAGCCCAACGCGCCGTGCACCTTTTCGGCCACGTCGTGCGCCACGTAGCGCATCTGCTCATACGGCTGCTTGCCCTTGCGCGGATTGCGGAAGTCGATGTTGTTGATGTCGCCGCTGGTGCCGTTGGCCATGATGGCCACAAACGCCGGCAGGTCGAGCGCCTCGCGCTCGGCCTTCGTCTTGGCGGTCAGCAGTTCCTCAAGTCGCTCGCAGTACATGCCGTAGTAATCGGCCGAAATGTGGGCTCGCCCCACGCCGCCGACGTAGTGCAGCGAATAGGCCGTAAACACCGAAATCGGCCGCCCCTCCTTATCGCGCACCGACAGGATCGACACGGTCGGATCAATCGGGCCAGCCGGCTCGGTCAGGTTGGGACTGCCCGCCGGAGGGTTCATCTTCACGATATCGGTTTCGCCAAAGGGATTGGGCGGCACCGTTCCCAGACGCATGTGCCAGCGGCGATTGAAAACGTGCTCCGGCACGTCGACCGAACCGAAGGCGATCTCCGCCGGGCGGCTGTTATTGATGGCGCACGCCACGCCGTCGGCAATCCGCCGGGCGACGAACAACTGATATTCGTCGGCCTTCTGCTCGTACTCCCAGCGGCGCTTGCCCAGGGCGCTCGAGGCCGAATGGGTGTGCGTGGCGCTGATCATCACGTTGCCGGGCGCGATGCCCGACTGCGCCTCGATCAACTTTCGCGCTTCTTCGCTGACAATGCGATGGATTCCCAGCAGGTCGCACACGACCAGGGCGATTTTGGTCTGGCCGTCGTCGAGCACCAGGCAGCGCGCTTGCAACTCGTCGTGGATATGCTGCGACGGAAACGGCACGAAGCCGCCGATGATCTCGTTGCCGAGCGAGGGGGTGATGTTTGCCGTTGCCGCGCCCGCCTTGAGGGGTTCGGCCCCCTGTGCGGCGCAGGCCAATAGCGTCAACGAACAGGCGATTGCGAACAGGGCTTTCATCATGCTGATTCCTATCGACTGGCAGGTGGGTAAGTCGCCAAGGCAGGGCAACGCGCGAATCCAGCTCGCTGCGCCGCAGGATGCAACCGTCAGCATACCCTCGATCGCCGCCGATGTTGAGCCTCTTTTTCTACTTCTACAAGCACGCAGCGCAAGCAAGTGCGTCAATGCGGATTCCATTCGCAACAACCGCACGAACCGCCATTGGTGATGCGTTCCCTCATGGGGAGCAGGAGGACAGCTCATGCACGTCGCAGCATCGCTAAAAAGTTTCTCCCCAAAGCCACCGGAAGATTGACAGACGTATAGTTAACATGTAGTATACGCATGAACTCAGCGTCGTCAAGTTGGTTCAATCGCGTCAGCATGGCTTCAAGGAGCAATCGATGAGCAAGAAGATCGGTCGACCCACGGTGTTCGATGCGGCCAGACAGGAGACGTTTTGCACGTTGGTGGGCGTGGGACTGTCGCGGCGGCAGGCGGCGGATCATGTGGGCATTGCCGCCTCGACCGCCACCCGCTGCGCCGAGCGCGACGAAGCCTTTGCCGACGCTCTTCGCAAGGCCGAAATGAAGTTTCACGTCGATCTGATGGAAAAACTCCGCCGGCAGAGCGAGCGCTCCTGGCGAGCCTGCGTCTGGCTGCTGGAACACACCTATCCCGAAACCTACGGGCGCGGCAAGACCAACGATCGGCCGGGGCTGACGGTGGATCGGCTGTTCGACGAAGTCGTGATGCTTCTGGAGGAGATCCCCGACGAGTCGCTGCGAGCCCGGTTGACCGATCGGCTGGATCACCTTGCGGTCGAGGAGTTTCAGCACGCGGAGGCCGCTGAAACTGAAGCGGAAGCCACCGCACCGCAGGAGGTTCCGGCGATGAAGCCGTACGAGCCCGTCACGGCCGCCGCGGAGAAAACGTCCGGCATCGCTCCATCACACCAGCCGGAAACGCCTCCCGAACCGCATCCTCGGCGCGCGGAGGATCGCAGTAAGCGTCGCCGCGATCAGAACCGACAGCAGGCGGCGCCCCTTTCGCCCAAGGCACGTCTGATCGACGAGTTGTTGTCCGCGGCGCGGGCGAACCGGCCACCCAGCGACTTTTGCAACACTTCCGACTTTTGCAACACTTCCCCCAGCGCCCACGAGCGGCGGCTGCTCGAAAAGTTATCTGCTTGACCGATTGGCCAGCTTTCGCAATACGAGCGCGCCGCAATACAAGCAGGCAGCGCAAGCAAGTGCGTCAATCCGGGTTCTATCCCAATCGCCGCGCGAATTGCCGTTGGCGAGTCGATTACGACACACTCGCTGGCGCTTCGTGCTGGGAGGGACTCGGCGTGGTTTCGTCGAGCTTTCTGGCAAGCCGGCAGAGGACGACGCTGGTGGTGTATTCGCGCAACAGGCGATTGTTGAACAACCCTTGCCACCAGCGGCTGGAGTTGACGAATCGGCTGCTCAGCGGCACCGCGCGGAGCATTTGCGGCCGCAGGCCCGACTGCTCGACCAGTTTTTCGAAGCGAGCCAAGGTCATCTGGTTCAGGCCGCCGTCGACGTCGCGATAGCGCTGTGCGCCGTCGTTGCGATACAGGCGCCGCACCGCCAGGATCGTTTGTTCGCGAAACAGCAGATGGATCCAGGGAAAGCGGTTGAAAAACCACATATGGCAACCATAGGGATTCTTCCAAGGGGGGCCGAAGGAAACCAGCAACCGGCCGTGCGGCGCCAGCAGCCGCTTGATCTGGTCGAGGATCGCGTCGGGGCGGTCGTAGTGCTCGAACGAATCGATCGACCAGGCCGCATCGATCGTTCCCTCCAGGCTGGCGACTTCGTCCTGATCGCGCAGGGGATTGAGAAACCGGCAGCGATCGGCCACGCACGCCTGCTCGGCAAGCCGCCGCGCGGCCGCCAAGCGCGTCTCCTGGATATCGAGGCCGTAGA
>JABWBD010000223.1 GCA_013360685.1 Pirellulales bacterium
TCTTCGGGTTGACCCCTGCGGCAACCTCCCAACTTCCGGGTCCGATTCCAATTCGAGAGCACTTACGACTGGGGGGATGTCTACTCGGGCTGGAATGTCGATGATTTTGAGGTCAGCACGTTTACGGGTACGCCGAACGTATTCACCGATCCGGATTTCGAAGCCGAATCGTCGTCGTGGATCTTGACCAGCAGCGGTTCCAACTTGTGGGGCTACGTGGAGAGCACGACCGGCTGGACTTCGCATAACGACGGCGCACTGTACCTCTACACATACAACGGCAATGACATCAGCGCCGGCGCGTACCGCGGTTATCAGCAGTCCGTAGATCTCAGCGGGATCGACACGCTGACGTTCGATGCCTATTTCGAGAACGGCACGCATATCTCCCAGCAGGTGCTGATCGACGGCGCGGTCCAATGGTCCAGGACCGCGCCCGGGACCTATCTGAACCAGAGCATCGATGTCTCCGGCTACACTGGGCCGCATACGGTCGCCTTTCGACTCTACGTTTCCTCCAGCGGCGCTGCGGTACCTTCCGAGCACATCCAGTTCGATAACATTCGCGTAACCTCCAGCGGCACGAGCGCGCCGGAAATCAGTCTTGCTGGAAACAGCCAGACCATCCTGGACGGGGATTCCACGCCCAGCCTCGCCGATCACACTGATTTCGGAACGGTCAACGTGTCCGGCGGCACGGTGACGCGCACCTTCACGATCCGGAACACCGGCAGCGCCATTCTCAATCTCATCGGGGCGCCGCTGGTGCAGGTCGGTGGGGCCCACGCCGCGGATTTCACGGTGACCGTTCAACCCTCGACCGCGGTCGCCGCCGGCAATTCGACCACTTTCCAGGTGCAGTTCGACCCCAGCGTGGCGGGCCTCCGGACGGCAACTATCAGCATCGCCAACGATGACTCCGATGAGAACCCGTACAACTTCGCCCTTCAGGGCACCGGCGCGGCTCCCTCGTTCGCCACGGCTCCCTTCTTGGAGGATTGGGAAGGAGGAACGGTCTTTGCCCCTTGGTGGGAGGTGCTCGAAGGCACGGAGGGACGAATCCAAATCACTTCCGCCAATGGGCCGTACGGGGGCAGCTATCACGTGACCCTCGATGACGACACCAGCGCAAGTGCGAAGTCGCTCAATCAGCTCATTCTCCACATCGATCTTGCCGGGCAAAGCGGCGTGCAACTGCAGTTTGCCGGCCGGGAATTCAGCGACGAGGACGATGCCGAGGATTCCGTCCAGGTGAGCGTGGATGGAGGCGCCACCTGGCACCAGATTGTCGCTTTAACCGGTTCGAACAGCACCGCCGCCTATACGCAGCGCGGTCCCTACAACCTCGACAGTCTCGGGCTGACCGACTCGTCCGACACACGGATCCGATTCCAGCAGTACGACGACTATCCCATCGCCAGCGACGGCATGGCTTTCGACGACATCCGGATCACCGCCTCCGGCATTGGGCCCCAGGAAATCAACCTTCAAGGCAACGGTCAGAACATCCCAGACGGCGACACGGCGCCGAGCGCGACCGACCACACGGATTTCGGAAGCGTGAATGTCGCAAGCGGCGCCGTCACGCGGACCTTCACGATTCAGAACCTCGGCGGTGCCGCGTTGAATCTGACCGGGACTCCCGCTGTCCAGATCAGTGGGGCGCACGCCGCCGACTTCACCGTAACCGTTCAACCTCCCGGCACGGTTGCCCCCGCCAGCTCAACGACGTTCCAGGTGCAGTTCGACCCCGCCGCGACAGGCCTTCGGACAGCTACCGTCAGCATTTCCGGCGACGACTCCGACGAAAACCCTTACGACTTCGCCATTCAGGGGACCGGCTCCGTCCCTCCCACGCCCACGGTCTCGTTTACCGCGGCCAGCCAGACGAGCGTCGGCGAGAGCGGCACGACGACCATCACGGCGGAACTCTCGGCCGCTTCTGCGCTGCCCGTGACGGTTCCCTTTACGGTCACCGGGACGGCGACGGGCGGAGGAACGGATTACACAATCACCTCCAGTCCGATCACCATTCCCGCAGGTTCGCTTTCCGCGCCGATTACGATCACGATTACCGCCGACAGTCTGATGGAGGGCAACGAGACCGTCGTCGTGACCATGGGCACGCCGACCAACGCCGTGCAGGGTGCGACGACGGTCCACACGGCCATCATCGTCGACGAGGACGCGATCCGGGTGATCGATAATGGCGAGACGGGATTTGCCGCGACCGGCTCCTGGACGGCGGCCAACGACGCCGCCGGCGGCTATGATGCCGACTATCTCCTGAGCGCACCGGGCAGCGGCGCAGACGCGGCGAGTTGGACCTTCAGCAGCCTGCCTTCGGGGATCTACCGGGTCTCGGCCACATGGTGGCCGATGCCGTCGGGCCGGGCTACCGATGCGCCGTTTCGCGTATCCGACGGCGCGGGCGAGCTCGATACGGTGCTGGTGAACCAGCAGAAAACGCCGGCGGACCTCCGCGTGAACGGCATCGGGTGGAAGGACTTGGGCGGGCCGTATGTCGTCACCAGCGGCACGCTGGTCGTGCAACTATCGGATGCCGCCGGCGACGATGTGCTGGCCGACGCGGTGCGGATCGAGCGGCTGTCGGCGACCGCCGTCTCCACCATCCAGATCGGCGGAACGCCCGACTCCCTCGTTGATGTCGATGTCACGCTCGACATCAGCCACGCCTATGACGCCGAACTGGACGTTTATCTGACCAGCCCCCAAGGCACCCAGGTCGAGTTGTTCACACGCGTGGGAGGAGCCGGCGTCAACTTCACCGGTACGACGCTGGACGACGAGGCCGCCGTTTCCATTGCCTCGGCCAGCTCGCCGTTTGCAGGACAATTCCGGCCGGAAGGTCGGCTCTCCGCTTTCGACGGTGAGAACCCTGCCGGCACGTGGATCCTGTCGGTGTACGACCATCTGAGCACTCCTCCCGAGGGCCCCGATCATACGGGCGCCATCGACGCCTGGACTCTGGCGATTACATCCCGGCCAAGCGATCCCGTGTGGGTTCTGCCCGCGCCGAATGTGCCGAGGCACACCGCCGACCTGGCGACAACCGTATCCAAGCTCGAGATCCGCGAGGCGGGCGACACCATCCTCGACCTCGATGTCCTGCTGGACGTCGAACATGGGGATGTCGGGGAGTTGAGCGCGTACCTGACCAGCCCCCAAGGCACTCTGGTGGAACTCTTCTCCGACGTGGGAGGCAATGGCGACAACTTCACCGATGCCATATTGGACGATGAAGCCGCCGAGGCATTTGCCACATCGAGTGCCCCGTTTACGGGGAGCTTCCGCCCGGAAGGTTTGCTCTCCGCCTTCGACGGCGAGGATCCCACCGGCATATGGACTCTGACCGTGTATGACGAGCCTACCGTCGCTACCTTGACGATGGAAGCTTTCGATACTCCGAAGGAGATTCCCGAACGGACGGCCGCCTACTCCTCTCTCAATGTCAGTGGATTGGGGGGGGCGATTGCCGATATCGATGTCGCACTTGATATCACCCACACCCGCGATTCCGATTTGGAAGCCTGGCTGATCAGCCCGTCCGGCACCTGGGTGCCGCTATTTCGAGGCGTGGGAGGCGACGGTGACCATTTCACCGGCACGGTTTTCGACGATGAGGCCGCCACTGCAATTGCTTCCGCGACAGCACCCTTCGACGGGGTCTTCCGCCCGCAAGGTTTTCTCGCGGATTTCCGGGGAGAGGATCCCAATGGCTCGTGGACGCTCGCGATCTACGACAGTGCTGCCGGGGACACGGGCACGCTCACCCAATGGTCGTTGATCATCGCCGTTCCCCCCGATCCGCAGACGATCGCAGCGTCCGACGTTCCCAAGCAGACTGCCGAATTCGCGACGGCCGTATCGACTCTCGACGTCAGCGCGGCGGGCAACGCAATCTTCGATCTCGACGTGTCGCTGGACATCGGCCATGCTCACGACAGCGACTTGGACGTCTATCTGACCAGCCCCCAAGGCACCCAGGTGGAGCTCATTTCGGGCGTCGGAGGCGACGGCGACAATTTCACCAGCACAACGCTGGACGACGAAGCCGGCAATCCGATCGGTTCGTCGAGCGCGCCGTTTACCGGCCGCTTCCGCCCGCAAGGGTCACTTTCCGCTTTCGACGGCGAGGACCCCACCGGCACGTGGACGTTGTCGGTGTATGACCGCCAGAGCGTCGGCACCCAGACGATCGCCGCCTCCGACGTTCCGCAGCAAATCGCCGACTATGCAACGGTCTCTTCCTATCTCAACGTCAGCGGGTTGCCCGGCGCGATCGTGGATATCGACGTCGCCTTGGACATCACGCACACCTATGATTCCGATTTGAACGTTTACCTCACCAGCCCTAGCGGCCGTCAGGTGGAACTGTTCACGAGCGTGGGCAGCTACGGAAACAACTTCACAGGCACGATCCTCGACGATGAAGCCGCCATCCCGATTGTCGCCGGGGCTGCACCGTTCTCGGGGAGCTTTCGACCCGAGGGGCTGCTTTCCGCCTTCGACGGCGAAAACCCCAACGGTTCATGGAAGCTTTCCGTCTACGACAGCTTGGGCGGAGATATCGGCGTGCTCAACGGTTGGTCGTTGTCGATCTCTCTTCCCGATGCCACGGTCCATACGGGCACCATCAACGATTGGTCGCTGGCAATCACCCCCCGGCCGGCGGACGGCGTGCACGTTTCGGCAGCCGACGTCCCACGGCAGATCGCCGACCCGGTAACGGTCTCTTCCAACCTCGACGTCAGCGGACTGCCGGGCACGATCGTGGATGTCGACGTCACCTTGGACATCGTACACACGGTTGATTCCGACTTGAACGTCTATCTCGTCAGTCCAAGCGGCACGCAGGTGGAATTGTTCACGGAAGTGGGCGGCTACGGCAGCGGCTTCGCAGGCACGGTCTTGGACGATGAGGCCGGCGTGCCCATCACCGCCGGAATCGCACCGTTTTCCGGGACTTTTCGACCCGAGGGTCTGCTTGCCGACTTCGACGGGGAGGATCCCAATGGCCAGTGGCGCCTGCGGATCGATGACGGCGATTACTTCGCCGACTCCGGCACACTGCGCAGTTGGTCCCTCACCATCCGTTATCAAGACGCCACAAGCAGCACGGGCACCGTCAACGCGTGGGCGCTGAAGATCACCTCGCCGGAAATCGTTACGCGGCAAGACCAACGCGGCGTCCAGCGGCCCCAGGACACGGCCCCGGAGGAAACGGCCGGTCCCGATTTCGACATCGGAGCCGTCGAGCGGTTCCACGGAGAGATTCATGGCGTCCGCTTCCGCGACTCCGACGCGGACGGCATCCGCGATGACGGCGAGAAAGGCCTGGCCGGCGTGACCCTCTACGTCGACCGCAACGAAAACGGGTTGTTGGACGACGGCGAACCGACCGCCGTTACCGCAGACGATAACAAATCCACGCCGGCCGACGAAACGGGCATGTACTCGTTCACGGGGCTGGAGCCCGGCTTCCTCTCGGTCGGCGAGATCCTTCAGGCCGGCTGGGATCAGAGCTTCGTGAGTTTCGGCCTCGTCGTCGAACGCCTCAGCGCCGGCAAGGAACAGGTTCCGGCAAACAACGAGAGTCTCTCCGCTTCCCTCAGCTCGGACGGCCGCTACGTGGCCTTCGAATCGAAAGCCTCCCGGTTGATCCCGAACGACACGAACGCCCGGCAGGACATCTTCCTCTACGACCGGCAGACCGACGTGATCGAGCGAGTCAGCACGACCGAGACCGGCGTCCAGACGAACTACGATTCGTCCGAGCCCTCCGTCAGCGCTGACGGGAATTACGTCGCGTATTCCGGAGATCTCGACGGCAAGGTCTATCTCTTCCTGTTCGACCGGCAAGCCGGAACGACCGAGCGCGTTGCGGAAGGCTCGCTCGCCTCGATCAGCCGCAACGGAGACTTCGTGGCCTTCGTGTCGGGTTCTTCTGCGCTCGTGCCCGGCGATACCAATGCCCGCTCCGATGTCTTCGTCTACTCTCGACAAAGCGGCGCGCTGGAGCGCGTGAGTCTTGCCGCCGACGGCTCACAGGCAAACGGGCATTCTCAGGGCAGGCCGTCGATTAGCGATAACGGGCGATATGTCGCCTTCGCGTCCGAGGCTTCCAATCTCGTGCCGAACGACACCAACGGCCAGAGCGACATCTTCCTGGTCGACCGGCTAGGCGGCGCCATCCAGCGCGTCAGCGTCGCCTCGAATCAGACCCAGGGAAATGGCGGCAGCTTCCACGCCGCCATCAGCGCCAATGGCCGGTTCGTCGCCTTCACTTCCGAAGCCTCCAACCTCGTTTCCAACGATACCAATGCCGACGCCGACGTCTTCCTTTTCGATCGCCAGGCCGGCCTGACCGAACGCGTCAGCGTTGGCGCCGATGGTTCGCAAGGCGATGACCCGAGTTGGCGCCCGGCAGTCAGCGACGACGGCCGATACGTGGCCTTTCAGTCAACCGCATCCACTCTCGTGACGGGTGATACGAATTCCAGAGTCGATGTGTTCATCCGCGATCGGCAGATTCCCAGAACGACGCGCGTCAGCGTCACGTCCGACGAACTTCAGGCAAACGACGAAGGCTCGGCAACCTACTGGGACCGGGGACCGTCGATCAGTGCGGACGGCCGCTACGTCGTCTTCTTTTCTTCGGCCTGGAACCTGGCTCACGGCGACACGAATACCGTGGCCGACGTGTTCGTCCGCGACCAGAAGGAAGAAACGACCCAGCTCGTAAGCCAATTTCCGATCACGGCCGAAGCCAACGCCGATAGCCGGACACCCGCCATCAGTGCGGACGGCCGGTACGTCGCCTTCAGCTCCAGTGCGTATAACCTCGTGCCTGGGGACACCAACGGCAGGGAAGATGTCTTCGTTCGCGACCGGCAGACCGGCGCGATCCAGCGAGTCAGTCTCGCCGCCGACGGATCGCAAGGAAAGCGAGACAGCCTCGCGCCGTCCATTAGTGCCGATGGCCGGTACGTGGCTTTCCATTCCGGCGCCATGCTGGAATCCAACGGGGCTTCCTCGGCGACCACGGGGGTTTTCGTTCGCGATCGCCAGACGGGTACGATCACGCTGGCCAGCGCCGCCGTCGGCGCTTCGCCCGACGGCAATAGCGAGTGCGCTTCGATCAGCGGCGACGGCCGCTACATAGTCTTCGAATCTGCGGCCTCAAATCTCGTGGCCGGCGACGACAATGCCGTTACCGACATCTTCCTCTATGACCGGCAAGACGGCACAATCCGGCGCGTGAGCACTGCCTTGGGTGGGGGCGAGCCGAATGGCCCCAGCGTCGGCGCTTCGATCAGCGGCGATGGCCGGTATATCGCGTTTGCCTCCAGTGCTTCGAATCTCGTGCTGGGCGACACGAACTACCGGAGCGATGTCTTCGTTTACGATCGGCGCACCGGCGTCGCACAGCGAGTCAGCATGGGCTATGACGGCGCACAGGCCGGCGCCGACAGCAGTCGGGCCTCGATCAGCGCCAACGGCCGCTACGTGGCGTTTGTCTCGGCGGCGAGCAACCTCGTGCGGAGCGATACGAATGGGGTCGAAGACATCTTCGTATTCGATCGCCAGACCGATGCCATCCAACGCGTGAGCGTGACGCAGGACGGTGCACAAGCGGATGGCCCCAGCAGCCGTCCTCGGCTCAGCGCCAATGGGCGGTATGTCACCTTTGAGTCGCGGGCCTCGAACCTCGTGCCCGGAGACGGCAACGGTGCAGCCGACGTGTTCGTCTACGACCGGCAGACCGGTGCGATCCGGCGCGTGAGCGTTGACGACGGCGGTGAGGAAGGAAACGCCGATAGCCGGGATGCCACCATCAGCGGCGACGGCCGCTATGTGGCCTTCGCTTCGGAAGCCTCCAACCTCATCGCCGCCGACCTCCGCGGCGAGATGGACATCTTCGTCACCACAACGATGGCGACTCAGCTTCCCCGGGCTCGCAATCTGGTGGTGGCCCCCGGACAAGTCGTCGAAGGCCTCGATTTTGGCGACCGGCCGCTTTCCGGCCAGATTCACGGACAAGCCTTTCACGACCTGGACCGCGACGGCTTCAAGGATTTCGGCGAATCGGGCCTCGCCAACTGGACGATCTATCTCGATCTCGACGGAAACGGCCAACTCGACGGCGGCGAACCGATCGCCAAGACCGACCCCGCGGGGTTCTATTCCTTCACGGGCCTTGCGTCCGTCACGGACCATGGGCCTTCCACCACGTACACCATCGCCGAAGTTCAGCAGCCCTCCTGGATCCAGACGATGCCCGTCCTGATTGAAGGCGGACATTGGACCGTCCAGATCGGCGCCGGCGCCGTGGTTACCGGCATCGATTTCGGAAACCACTACCGCGGCGCCAGCGGCCAGGATCTCGATGTCCTCGCGGGCAAGCTCTTCTTGGACGCCGACGGAAACGGCATCCAGGACGCGGGCGAACTGGGGCTGCCGGGCCGGAGAGTCTACCTTGATCTCAATGACAACGGGCAGCATGACCCCGGCCTGAATGAACCGAGCACGACTACGGTCCCCGACAATCCCGCGACGTCGGAGGTCAACGAGGCGGGAGACTACGTGTTCGAAGGCCTTGGGCCGGGCCAGTACATCGTGCGAACGGAAGTCGCCGAACCGGGTTGGATGCAAACGACTCCGGTGGAGAACGGCCTGGCCAGCCGGCAGTTCGGCCAGCCTGGTCTCGAGGCCGCCCAGGCGGTAGCCGCGGGCGACTTCGATGGCGACACCGACTTCGACGTGGTCGTCACGCACGGCGACGCGGTGTCCCTTCTGCGCAACGACGGCTCGGGCGTCTTCGGCAACCCGGCCAACGTGTACAGTGGAGATCTGGGTTCCTGGGCCTACGCCATCGTGGCGGGCCATTTCGACCAGGACAACGCCCTGGACCTGGCAGTTACCAATTACTATACCAGCAAGGTGACGGTCCGCTTGAACAACGGCAACGGCTCATTCCGAGCGGCGCCTGGCAGCCCGATTCAAGTGGGGAGCCTTCCGGGCTCCATCGCGACCGGGGACCTTGACGGTGATGGCGACCTCGACCTGGCAGTGGCCAACGAAGGAAAACAGAACGAGGAAGGGACGGTTTCCATCCTTCGCAACAACGGCTCCGGAAGTTTCACGCCGGATGCAAAGCGCCTCGCGGTGGGCAGCAGTCCGGTCGCGATCGCCATCGGCCGGTTCTACGATCAAGGGCTGTCCGGCAGTCGCGGCCTCGACGTCGCCGTGGCCAACTACGACTCCGACAACGTCTCGATCTGGCTGAACCAGGGAAATGGCACCTTCTCGACGAGGGTGCAAGTGGCGGTTGCCGATAAGCCCACCTCGCTGGCGGCGGCGGATCTTGACCGCGACGGCGATCAGGACCTCGTGGTCACCAGTTTCGGATCGCAGAGTGTCTCCGTGGTACGAAACGACGGCTACGGCTCGTTTGCCACGTTGCCCAAGACGTTCCCCGCCGGCGTCGGCGCCTATGCCCTGACCGCGGCCGACCTGGACCACGATACCGATCCGGACGTCGTGGTCACCAATGGGATCGTCGAGGACCGTCTCGTTTTCGCCGTCTTGAGGAATCTCTCCATGAACGGAGAGGTCCTCTTGGGCCCGCCGCAAAGCTTCGGTGCGGGGACTTTCGGCCAGTATGCGTTGTCGTTGGCGGTGATTGCCGGCCAGTTCAACGACGACAACACCGACGGCCGGATTGATGCGAAGGACGACCTCGATCTGGCCTTCGCCAACGGCTACGCCGACAGCGTCTCCGTGGTGCTCAACGACGTGTTCCCCGGAGCTCACCGGGTAGCCTTAACGGGCGTGGACCCGCTGGGGAGGTTGGATTTCGGCTTCCGCACTCCGGGAGTCACGATTACCCCAACCGCCGGGCTGACGACGACGGAGGCTGGGACGACCGCTCAGTTCACGGTCGCGCTTCGTACCCGCCCGGCGGCCGACGTGAGAATCGATCTGTCCTCCAGCGATCCCTCGGAAGGCGCCGTCTCGCCCACACGCCTCACCTTTACGCCGGACAATTGGGACGAGCCACAGGTCGTCACCGTCGCCGGAGTCGACGATGAACTGGACGACGGCAACCTCGCGTACGCCATCGTTACCGCGGCCGCGGCGAGCAGCGATGCCGACTACGCGGGCATGAATGCCGACGACGTCGCCGTTACGAACCTCGACGACGACCCGAAACTGCTCCAGGTCACCCTGCTGGAAACAACGCCGAGCGGTCTTGTCGCCCATTTCAGCCGGGCCTTGGACCCGAACGTGCTCAGCCTCTACGACGTGGAGGCGGGCGCCCTCGGACCCGCCGATGCTACGCTGGTCGGCAACACCGTCGGGCCGGTCCGCGGATCGCTCGTCTACGATGCCGGCATGAGGACCGTGGCCTTCGTCAAGACCGGCGGCCCGCTGGAACCCGATACCTATGCCGTCACGCTGCGAAGCGGAGCCGACGCGCTGAAGAGCGCGGCCGGTCAGTTGCTCGATGGAGACAGTAACGGGACTCCGGGCGACGCCTTCAGCACGACCTTCACGGTCGCGCCGCGGCCGGCCGACGAGGTGGTCATAAGCATCCCCGATTTCGCGCGAGGTTACGGCCAACCGGTCCATCTTCCCACGGCCGTCAGCGCCGGCATCCCCGTGACCCTCAGCACGGGACAGAATGTCGGCCGAGTCGATTTTGACCTGTTCTACGACCCCGCCCTGCTGACGATCACCACCTTTTCCACCTCCGTGCCGGCCGTCGCCGTCTCGGACAAGCCCAGCGCCAAGGAAGGCCTGAAGCTGCTCTTCGAAGCAACGCCCGCGTGGATGCGGCGGAGCGCGATGGCGGCCGTCGCCGCGGCTTTATTGGGCGTGCTCGCTCGAATGTTCACCGAGCCGGAAAGCCTCGCCCGCCTCGCCGCCGCGCTCGTGCTCCTGTTCGTGGCGAAGTCATCGATCGTCACGGCCCACGTCTGGTCGTTTTTCTATGCCGTCCCTGAGTCGGACCGTCTGGGCATCGGCGATTTGATCGTGCGGCCGTTTTACGTCTGGTCGCCAACGATGCGGGATATCGAACAGCCCGGCGTCTGGCGCCGCCCGGCGCTGATGGCATTCGGAATCGTGGCCGAAGTCGTGGGGCTCGCCGTCGTCGGCGGCATTCCGTGGGCGCGGGTATGGGAGCTTGGTCCGGCCGAACCGCCCAAGCGAGCGCTCGCCGAAGCCGTGGCCAATGTTGGCAAGACCGACGAAACGGACGACACCACGGCGCAGGCCGGCCCCGCGAAAGCTGCCCGCCCAAGGTCCGACTGCGTGATCATCGGCTATGTACCGAGCGTGGCCGGACGGTTGCTCGGCGACCAGGGCGATCCCGATTTTTCGAGTTTGGTCCTTGCCACGGAGATTCGCGGCAACCTGACGGTCATTGGCGCCGTCAGCGGTCCAATCCCCGACGCCGAGAGGGCGGCCATTCGGCAACGGCTCAAAGCCCTGAATCGAGCGTCACCCGTCATTCCCTGCACCATCACCGCGAACTGGCTCGAACCCGTGCTCGCGTGCCGCGTGACCTACACGCGGGCCCAAGGCAGCCGATTCGAGAATCTCAAGTACGACAAGCTGTTGGCGGAGTTGCCGTAGCGTCCGCCGGCGTGCGCAAAGCGGAATTCGCCGATTATATCGCCTTCTGCCGCCGCAAGTTTGACACCGCTGGAATCGGGGACACAATAAAAACTCCCCTTTTCGCCGGCAGCGGTCTGCCGCCGGCGTCCGCTCTGGCCCGTTTGCCCGGTGTCGTTGATGGTCGATGCGTTGCTCGCTTTGCGGTGGATGGCCGGATACCGGCTACTGATCGGCGCCCTGGTCCTCAGCGGCGGCGGCGCGTCCGACGGTCCGGTCTTTGCCGCCGATTTTACGTGGATCGCCCCCGGAAATTCCGCCTATAACGCGGTCGGGGCATGGAGCCCTACCGGCACGCCGGGCGCCGGGGACATGGCGATTTTCGACCGGTACGCTCTGGGCGGCGAAGGCGAAACCGACGTCACCTTCACCACCTCCGCCACGAACAGCCGGATGATCATGCGCGACGACGATATCCGGCTCCTCCTCGGCAGCTTCACCTATACGCTCACCAATTCCATCGCCGCCACGCCGGGAATCGTCGTCGCCGAACAAGGCGGCAACATCTCCAGCCTGCGAATCGAGGGCAATACGCTGCAATCGAACTACGCCACGATCGGGCTGGCCTCCGGAAGCTACGGCGCGGTCACCATGACCGCCGCAAACTGGATCAACTCGCAATCGCTCCTCGTCGGCCTCGGCGGCGACGCCGACCTTATCCTCGAAACTGGATCACAACTCAATGCCGGACGGATCACGATCGGCGATCAGGTAACCTCCTCGGGAATTGTCTCCGTCACCGACGAAAGCACGCTACTCCGCAGCGCCCAGCAGTTGGTCGTGGGTGCTGCCGGCGACGGGGAACTCTACATCTACGACGGGGCGATTGTCCGTTCGAGCGGCGCCGCAATCGCCCGCGACGTCGATTCCACCGGCGTCGTCAGTCTTTCAGGCGGTTCCTGGGAAAACACCGGCAACCTCGACATCGGCGGCGGGAACGCCTCCGGCGGCATCGGCGACCTGATTGTCGACTATGGCTCGACCGTCACGACCACCGGACGAACGCGGATTTGGGACAACGGCCTGTTGAGCATCCGCGGCGGAACCCTCGTCACCGGCTCGCTCGAAAATCTCGGCGGCATCGAGTATCTCGTCGGCGTCTTGCATCTGACGGCGTCCGACTTGACGATCGGCGACTCGGGCGTGCTCGGCGCGGTGCTCGCGCTCACGCCGGATATGCACACGATTGTCGACCAGCACACGACCGTCGACGTCAACGGTTCGATCGCGGCCATCGAAGGCGTCTTCAGCTCCGGCACGATGACGAACAACGGTCGAATGACGGTCGTCGACGGCGCCATGCAGTTCGAGGGTCCGAGCACGAATTCCCCGACGGGCCGCATCAGCGTCGTCGACGGAACCTTGGCCCTGGGCATCGGCGCGGCGAACCGCCTGACCAACCAAGGCAAGCTCGACCTGCTCGACGCGGTCGTCAACGGCGACTTGCACAATGCGGCCGGCACGACGATTACCCACGGCGGCGCCGTGCAATTCAACGGCCGCGTAACGGGCGACGGACAACTCTCCGGCGGCGGGCACGTCACGTTCGCCGGCGGCTTCGAGCCGAGCGCCGAGGCCACCGCGCTCGCCTTCGGCGGCGATGTCTCGTTTGCCGGCACGAATTCGCTCCTCATGCAAATCGGCGGCACGACGCCGGGGGCCGAGTACGATCAGATCGCGATCGTCGGCTCGGCAGCCCTCGCCGGAACACTCGACGTGCAACTCGTCGGCGGCTTCATCCCCGCCGCTGGGCAGTCGTTCGCGCTGCTCGAATACGGAGCGCGTTCCGGCGAATTCGACCTGAACTTGCCGCCGCTGCCCGGTTCGCTCGACTGGGTGGTCAATTACGGTCCGGGGTCGCTCGTGCTTTCGGTCGGCAGCACCACGCTGCCGGGCGATCTCAACGGCGACAGCCTCGTCAACCGCGCCGATCTGGTGATC
>JABWBD010000224.1 GCA_013360685.1 Pirellulales bacterium
GAGAAGGGCGGCCCGCGGCGCTTCCGCATGGTCGCCTACACGGGCGTAGACGTCTCCCGCTTCTGGGGGCGCCTCGTGATCGACCTCGCGTCGATCGAGTGCCCGGAGCAGCTCCCGATCCTGCTCGAGCACAACGACGCGTGCCGGGTCGGCGTCGCCGACTCGCACGAGGTCACGGACGAGGGCCTGATCCTCGAGGGCTTCCTCCTCGACAACGACGACGCCGCGGCGCTTGCGCGCGACGCGGACGCGGGCTGGCCCTTCAAGGCGTCCGTCGGCGTCCGCTTTAAGACGACCGAGGAAGTGGCCGAGGGCGCCGAGATCGAGCTCAACGGACGGACCTTCCGGGGCCCGCTCACGGTCGCGCGCGGCGCGCGGCTGTTCGAGACGAGCTTCATCGCCGCGAACCCCGCCGACCTCGCCACGACGGCCGAGGTCCTCAACGGACAGGAGACGTCCATGGATCCCAAGCTCCTCGCCGAGCTCTGCAAGGCCAACCCCGCGCTCGCCGCGCACCTCGAGCAGCTCGCCAAGTCGGGCGGCGAGGCGGCCAAGGCGTATGAGGACTACCGCAAATTGCTCGACGACGCCTCGAGCTTCGACGCCGTGCTCATCGGCACGCCCGACCATTGGCACGCCCCCTTGTGCAAGGCATTCATGAAAGCCGGCAAGCATGTTTACTGCGAGAAGCCGCTGACGCACAGCGTGGCCGAAGCCCGCGAACTGGGCGAACTGGCCCGCACCTCGAACGTCGTCACCCAGATGGGCAACCAAGGCAGCGCCAGCGATTCGCTCCGCCGCTTGACCGAGATCATCAAGGCCGGCGTCCTCGGCCAGATCCGCGAGATTTACCAGTGGGGCATCAGCGTCACCGCCAGTGAAGGCAGCGCGGAGGGCGAAGACCCCGTTCCGCCGGGCTTCAACTGGGACCTGTGGGTCGGCCCCTCGGGCATGCGCCCCTTCAAGAAAGAGGTCTACCATCCCTTCCGGTGGCGAAACTGGTTCGACTTCGGCAACGGCGGGCTGGCCGACTTTTGTTGCCACGCGATCAATCTGCCCATGCGGGCGCTGGACTTGGGCTATCCCGAGAAGATCGTTGTCAACATCGAGGACGGCAAGCAGATTTCCGAGAAGGCCGCAGTGGAGTTCCATTTCCCCGCGCGCGGCGACCTGGTGCCGCTTACGCTCTACTGGCAAGGAAGCGGCACGCCTCGCGCCGAGGTCCTTCAACCGCTGACCGAAATCTACAAAGACAAGGCGCCCACCGGCCTGTTGATCCTCGGCGCGAAGGGCTGCGTCTACACCAGTCACTGGAACACGGGCGGCTTAATCCGTCTCGAAGGCGAGCCTCGCCTGCAGGATGTGCTGCGCCACGAGGGCACCAAGGACATTCCCCAGACCCTTCCGCGCGTCACGAACCACGGCCAGGAATGGCTCGACGCCTGCCGCGGCCAAGGCAAAACCTTTTCCGACTTCGACATCGGCGGCAAGCTTACCGAAATCGGCCTGGCGGGCGTGGTCGGTATCCGCGCCGGCAAGAGCCTGGATTGGGACGGCGAGAAGATGGAGGCCAAGAACGCCCCCGAAGCCGGGCGATTCATCCACACCGAATACCGGACGAAGTGGCTGACGTGACCCTTTAAGGATCGGCAAACCAAGAACTGCCGCAAGAAAAGTAGCAGGCACGCTCCGCCGTGCCGTGGCGGGAGTGTGCCGCAGCGGAGTGTTCGGTGGCGGACGGCACGGCGGAGCGTGCCTGCTACTTTGAAATCCGACACGAATGCTCGGCGCGATCCGAAGACTCCAACACCGACTGCCATCGCTTCGGGACAGCCGCAAAGGCTGCCGTATAAGTGTCTTCCAGCGGGACCGGCACGTAGCGCTCGGGGTCGAGAAACAGCGGCATGTCGGGCAACCTGCCGCCGACCGCGACCGGCTCGATGAACGCCCGTTTCAAATCCCCGGCCGAATAGGATGGGAGGTCCGGTCCGACCGCATGGATGCCTGGGATCCCGCGACATGAGCAGCATCCTTGCCGGAGCTAAGGTAAAATACCCAAGCGTCCCGTCTGGGGCGGCTCTTCCCGGATCATGCGATTCCCGTATAGCGCGCGGCGGTGTCGGCCGGCAGGGGGCGAGGAAGGTCGGCCACAGGCGGCAGGGGCGAGTCGATCAGGGCCGACAGCTTTTCGGAAGAGCCCGACTCCTGGAGTTTTTCAAATGCCTTCCCTTCGATCTGGCGGACCCGCTCGCGGCTGATGCGAAAGATCTCGGCGATCTCCTTCAACGTGTAGCTGTGGCCGTCGCCCAGTCCGTAACGGAGTTCGAGGATCGACCGCTCGCGCCAACTCAAGACTTCCAGCGCCTCCCGAATCCGCGACCGCAACACATCCCGGTTGATTCTTTCCAAGGGATCCACTTGGCGACGGTCCGGAAGGAATTCGATGCGCGTATCGTCTCCTTGGTGCGAGATGGGTTGATCCAGGGAATACGGCCGGCAGTGTCCGCGGAGCGCGAAGCTCGCCTCATCGGGCGGCAATCCCGCGGCTTCCACGGCCTGCTCGATGGTCGGCTGCCGCTGCCCGCTCTGCATCAACTCCTGGGCCGCTTTCCGCACCTTGCCGACCTTCTCCACCGCCTGTGCCGGGACGTAAATCGTGTGCTCCTTGTCCTCGATCGCCCGGCTGATCGCCTGGCGAATCCACCAGGTGGCGTAGGTGCAGAACTTGAAACCCCGCCGATACTCGAACTTGTCGACCGCGCGCAACAGCCCGATGCTTCCTTCCTGGATCAAGTCCTGGAGGCTTGCGCCGCGATTGCGGTACTTCTTGGCGATCGAGACCACCAGGCGCAGATTGCGCCGCGACAATTCCTTGCGGGCGTCCTCCCACTCCTGCCGCAGTCTCGCAATTCGCGCCAGTCGATGACGGAGCGTCGACGGGCTCTCCCTCGTGGCTCGCATCAGTCGATCGAGTTCCTCGCGGAGCGCCTCTGCCTGGCCGCGGGCCGCCGGCCGGTCGCCCAGAGCGGCTGCCAGACGGTCCATCCGCTGGCTGACCCGCGACAATTCCTCCAGGGCCCCCTGGAAATGGTCCAAGCGAGGATGCACTTCTTCGACGAGGCGAATCGCCCTGCGACGCCGCGACACGATCCGCCGCCACAACCGGCGCCGGCCCCGCGCGGAGCGGTTCGCGCTGAAAAGCGAGGCAAAATCGCTCTGGTTTTTCCGCAACAGGCCGCGCAGGGTCTGCAGATTCGACGGAAGCAATCGGGCGATCCGCTGTCTTCCTGCCGAATCGCTCAGGGCCGCATCGGCAAGATCATACAGCGTGCGTTGCCCCCGATGGGCCGCATCCAACAGCCCTGCGGCGGTCTCCAGGATGGAATCGAGCGACAACACGGCAAACCGGTAGCCGTCCCGCGACCGTTCCAACCGCATCGCCACGGACAGTTCCTGTTCACGGGTGAGGAGAGGAATTTCAGCGATTTGCTTGAGATAGGTTTCAAGCGGATCCATCGGCAATCCAATCTTGGTTCGATGCAGGGTCAATCCGCGCACAGCCAACAGCGAATTACCCACTTTAACGAGACGTGCCGACCATGCCAGGTTCACGACGTCCCCGGAATGATCTCACCCGACGAGAAACAGCGGGCGGAGGGGCGAAGCGAGCAACCAATCGCGATGCACATCAACTCACATACCGGGCGGGAGGTCCAACCACGGTCTTACGAAGGAAACCCGTGAATGGTTCGCTTATACCTCCACTAGCGGCACCCGCTTCCCGTCCAGCAGGCTAGGCGGCCTCGATCTGCCATCCCGGAAGACATTATACCGGTTCGATCCCATACGCATTGCGACTGTTCTCGTGTAAATCGCCCTGGGAACGGCAATCCGGTGGCTCGCCAAACGGACATGGTGAACTGGCCGGGTTCACAACCGAAGTTGCCCATCTTTACCGCCTTTCTTGCGGCATTGATTTACCGTGTCGAGAATGCGGACCACGCCAGGCATTTCGCAGAACTGCTCGAAGCTGTAGCGGGCCTTGCGGCGCCAGTTCGGCCGTTCCTGGAGCGTGCCCGGGGTGTTTTGCGGCAACGTCTCCCCCCAGAGGTCCTCGAGGTTCACCAGCACAATCGGCGCCGGGCTGGAACCTAACAGCGCCAGACACGCCTCCAGGACCTCGGCCGGGTCGAGACTCTCCGGCGCAAGCAGCCCTCTTTGGCGGAGCAGGGCAGCGAGGGCCTGGCGCAGGACGGATCGCTCCTCCCGGGCTTCCTGCGCGCCCTTCTCATCGAGCAAGCCGAGGTCCAGGCGGTCGTCGATCTCCAGGCCGGTCCAGAACGACATGAACGGCGCCATGTCGTGCGTGTTGACCGAGGCCGCCGCGCGGTCGGAAATCGTCCCCAGCGGCTCCTCCTCGTGCGGCCGCAATTCGTACTGGACCACGAACATGTCGCCGATGCCGTGCTCTTCCATCGCCCGGTTGAAAGCCTTGGGCACGGTGCCCAGGTTCTCGCCGATGATCCGGGCCTGATGGCGGTGCGATTCGAGCGCGAGCAGCGCCAACAGTTCGTCGCGAGGATACCGGACGTAAACGCCCTCGCTCGCCGGCATCCCCGAAGGCACCCAATAAAGCCTCTGGAGGCCCATCGCGTGGTCGATCCGCAGGACGCGCGCGTAGGTCAAGTGGCGGTGCAATGCCCAGCGGAGGTAACGGTAGCCCTGCTGCCGGAGCCGGTGAGGATCCAGCGGCGGAAAGCCCCAGTCCTGCCCCTTGGTGAAAAAGGCGTCCGGGGGAGCGCCCCCCGATGCGCCCAGCGCAAAGACGTCGCGCTCTCGCCAGACGTCATAGCTGACGCCGCTGACGCCCAGGGGAAAGTCCAGGTACCAGAACAGGTCTGCCGCCTTGGCCGTTTCGGCCAGCGCCCGCAATTGCTCCTCGGTCTGCCACTGCGTGTAGAGATGATAGCGATAGATCCGTTCGTCGTAGTCGTGCGGTGAGATACGGCCGCTGCGGAGCGGTTCGGGCCAATCGGTCCAGAACCGCCCCAGCCGCTCTCCCGCGGCGCGGAAGCGGGCAAACTCGTCGACCTGCGGGTGCGCCTGGCGGTAACGCTCCAACTCCCCCTGTCTTGGTCCGCTCCGGCGCTCAAAGCAATCAAGCAGCGCCTCGAGGATCCGGCGTTTGATTCTCATCTGCCGAGGGTAATTGACCAGCCGCTCCATCCGCATCGCGTCCAGGTCTTCACGGATCTCGGGCTGCTCGAGGATTCTTCTTGCCGCCTCGCAGCCGCTGAACTCGGGAATTCGGGTGACATCGAGATAGAACTCGTTCCAGAACAAGCGGCTGGCGGGCGAGTACGGGCTGGGGTCGGCATCCAGTTCCCAGAGCGTGGCCAACTGGGGAAGCGTCGCCACGAGGCTGCCGCCCTTTTGGGCCACCCATCGCATGAGGACTTCGAGATCGGAGAAATCGCCCGCGCCCCAACTTGAATCCCGGTGAAATGCGTAGAGCGGCAGAAAGGCTCCCCAGAACGGCCGCCGCTCGCCGGGCGGCCCCTCATAGACGCGGCGCGGCGCGGCAATCACCAGGCTTTCGGCATGGCGCCCGGCGAAATCCACGTGCAGACGGTGGTATCCCCAGGGCAGGTCCCCAGGAAGCTCGATATCCTTGGCGAGAAACTCCTCGCCGTCGAGCTTGCGGCGGCGGGCCTCCGGCAAGTCGCCCAGCTTCGGTTCGAGCTCGCGATGTTCGCCGCCGTCGAGTTCCACGCGCAGCCGCGCGGTTGCCGAGGCGTCCTTGGCCGGGAGGCGAAGGCGGACACGCGCCGGCTGTTGGTCCCAGGCGACCACCACCGGCCCAAGAACCGTTTGCCAGCACTCCCGCCGCCGCTGCCGCAAAGCCTCCGGCACGTCGCACATCCGCTCCACCGGGGCGCCGAGGATCCGGAGCGTCTGCAAGAGCGGTTCCGATTTCGCCGTCTTCCGCCGGTCGGCAATGTCCAGATAATCCGTCTGAAGGCCGTAACGATGGGCCAATGCCTTGAGTTCGTCCATGCTCATCAGCGTCCTCCTGCCGCGTCGATCCTGACTGCCACACGTTCCAGCACCACGACCGCCGCAGCTACCCCGTTTCTACTCGAAGTCTCCCGACTTCGGCTACGGGTCGATTTGAACCTGCGGCTCGCCTAAGCTTGGGGAAGCGTAGAACGCCACCGCTACTCGGACAAGGCCGCGGCGCCTACAATGATACCATCCCGGCCCGGCATTCGGTTTATCCCCGCCTCCCAAGACAAGAACCCCCATGAAGAACCTGATCACCTTCGTGCTCGGAGGAGGGCGAGGCACTCGCCTCTACCCATTGACCAAATACCGTTCCAAACCGGCGGTTCCGCTGGCCGGCAAGTATCGCCTCATCGATATCCCGCTATCGAACTGCATCCACAGCGGGCTGGACCGCATCTACGTGCTGACGCAGTTCCATTCGGTGAGTCTGCACCGGCACATCGGCAGCACGTACACCTTCGACGCCTTCAGCGGCGGCTTCGTCGAAATCCTCGCGGCCCAGCAAACGCTGGGCAGCTCCGACTGGTACCAGGGCACGGCCGATGCAGTCCGCCAGAACTTGCCCTACCTCGAGCAGCCCCACATCGACCTGGTCCTCATCCTCTCCGGCGATCAGCTCTACCGCATGGATTACCGCGAACTGATCGACATCCATCGGCGCGCGGGTGCGGAGGTGACCATTTCCACCGTCCCGGTGCACAGCAAAGACGCTTCGGGGCTTGGCATCATGCGGATGGATGAAAACGGCCGGATCGTGAGGTTCGTGGAGAAGCCGAAAACGCCCGAAGCGCTGGCGCCCGTGCGGACCGACCCGTCCTGGATCGACGCCCGCGGCATCGCCAGCCGCGGCCGCGACTGCCTGGCCAGCACCGGCATCTATCTGTTCAACCGCGACACGCTCTTCGATCTGCTCGAGAAACACTCCGCGGCCGATTTCGGCAAGGAGATCTTGCCCGCGGCCATCAACTCCCACCGCGTCCATGCCCACCTGTTCGACGACTACTGGGAAGACATCGGGACCGTGAGGGCCTTCTATGAAGCCAACCTGGCGATGGCCTCGAACGATCCCCCCTTTCACCTCATCCTGCCGGAGAAACCGATCTACTCCCGCGCCCGTTTCCTGCCGCCGACCTACATGGACGGGGCGACGGTCCGCGGCAGCCTCGTCGCCGACGGCTGCGTGATCGAGGAAGGCGCCGTCATCGAAAACAGCATTGTCGGTTTGCGGTGCCGTATCGGCCGCAACGTGACGATCCGCAATTCGGTTCTGATGGGCAATGATTTTCACCAGACCGCCGAGGAGATTGCCGTGGACCTGCGCGCGGGCAAACCGCCCGTCGGCGTCGGCGAGGGCACGGTCATCGACGGAGCCATCATCGACAAGAACTGTCGAATTGGCCGGAATGTGCGCGTGGCCAACACGCGAGGCGTTCAAGATCGCGAGGAGGCGGACTGCTCGATGATCTGCGACGGAGTGCCCGTGGTCTCGAAGCTCGGGATCCTGCCGGACGGTTGGACGCTTTGAATGTCGCCTTTGGAGCGAGAGGCTTCTTGCGGTAGAAGCCCGAGGGCGTCGGGAGTGGAAAAGCGAAAAGCGGGCGGTCTTGGCAGTCCGCCTGTGTGGAGGCCGCAGGCCATACCCACCGTAGCCTGGGGAGCATCCCTTGTCATTCCCCACATCTTGGCGTTGGATTGGGCAGTGGCAGGGGCGTTTACGCCCCTTGTTCCGCCGCAGGCGGTTGAGGCCCGTGCTTTAGCACGGGTTTGCGCGACCATGCCCCCGTCCGTTTCTCGTCGCTGCCAGCCGCCCCGGCCACCGCCGCCGGAGGCGGCGGTGGCCGGGGCGGCTGGCAGCGACGGGCAGTTGGCCTCACGCAACCCGCCGTAAACGGCGGGCCTCAACCGCCTGCGGCGGAAAAACGGCCATGAATGGCCGTACCACGCAAGCGTGACGGTATACAAGTTGTGGGTAATGACAAGGGAGCATCCCCAGGCGCCGAGGCAGACTTTGGCCGAAGGCCATATTCACCCGGGTTTTGGATCGATGTCCAGAAATGAATATGGCCGTTGGCCAAACACGATTGCGCGGGTTCATCGGTCCTGGGGATGCTCCGGATGCTCCTCAGGCTGCGATGAAAATGGCCTTCACCCAGGGAACCGTCGTCCTGGGCGCTATCGTTTCCTATTTCGGCGGTTCGCCGGGGACGGGGCGTCCGAGACAGATGCGAAATCCGTCCCGGGAGTCTGAGTACGTCATACTGTGGATCCCGAGGCGAACGGCGCAGCGCGCGTTGCCCGGCACATCGAAGTAGTTGCCGCCCCGGCAGACCGGGTGAACGTCCTTCTCGACAAAATGGGCCTCTTCATGCGCTCCCTGCGGGTCGAAGTGGTCCAGCACAAACTCCCAGACCCCGCCGCACATGTCGGCCAGCCCGAACCCGTTGCGGCCCTTCTCGCCGTAATGGTCCACCGGAGAGACGAAGGCAAACCCGTCGCTCCACGGCGCTTTCGCCATCGGCCAGGTCTTGGTGCGGCCGGGCAGGAGATCGCAGGCCGAAATGTTCAGCCGTCCCTCGCCCTCTTCGAGGTCATCTCCCCACCAGAAGTTGGCTCGCGGGCGGCCGCCCCGGCAGGCATACTCCCATTCCGCTTCCGTGGGCAGCCGGTATTCCAGTCCCTCCGGCAGCCGTTCGGCCTTGCGCTCCCGCTCCGTCAACCACTTGCAGAAAGTCCGGTCGTCGTTCCAGCTCACACAAACCACGGGAAATTCATCCCGGTTGGGAAATGCCCAATTCGGATCGCGCCAGCTCTTCCCCGGCATCTTCTCCCAGGGGTGCACCACCTGTTTCGTGAAGCGATATCCGTCCCACTTGGGGTTGAAGCATTGCGTCCAACCGCCGGGCTTTTCAGCGTCGGTGACATAGCCGGATTCCTCCACGAAGCGCCGGAACTGGCCGACGCTGACTTCCGTGCGGCCCATCCAGAAGCCATGCTTGATCCGCGCCGGCCGTGGTTCGCCTTCGGGTTTTTCACGACCGGTTCCTGGAATCCAGCCCCCTTCCGGGCCAACGGCCCAATCCTTCTCCTGCTGCGTGCTGCCCATGGTGAACTCGCCGGGCGGGCAGTACACGACTTCCAGCGTCACACCACCACCGAGGTCAACCTTCTTGGCGTCGCCCTTGGCCGGTTCGTCGCCCCTGGCCGGGTCATTGGCCCACACCAGCGCCGCCCCGGCAAGAATACCAAGCTGAACGATATTCGCTAGGACACTCCTCAGCAAGGGCTTACTGGGGCGGGTTGACGGTGTCGCTTTGGCTTTCGCCTGTGCAGATTCCATAAGAACTCCTTTGCTAAATCGAGGGTTTCGTGACGGTTGCCCGGAACCGGTACCAGCGTATGACGCTGACGCAGTCCTCGTAGCACCAGAAGGCTATCATCTGCTTCCCGTCGGGCAATTTCAAGGCGCTGGGCGCCCCGAAACGAAGGGCCTGGAAGTTTTCCACCATCGACCGGTCGGTGACCGTCAGGCCCGCCGCGCTGCGGTGTCCCCACAAGGGTTCCGCGCCGAGATTCACCCAGCGATCGCCGTCGAAGCGGCCAAGATCGGCCCACAACCCCGGCTGATCGGTCCGCCGGTAGACGCAGAGCACGCGCCCGTCGTCCAGCGCCAGAGGCGTCATCGTCTGACCGCAAGTGCCCAAGGAAGCCGGGAGGGTCCAGGTGGCTCCGCCGTCGCGGCTCAGCGCGTATTGGTTGGGCCGGTCGGCCTTGGCCTCTTCGTCGTAACACCAGGCCACCGCCAGAAGCCGGCCGTCGGCCAGTTCGGTGATCTTCGATTCCCAGAAGATGAGGTTGCCGCCGGGGTTGGCAAAGGCATCGATCCACGTCGGCCAAGAGCGGCCGGAGTCGTGGGAGACAAACGCCCCGGTGCGGTTACCGTTGGGAAGCCGCCCCTGCCAGTCGCGCCAGGTGGAAGTCGGCCAGAGCCAGCGACCATCGCTCAGGACGGTCACCGGGGCGCACAGTTCCCACGACGGGCCCTCCAGGGGCGGTTCGATCGGCTGGGATGCACTCCAAGTCCGGCCGCCGTCGCTGGACCACGACAGCAGGATCTCGACCGGAACGAAACCCAGGGTGGCCGGGTTCGCAAAGCCTTCGTCGGGATGCTCGCTGCGGTCGTGGCGGACCACCACGGCGACCAGCCGGCCGTCCGGCAGTGCGGTGAGCCGGGCGGCATCGGTCGTCAGCCGGCCGGGAGTATCGGGGCAGAGCCGGCCCACGGGCTGCCAACACTGCCCGCCGTCTTCCGACCGGGCCACGTGAACGTGGAGGTCCGTCGCTTCAAAGGCCTGCCCCAGCACGTAGATCGCCACAAGCTCCCCGCTGGGCAGGCTGACGACGGAGGGGAAATAGGCGTGGCGGCTGACCACGTGCGGCTTGGGGTTCCGGTAGATCAGCCCCGTTTCGATGTCTTGCAGCATGGGATTCACTTTCCCGTCAGTTGGGTGCGGAACCAGGTCTCGAGAATTTGTTGCGGCGACGACGGGTCGCCGTCGGGTCGCGAGATCAGATTCAGGTCCTGTGCGAAGATCATCCGGCGAGCGAACTGGTCGCAAGATTTCTCCTGGGGATTCAGGCCGGGCGTGAGCACCGAGGGGGCAATCGCCACGGCGTCCCACTCCTGGAGCCCGAAGCTGAGCGACCAGTTGAGGATCCAGCTATGCGACCGGATGGCTTCCTCCGGCGGCGACTGGGCCGGCGGAGTCATGGCCGCCGGCACGGCAACCAAGACCAGGTCGGGCGGCGCGTTGCGAACGGCCTTTGCCGCTTCCTCGATCTGGGCCAACGTCTGTCCGGCCGTCGGCCAGCTCTTCACTTCGATCTTCGCCGAAGGGAAAACCGCCGCCAGCGCCGGCCCGATCCACTGGTCGTAGGGCGCCATGGCGAGCACGCGGACCGGCTGCCCGGCCTTGACCAGCGCGAGCGTCTTCGGCAGGGCGGGTTGCGGCGGACCGGCCGACTTCAAGGAGACCTCCTGGCCGGTGATCGAGCGGCAGAGGGTCTCGGCGTTGAGCTTGTGGCCGTCCATGTTGGGATGGATCTCGTCGCTGAGCAGAAGCCGCCAGGCCAGCGGGTCGCGGGCGCGGAGCGACTCGTAGGCGGCGTAGATGTCCGAGACGGGCACCTGGTGGTCCTGCGCAACATCCTTGATCGCCCCGCAGAACTCGACGAGCCTGGGGATGGGCCGGCCGGAGGTGTCGATCACCGAGTTGGGAGTACAGAGGACCACTTCCGCACCGGCCCGCCGGCAGCGCTGGATCATCTGGCCGAGATTGACCTGGAAATCGGGCTTCGGCACGCGCACCATGTCGTTCAGGCCGAACATGATGGTGACCAGGTCGGGCTTGTGGTCCAGCACGTCTTTCTGGAGCCGGTTCAGCCCATCGATGGTCGAATTGCCGCTGATCCCGGCGTTGACGACGGTCACTTCCGCCTTCGGACAAGCGGTTTTCAGCGCCAGGCCGAGCATTTCGGGATAAGCGCGGCGGCCGCCCGTGTGGTAGTAGATGCCGGTGACGCTATCGCCGAGACAGACGACCTTGACCGGCTGGCCGGCCTTGAGCTTCTCGGGTGTTTTCCGCAAGGCCGCGGGGCGATGATCGCCGCGAAACGCAAAGCTGTACAGCTCCGCATTTTTCATTTGGAACCGCAGGCGGATGGATTGGCCGCGCGAGGCGGAGACGTCGGTCTGACCGGCGAAACGCACGGCGTGGCGGAGGTCGTCGCCGGCGAGCGGCTCCGACGGCGGGAACCCTTCGAGAGGCCGGCCGGCGGCGTCGAGCAGTTCCACCACGATCTGGCCGCCGGGTTTCACGGCGGCGTTGATTTCCAGCCGGTCGCCCCGATGCCGTACGGGGACCGTGGTGAGCACGCCGCCATCGCTGCCGGCGTCGGCGGAGACGAACCGGTCCAGCGGCCATGTGACCAGCCCGATGGCGGCGGAGTAGCGGGTCTTGCGCCCGGTTGGCCGCCCGTCCTCAAACGCCGTGCGGTAGACCGGGGGCGAGCCGTGGGTGTAGTTGGCGCCCGAGTAATACAGCCAGATCTCATCCTTGACGCGCAGCGCCGTGGCGGCGGTCGTGTGGTAGGAGGCATCCCACCGATCGAGCTCGCCAATTCCGATGATCGGCGTGCGGAAGGGCCGTTCCCAATGGATCAGGTCGCGGGAGACGGCGAGCTGGATCTCTTCGGGCCCCTCGTGATTTCCCCACCGGGCGTTGTTGTTGACGGTGAGGATCCAGGGGAAGGCCAACGTGCAGCTCTCGGCCGGGTAGGCGCCGATGCCGTAGTATTCGGTCCGCATCAAGCGGGGGTCGTCGGGTCGGTCGAGGATCGGCCGCACCTGTTCGATGCGGGCCAGCGAGCCGGCGTCGTCGCGGAGGTCGACGGTGAAGGAAAGAACGGGCTGGGTCCAGTGGACGAAGTCCTTGCTGACGATCGTGGCAAACAGCCGGCGGTTGTGGCCGCGTTCCACGGGGTAGATCTTGGGAAACGCCACGTAGAGTTCCCGCCCCGCGTCCCAGAAACCGGTCATCACATCGCCACCGGGGGCGATCGGCTCCTGGCAGAACTTCGTCCAGTTCAGCCCGTCGGGCGAGACGAACGTGTTGTAGCCGGGCGGCTGCGACGACCAGCCGATGCACTTGTAGCGGCGGGCCGCTTCCGGATCGCGGGGATCCTTCCAGACGCTCGCCTGGTGGATGTGCGCCACCGCGTTGTGCGGCTTGCCGTTCTTGGCCTTGAGCGTTCCGACCAGCGGTTTCTCCCAGGCGACGCCGTCGCGGCTGACCGCGTAGCAGGTGACGTTGGGATCGTCGAAATAGCCGCCGTCGCCGGCCGGCTCGGGCAGATACCACATCTTGAAGAGCTTTTCCTCTTCGTCGAAGAGCACGTTGCCAAAAATCTCGGTCCGCCATCCTTCCCAGGGCTGGTCCGGTTTGAGCACCGGGTTCTTGGGATGCTTGCGGCCCGGGTGTTGGGTGAACCAGACGCGCTCGGCGTCGCGGACCAGGACCCGATCGACGAAGAGCTGGGCGGACGTGCCGACGTCGAACGGGGAAACGCCCTTCTCCAGCGGCCTGAGCAGGTCGGCCTCGGTGGAGACGAAGCTGGCCACGGCGCCGGCCAACTCCTTGGCCAGTTCGGGGACGAGTTCCACGACGACGTTGTCGTAGTAGTACGTCGGCGCGCCGAATTTCCCGAAGTAGATCTGCGTGAACTCGTCGATGTTCGTGTCGAAGCGGCCGATGAACGAGACCTCGCCCACGCGGGCACGAAAGACCTGGCGATGGTAGTCGGCCAGGATCTCGACCGGGACCCACGCGGCGACGGGCATTTTGCCGCCGACCGGGTGCTGCGTCCCGCCCGAGTAATACTGCACCGTTCCCTCGCGGTCGACCAGGAGGTTGAACGCGCGGGAGGCCTGGGGATCGTCGCCGGAAAACGTCTGGATGTCGGGTCCGCCGCTGCCTTCTGGAGTGACGTAGAGATCGAACCGGAATCGGACCGTCTG
>JABWBD010000225.1 GCA_013360685.1 Pirellulales bacterium
GCAGGGGTCAGGAGTCAGGAGTCAGGGGTCAGAGGGGGAGGGGGAGGCGAGAGAAGGGGGAAGGCGGAAGGGGGAAGGGGGAGGTGCGGCGGAGAACGAGATGGTGGACGGAATTGGCGTGGCGAGAGAGGTGAAAGAGGGAATGAGGTCGCGGGGCGACGTGCGACATTCGATCACGAATTCTGTGGGGATGCGGTTGGTGCGGGTGGGGGCGGGGGAGTTTGTGATGGGGCTTCCCGATGCGGGTGAAAAGGTGCCTGAGACGGGGGCGCTGGCGGAGGTGTGCGAGCATAGGGTGCGAATTACACGCGGGTTCTTGTTGGGGGCTTTCGAGGTGACAAGGGGGGAGTATCGGAGAGTGATGGGCGAGGGTCCGGGTGGGGACACGGATGCGGGAGATGGGGCGGAGGAGGGCAAGAGCAAGGAGGATGGCGCGTCGGAGATGCCCGCGGCGAATGTGTCTTGGGTGGAGGCAGTGGAGTTCTGCCGCCGGCTGTCGGGGCTGGCGGAGGAAAAGGGGGCGGGGCGGCAGTACCGGCTGCCGACCGAGGCGGAGTGGGAATACGCGTGCCGGGCGGGAAGCATGAAGCCGTTCGTCGTGCCGGAGGGCGAGGAGGCGGACGCAATGGGGTTCAATATGCGGTACGGAAGCGCGAGGGGTTTGCCGGTGACGAAAGTCGGTTCGTATCCGGCGAACGCCTTCGGGCTCTACGACATGCGAGGCAACGTGTTCGAGTGGTGCGGTGACTGGTGCGGCTGGGACTATTACAGGCGATCCCCGCGCGACGATCCGCAGGGGCCGAGTTCGGGAGTTTGGAAGGTGGTGCGGGGGGCGGACTGGCGGTTTACCAGCATGGGGTGCCATTATAACCGGGCGGATACGGAGCCGTGGCGGAAGAGTCCGTTTATCGGGTTTCGGGTGGTGGGGGAGGAGGGATGGTAGGCGAGAGGAGGAAGAGATAGGGGGAACGCTAATCGTCGCTAATTCGCACTAATCTGCCTGCGCGTGGGGGTGGAGTAGATTTTGGATTTTAGATTTTGGATTTTGGATTACGCTCGTTCCCAGGCTCCGGAGGTGCTGCAGTCGGTTGAGGGGCGGCATGGCGGCTTGTCTGATCAGAGGCGAGGCGGAGCCTCGAAGTAGTGCGCTCCCAGGCAGAGCCTGGGAGCGAGGAGCTAAAGATATGATCATGTTACGTTGCGTTGGGTTGCTGGTGTTGATGGCTTGCGGGTGTGTGGCGGGGTGCGTGGAGACGCGGGAGCCGGTTGCGAAGGCGAAGTATGGGAAGGCGGGACCGGCGGAGGAGGGGGCGGAAGTGATTCCGCCGTGGATGTCTTCGACGGACCTGGCGTTTCATAATCTGGATCGGGACGGCGACGGCGAGCTCTCGGTCGAGGAGTTCGTGGCAAGCCGAGGGAATGAGCGGGCGGTCGAGACGGCGAAGGACGTTTTCCAGATTTTGGATGGCGACAAGGACGGGAAACTGAGTTCGCAGGAGTTTACGAACCGGCCTGCGGAAGCGAGGTACCGGGAAGCCGATTTGGACGGGGACGGCGGGCTGAGTTTCAGCGAGTTCCGGAAAACGGCGGGCGGCGATTGGTCGGAGGCGCGGGCGGGGCGGATCTTTGCGGCCAGCGACCAGGACAAGGACGGGCGGTTGAACGCAAAAGAGTTCAACAGCCAACCGATGGCGGCGCGGTTCCACGTGATGGACCGGAACGGGGATGAGCGGATGTCGTTGGAAGAGTTTCAGCTCGCCTACGCGGAAATCGCGGGCCACGGCCAGTCGGAGCGGGCGCTGGGCGCGATGGACCGCGACGGCAACGGCCAGTTGACCGTTGAGGAATATTGTGCGTTCAGCCCGGAACTTCAGGTCTTCTGCCGCGACATGGACGGGGACGGGCAACTCACGATCGAGGAGTACTGCCGGTGGTGCAAGAGTCCGGAAGAGACCGCGGCCGTGAAAGGGCAGTTTGCCAAGTGCGACGCGAATCGCGACGGCCGGGTGACGGTGGCGGAGTTCGCAGCGGGGAATACGCCGGTGGCGACGAAGAGCCCGTTCGCGGCTCTGGACGGCAACGGCGACGGGGGGCTCAGCCTGGAGGAGTACTTGGGGGGCACGAAGGACGCGGAGGAAGTGAAACTGAGGACGGACGTCTTCGCGCTGTTGGACGCGAACCAGGATGGTCGGCTCACGGAGGCGGAGCACCGGTCGCCGTCGCCGAAGGCGGCGTATCGCATGGCGGACCGCAACGGCGACGGCACGCTCGATCTGAGCGAGTTCCAGCAGGCATACATCCGGGAGGCATCGGAGGCGCGGGCAGGGCGGATCTTGGCGGCCAGCGACCAGGACGGGGACGGGCGATTGAGTTTCGTGGAGGTCAACAAACGGCCGATGGCGGCGCGTTTCCACTGGCTGGACCAGAACGGGGACGAGCGGATGTCGCTGGAAGAGTTCCAGGGCGCCTACGTGGAGATCGCGCGCCACGGCCAGGCGGAGCGGACCGTGCGGGCCATGGATCGGGACGGCGACGGTCAGGTTACCGTGGCGGAGTTCTCCGCGTTCAGTCCGGAATTGCAGGTCTTCTGTCGCGACATCGACGGGGACTCGGAAGTCACGATCGAGGAGTACTGCCGGTGGTGCGTGACACCGGAAGAGACCGCGACGAGCAAGGGGCTGTTCGCGAAGTGCGACGCCGACCGCAACGGCCGGGTGACGGTGGCGGAGTACGCCGCCGGCAACGCGCCGGTCGCACCGAAGGGCCCGCTTGCGGCTCTTGATGCCAACGGCGACGGGACGCTGAGCCTCGAAGAGTATTTGGGCGGCAAGAAAGAGGCGGAGGAAGTGAAACGGAGGACGGACGTTTTCGGCCTCTTGGACGCGAACCAGGATCATCAGCTCACGGAGGCGGAGCACCGTTCGGTGTCGCCGAAGGTGACGTACCGCCTGGCGGACCGCAACGGCGACGGCGGGGTTGACGTTGGGGAGTTCCAGCAGGCCGCGATGGCGAAGGCGTCGGAGGCGCGAGCGCAGCGGGTGTTTGCAGCCAGCGACCAGGACAAGGACGGGCGATTGAACTTGCAAGAGTTCAGCAAGCAGTCGACGGCGGCACGGTTCCACACGAGCGACCAGAACGACGACGAGCGGATGTCGGTGGAGGAGTTCGAGCGGCTGTATCCGGAGATCGTTCGGCACGGCCAAGCGAAGCGAGCGTTCGGCGCGTTGGATCGCGATGGCGACGGCCAATTGACGGTGGCGGAATACGGCGCCGCGTGCGCGGAACTCCAGGTCTTCTGCCGCGATATCGACGGGGATGGGCAGCTCACGCTGGAAGAGTATTGCCGGTGGTGCAAGAGTCCGGAAGAGACCGCGGCTGTGAATGGGCAGTTTGCGAAGTGCGACGCGAATCGCGACGGCTGGGTGACAGTGGCGGAGTACGCAACCGGGAATGCGCCGGTTGCTGCGAAGAGTCCGTTCGCGGCTCTTGATGCCGACGGCGACGGCAAGCTGAGCCTGGAGGAGTATTTGGGCGGCAAGAAGGACGCGCAGGAAGTGAAACTGGGAACGGACGTCTTCGCGCTGTTGGACGCGAACCAGGATGGTCAGCTCACGGAGGCGGAGCATCGGTCGCCGTCGCCGAAGGCGGCATACCGCCTGGCGGACCGCAATGGAGACGGCACGCTCGATGCGGGCGAGTTCCAGCAGGGGTACATGGGCGGGGCGTCGGAGGCGCGGGCGCAACGGATCTTGGCGGCCAGCGACCAGGACGGGGACGGGCGTTTGAATTTCGCGGAGATCAGCCGACGGTCGATGGGGGCGCGGTTCCACTGGCTGGACCAGAACGGGGACGAGCGGATGTCGCTGGAAGAGTTCCGGGGCGCCTACGCGGAAATCGCGCGCCACGGCCAGGCGGAGCGGACCGTGCGGGCCATGGATCGGAACGGGGACGGCCAGGTGACCGTGGCGGAGTTCTCGGCGTTCAGTCCGGAATTGCAGGTCTTCTGCCGCGACATCGACGGCGACTCGGAACTGACCATTGCCGAGTATTGCCGGTGGTGCGTGACACCGGAAGAGACCGCGGCCAACCAAGGACTGTTCGCGAAGTGCGACGCCGACCGCAACGGCCGGGTGACCGTGGGGGAGTACGCCGCCGGCAATGCACCGGTTGCTCCGAAGAGCCCGTTCGCGGCTCTTGATGCCAACGGCGACGGGACGCTGAGCCTCGAAGAGTATTTGGGCGGCAAGAAAGAGGCGGAGGAGGTGAAACTGAGAACCGACGTTTTCGGCCTCTTGGACGCGAACCAGGACGGTCAGCTCACGGAGGTGGAGCACCGCTCGGTGTCGCCGAAGGCGACGTACCGCCTGGCGGACCGCAATGGCGACGGTGGGATTGACGTGGGGGAGTTCCGGCAGGCCGCCATGGCGAAGGCGTCGGAGGCGCGAGCGCAGCGGGTGTTTGCAGCCAGCGACCAGGACAAGGACGGGCGATTGAACTTCGAGGAGTTCGGCAGCCAGTCGACGGCGGCACGGTTCCACGCGAGCGACCAGAACGACGATGAGCGGATGTCGGCGGAGGAGTTCGAGCGGTTGTATCCGGAGATCGTTCGGCACGGCCAAGCGAAGCGGGCGTTCGGTGCGTTGGATCGCGACGGCGACGGCCAATTGACGGTGGCGGAATACGGCGCCGCGTGCGCGGAACTCCAGGTCTTCTGCCGCGATATCGACGGGGACTCGGAACTCACGATCGAGGAGTACTGCCGCTGGTGCAAGAGTCCGGAGGAGACTGCGGCCTGGAAGGAGCAGTTCGCGAAGTGCGATGCGGATCGCGACGGGCGGGTGACGGTGGCGGAGTACGCCGTTGGGGCTGGGAAGGAAGTGTCTCCTGAAACGAGTGCCGCCGCAAAGTGAGGTTGCCGATGATTTGCGGGCAGGCGAGGGAGAAGGCGTGGAGAGGGCGAGAGACCTTAGGGGTTGCTCTCTTGCTGGGGCTCCACGCCGGCCTGCTGGCCTTCAGCGCGGCGAGGCACTCGCCCGCGCTGGATGAGCGGCATATCCTGGCCGCGGGGATCTACTACTGGCAGTACGGCCGGTTCGAGATTGCGCGGGGGGATCCGCCCATGACGGGATTGGTGGCGGCGGCCCCGGTGTTGGCGCTTCGGCCGCGAACCGAGTGGCGACACGTGCCGCACTCGTTCGCGGTGGAACGCGATTTCACGGCCGCCAACGGGGTGCGGACGGTCGGGCTGGTGACGGTGGGGCGGTGGGCGTGCATCGGGTTCAGTCTTGTGGGGGGCTACTTCTGCTTCCGGCTGGCCCGCGAGCTTTACGGACCCGGGGCGGGATTTCTCGCGCTGGCGCTGTGGTGCTTTTCACCGAGCACGCTGACGCACGGGCGGCTGGTGACGGGGGACATGCCGGCTGCGGCGTTCGGGATTGGGGCGTTCTACACGTATTGGCGATGGCTCCGGCAGCCGTCGCTGCCGGCGGCGGCCCGCGCGGGCGTGCTTCTGGGGCTGGCCGAGCTTGCGAAGATCGTGTGGGTATTGTTGTTTGCGCTGTGGCCGGTGTTTTGGGTGACTTGGAGGATGCTGCATCGGCGGGAAGGCGGACAACGGGGGTGGTTCCGTGAAGGGGCACAGCTCGCGCTGGTTGTGGCGATCAGCGTGTATGTGATCAACCTGGGGTACGCGTTCGAGAAGCCGTTTCAACCGCTGGGGCGGTTTGAGATCGGGCGGCGTGCGCTGGGACTCAATACGGCCGGGGAGGAAGGCGGCGGTGGCAGTTCGGCCTTGCCGGCCAGTCGGCCTGGGGCCTTGCCGGCGAGTCAGCCTGGGCCCTCGCCGGCGCTTCGGGTTGGTGTGGCGGGGATTCCGGTGCCGTTGCCGGAGAACTATGTGGGCGGGATCGACGAGATCCTGAGGGTCTGTGGGCGGCCGCACTGGACCTACCTGCGTCACGAGTGGCGGGAAGGCGGATTCCGGCACTACTATGCGTACGCGTTTCTGGTGAAGACGCCGCTGGGGACGTTGGGACTGTTGGCGGTGGCGGCCGGCATGAGCTGTTGCGCGCGTTGGCGCGGCGCGTGGAAGTCGGAGATGCTGCTCGTGCTGGCGCTGGCGGGGATTCTTGCGTTCGTGACGGCGTCGGACGCACCGCAGTACGACCGCTACGCCCTGCCGGTCCTGCCGTACGTGTTGGTGTTGGCAAGCAAGGCCGCTCGCATGGTTGGGTTGCACTGGCGCGGGGCGTGCCTGGTCAGCACGCTGGCCGCCTGGTCGGCATGGAGCGGGCTCATGGCGTATCCGCACACGCTGTCGCATTTCAACGAGCTTGCCGGCGGGCCGCTTGGGGGCCACGGGCACCTGATCGGCAGCAGCATCGAATATGGGCAAGATTACTTGTACCTCAAGCGATGGCAGGAGCGGAATCCGGAGGCGGAGCCGCTGATTGTCTCGTGGAAGTGCCCGATGGCAGAAGCGATCCTCGGAGAATGCCGGAGGAGAGTGCCGCCGGGACTGAGCGCCGGGAGCCGCGCCACGCGGGCGGACATGGTCCACATGGGCCCGCAGCCGGGGTGGTACGCGGTCAATGTGAGCGCGCTGCACACGCCGTCACGGGAGTACGCGTATTTCTTCTGCTTCGAGCCGGTGGCGAGGGCGGGATACTCGATCTACGTTTACCACATCACGGTGGAAGAGGCGAATTGGGTGCGGCGCGAGCTGGGGATGCCGGAATTGGCGGAGAGGGAAAGCGGGGAGGAAGAGGAGAAGGGGAGGGTCGAGCGGTGAGTGCGGTTGGACCGGAGGAAAGGACGATGGGACGGGTCAGGACGCCCTCACCCCCGGCCCCTCTGGCGCAAGCGGGCGAGGGGAGAGGAAGACGGTGGGGGTTTACGTTGGTGGAACTGTTGGTGGTGATCAGCATTCTTTCGGTGCTGTTGGCGCTGCTGCTGCCGGCGGTGATGGCGAGCCGGGCGGCGGCGCGGAGAGTCGAGTGCCAGAACAACCAGCAGAACCTGGCCGTGGTGATGCTGTCGGAAGTCGACGCGAAGCGGCGATTCCCGGCGTCGGGACACTTCAGTATTCGCGGGGTGCCTCATCACACCTGGATCGTGAGTCTCCTGGCCGGGTTGGAGCGCGCGGACCTGGCGGAGAGGTGGGATCTCGAGCAGCCGTCCCACGATCCGCAGAACCAGACCGTGGCAACAACGAGCATTCCGATCCTCGTCTGCCCGGACGACGATTCGATCCAACCGGGACAGGGAAACCTCAGTTACGTGGTCAACGGCGGGTTCGGTTGGACGCACGCAAGCCCTGCACCGGACTGCCCTTCGGCGTTTCACGTGCTGGGTTTTCCGCCGGTCCAGCCCATCGATCTGAACGGCAACGGCGTTGCCTGTCCGAGCGGGCCGGAGACGGACAAGGTCACCGACAAAGAGCTGTTCTTCCGCACCGGGTTGTTCTTCTTGGAGAATTGGCCGTACGGGACGGGGACCGTGCGGCATCATACGGCCGAGACGGTCTTGGACGGGCTTTCCAGCACGCTGATGTTTTCCGAGAACGTGCGGGCCGGCTACGACCCTTACAGCGCGGGTGCGACGGGGTGGTCGTGTCCCTTTGCCTGGCGGCATAGTTTCTTTCTCAGCAGCTACGTTTGCCAGGATGGCCGGTGCGGGGCGGGAAGAGTCGACTACGATCGGGCCAACAGCCGGAGGCACCCTTACGCGCTGGAGGCCATCAACGCCGGGCTGACGCAAGCCGAAGGGGAGGCGCCCTGGCCGTCGTCGTATCACGGTGACGGGGTGAACGTGGTTTTCGCCGACGGGCACGTCCACTTCCTGTCGGAGAAGATCGACGGGCCGGTCTACAGCAGCCTGGTCAGCCCTGCCGGAGCATCGATCGAAGGTCCGCTGAAGCAGGTCGTGGTGCCGGGAGAGTATTAGAGAATTTTAGATTTTGGATTTTGGATTCTGGATTGGTCTGGCAGGAGGCCGTGGCTGGGTGTGGAGGAAGGTGGACGATGGGTTCGCGGTGGTTCTGCCGAGTGCTGGGGGAGGAGTTGGGGCCGCTGGAGTTTGGGGATTTGCGCCGAATGGTCCGAAGCGGGACGCTGCGGGAGGATGACCGGGTGCGCCGGGAAACGGCGCGTGAGTGGACGCGAGCGGACTCGGTGATCGGGTTGTTTCGCGAGGAAGATGTCGGCGAGGAGGCGAAGGAGATTGAGGAGCCGGCACCGTCCGCGGAGATGGTGTCGCGGAAGAAGGAGACTCGCTCCGCCGTTGGGCGGCGGCGGTGGGTTGCCGCGCTGCGGCTGAGCCGGCAGGAAGCGGCGATCGTTGTGGGAGGCGTGGCCGCCGTGGTTGTTTTGAACGTGCTGCCCTGGCTCTTGTCTCTGCGGGAGTCTCGGCGATTTCCTCGGCCGGAACTAGACCGCGCGCGTGGAGTGAGCCAAGAGGTCCTGGCTACGGTCGTCGGACCTCCGCCGAAGGAACCGTCGGTGCGGGGGCTGCAAGAACGGCAGCCCCAGCCGGTTCCCGGGCTGGAGAGGCTATTGGGAATCACGTCGCTTTCGCTGGCCGGCGACCTGAAAACGATCGTGTTTTCGGCGCCTAGCGGTCCGGGAGGGTACGGCCTGTTCGTGGCGAGGCGAAAAGAGGTCTCCGAGCCGTTTGATTGGCCGGTGTTGATCGAGAGCTGCAGTAGTCCGTACCGGCAGGACACGCCGGCGTTGTCCAGTGACGGGCTGATGCTGGTGTTTGTTCGCTACGAGCCGGACACGTGTCTGTATTCGTGTCATCGTTCGTCGGATTGGATCGAGTTCGGCACTCCCACTGCGTTGGCGGTTCCGGGGCTCAAAGCCGGGCGGCATCGAGTGGCGCAGCCGCAGTTTGTCGACAACGAGCATCTTGTCTTCGCAGTGAGCGATTCGGCAACGGGGCAGTCGTCGTACCGCGTGGCGAAGCGTTCCGCATTCGGATTCGAACCGCCGGAGGGATTCTCGGCCTGGGGCATGGCGCCGCAAGCGCGCCTGAGCGGCGGCGGATTGCGGGCTTACTCGGGCGGCGCGCAAGGGCTTTCTCTGGCAGTGCGCGGCGGCGGGGACCAGCAGTTCTTGCAGGGGAGGTGTATTTTGGCGGCAGACGTAACCGGTCCGATCACGGCGCCGGTCTGGGTCGCTGCGAAGGAGGATGTTGTGTTCTATTGTTCGCCGGAGAGAGGGCGACCGCCCAACGCCCCGGCGCGGATGTGGATGGTTCGATTGCTGTAATGGCAAGCGGGAACGGAATGAATTCCGTTTTACGGGGGATGCATGAAGGCGCCGTGGCTTTCGGTGATTATGCCTACGTATAACGGGGGCGCTTACGTGGAGGCGGCCCTGGGAAGCCTGTGCGCGCAGGAGGAGCGCGACTTCGAGGTCATCGCGGTCGATGATGGCTCGGCGGACGATACTCCAGGGATCCTGGAGCGCTGCGCGGAGCGGCTGCCGCTGAAAATCGTCCGCCGGGCACACACGGGAAACTGGGTCGCGGGAACGAATGTCGGGATGGGGCTCGCGCAGGGAAGGTATCTGTGCTGGCTTCACCAGGACGACCTGTGGTGCGCGGGCCGCGCGGCGCACCTGAAGCGGCTCGTCTCGCAATGGCCCGAGGCGGTGTTGTTTCTACAGCCCGCGTGGTACATCGACGCGGCGGGGAAGCGAGTCGGCTGCTGGCGTCCTCCGCTGCCGCGTCGGAGCGGTCCGGTGCCGTCGGAACTCGTGCGTGGGCGTCTGTTGGTGCAGGATTTCCTTGCGGCTTCGGCGCCGGCGTTTCAGGCCGAGGCGGCGCGGCGGATGGGCGGCATGGATGAGCGACTGTGGTACGCCGGGGACTGGGACTTCTGGCTGAAGTTGGGCAGCGCCGGTCCGGTCGTTTACGACCCGCTGCCAAGAGTGGCGTTCCGCCTTCACAGGGAGTCGCAGACGTGGACGCGCACCGGATGTCGCGAGGAGATGGTCGAACAACATAGGATCGTGTTGTCGCGACATATCGGGAGCTGCGCGCTGCGAGGGTTGAGCGAGAAGCGGCTCCGGCGGGTGGCGACGTTCTCCGCGGACCTGAATATCGCGCTGATGCGACTGGCTGCCGGGGCGGCCGAAGGGTGGGGAAGACTGGGCTGGGACTTCGTCCGGCTGGGGCCCTGGGGATGGCGGACGTTTTTTCGTGACTCGCGGATCCTAGACCGTGTGGCCAGCCGCCTTCGCGCCGGGCTGGCACAAGCGGATGCTTCGCCGGCCGTTGGCGTCGAACACGAGGCGAGGACCGTTGTTGATGCGGCCGTCCCCACAACGCCCGACCCCTTGTTCGCGGTTCGACCTCGCGAGAGTTGACCGCCTCACTGCTCGGCTTTGGCGGGCCAGAGCTTCAGGAGGCGGCCGAGGCCGCTTTTCTTCAGCGGCACTTCGATCGACTGGGCTTTCTCGTCGTGGCCCAGGGCATCGGCCAGGGCGACGACCGACTGGGTGATGGCCGCCTTCGGCGCCTGCTCGACGAGCGGCACACCGTTGTTGCGGACCTCGATCATGGTGCGGTAGTCGTTGGGCAGTTGCCAGAAGATCTCGCGGCCGATCGTATCCTGGGCTTTCTTAAGCGTGATCTGCCCGGCGTCGAGGCCGACGCGGTTGACGATGATCTTCACCTTGTCGGCCAGTCCCTTCATCTCGCCGAACGACATCATCAAGCGGACGACGTTCCGCAGGCAGGGCAAATCGAGTTGCGTGACCAGCAGGATCTGCGTGGCCATCTCCAGGGCCATCAAGTCGAGCGGGCTGTAGCTCTTCGAGAGATCGAGGACCAGGTGGGTGAAGGTGGCCTTCAGCAGCCCGATCACCCGCTGCAGGTCTTCGGGAGTGATCAGGGAGATGTCCGCCAACTGCACGGGGCGAGGCAGAAGGAACAGACCGGACGCGTGCTTCGTCAGCGACCGCTTCAGGAGCGTAAAGTCGAGCCGAGTAACGTTCTGGGCCACGTCGACCAGCGTGTAGTCGGGGATGGCGTCGAGAAAGACGTCGGCGTCGCCGAGGCAAAGATCCAGATCGACCAGCGCCACGGAGTTTTTCTTGTCGCGGGCCAGAGCGCAGCCGAGGTTGACCGCGATGCTCGTGGTGCCGACGCCGCCGATGGCGCCGGCAACGGCGATCACCTGGCTTCCACGGGGCTTTTTTTCACCCCGCCCGAACCGCCGCTCGCTGATCCGCCCCAAGGCGCCGAGGAGATCTTCGATGCGGACCGGCTGCGTGAGGAACTCTTTGGCTCCCGCTCGCATGGCCTGGAGGATGAGGTTGCCGTCGCCGGAGGAACTGACCACAAGCACCGCGCAGTTCGGCGAGTTCTCGCTCAGCCTGGCGACGAGTTCCAGGGCTTTTTCCCGATCGCGATCGATCGCGACCAGACCGATGTCGGGACTGGTCTGCGCGACGACGTCGGCGAAGAACTCGTAGCGCGAACACTCGGCCTCCAGCCAGATCATGTCCATGCCCAGGAGCATGGACTTCAGCGATTCTCGCGTGGAATCGCTGGGATCGACGATGGCCAAACGGAGGACGTTGCTCATGGGAGTCGATGCGTAGTGAGTGGTTCGTTCCTGCTCTCCAAGAGTATTGCTTATTTATTGCGCCGCGTCATAACCAATCGGTCCCAAAAGCCCCGGCAGGTCGCCCTTCTTCGCGGCAGACTGGGTCGTTGCGGGCAACCGCTGCGGTTTGGAGGGGATTTGCCGAACGGGCGAGTCCGTCGCCTGGGCGGCCCCGAAACCGGATATACGGCTCGCTGAAGCGCCGCTAGCAGGCGCGGGCTGGGCCGCCGGAGGCGCGGGGGGCGCGGGCTGCGGTTGGACCGATTCGGACGGGCCCAGGATCATTCCTGGAGGCATCCCCGGCACCGGCCGGCCGGCCGCGCCGCATTGCTCGCAACCGGCCCCATCGCAGGCGGGGCAGCAGTTGGGCGTCTCGATATAGCGTTTGAGATAGAGTTCGTGGTCGCTGGGGCTTGACGTGTTCATGCCGGGTCCACACGGAGGCAACTGGCTGGGATCGACGCCCGCCACCAGCTCCGGGGTGACGAGGATCAGCAGTTCGATCTCATTGCGTTCCTCGCGGACCCGCCCGAAGAGGGTTCCGACGTAGGGTAGTTCGCCCACCCAGGGCAATCCTCGGCGGAGGGCCTCGGTCCGCTCCTGGACCAACCCAGCGATCGCCAGCGTTTGCCCGGCCTTCATTTCCACTCCGGTTTCCACTTCGCGGACCCGCAGGCCGGGGATGGTGTAGGTATCGAGAGTCACGCTGCGGCTGGGATCGATTTCGCTGACGCGGGGTCGGACTTCGAGGCGGATCTGGCCGTTGCCCAGCACGATGGGAACGAAGTCGATCTGGGTGCCGAATTTTTTCCACTCGATGGCGACGGTGCCCAGGCTCTGCGGCACCAGGACGGGGATTTCGCCGCCGACGTTGAAGAAGGCGGGCCTGCCGCTGACGGTGACGAGTGTCGGCTCGGCGAGGACCTTCATGAGGTTGTCCTGCCGCAACGCCTCGAGCACACCGAAGAATGCGCTGGAGCCATCGACGACATGGAAGCCGAAGGTCTGCGCCGCAGTCTGGGTCGAGCCGACGACGGTGCTGCCTGCCACGCTGCCGTTGCCGGCCAGACCGGACGAGGCCGCGGCAAGCAAGCCGCTGACGGCGGAATACATCGCCGTGTGGTCGCCGAGGACGGACCAGTCGAACCCGAGCGCCCGCAGCTTGGTCCGCGAGATCTCCATCACCTTGACGTGCAGCAGGACCTGTTGCACGCCGCCGACGGTGATATTGTTGATGACTTTCGGGTAGTATTCCTCGGCCAACTGGACGATGCGGCCGACGTGCTGAGGCTGGTCCACGTAGCCGGAGATGAGCACGCCCTGAGAGACGGGTTTCACCTGGAGCGCAGCATTGGGAAATTCGGTCCGCAAGAGCATGAGCAATTCGCGCGCGTCGCCGAAGACGAGGACGTCGACGGTGTAGACGCGGTCGTTCTCATCCCAGAGGTTGACCTGGGTGACACCGGGTTTCTTGGCAAAGATCTGGATTTGATTGGGCGAGAGCGGGGTCAACTCGAGAAGGTCGGGATTGTTGACCTGCGCCTGCGGGATTTTCTTTTCCAGCGTGAGAATGCGGCTGGTCGAGACCGTCATCTCGAGGCGCTCGGAAGCCGCGGAGATCTTGTGCAGGATCGGCGGCGTCTGAGGGAAGTTGATGGAGGCAATGGGGGCCTTGTCGATGGCTGGGCCGGTCTGGGCCCAAGCCGGTACGGCCGCCAATGCCAGGAGAGAAACGAGCAGCGATGGGGCAAGGCTGCCCTGCAATTCGTGCCTGACCATCCTTGAGTATCCTTACGTAATCCGGAGCCCTGCCCGAAACTGGGCGGGGCGCTCGTCCATGTCCGCTTTCCGATTTTGGATTTTCGATTTTGGATTTTGGATTCCAGAACGCAGCGGTCAGACGTTGCTTCAAGATTTCAATCTGCAATCCAGAATCCGAAATCTAAAATCCGCCTATTCCTTCTTCTGCTCTTGCTCGCCGTCGCGGCTGGGTTCGCCGGGGG
>JABWBD010000226.1 GCA_013360685.1 Pirellulales bacterium
GCCCGACCTGGCCGGCCCTGAAGCGCATCTGGCCGCCCTCCAGAGGGCCGCGGCAGCCATCGACCCGGCCCACGGCGAGGCCCGCTACGTCCTCTACGCCGACGCCTGCCGCGTGCGCCGGCAGATCGCCTTCTGCAATCCGCTCTTGAGTTTCTCCGAGTTGCTCTTCGTCAAGCGGCACCGGGCGGTCTATCCGCACATGTGCGACCAGTATTACGGCATGGCGGCCCGGCCGGGCGGCGGGATCTACGTGCTTGCCAACCCGTTCGCGCCCGGCGCCCGGCTGCGCGACGTGCTGGCCGACTCGGTGGTCGAACGCGGCCGCCTGAAGGGGCAAAATCTCAGCGGCGGGCCGAACAAGCTCTGGAACGTCTCGTACGACGGCATGGGCAACGGGGGAGGCGAAGAGACCGTGGGCGGCTCCTTCCTCTCGCCCGATCTCTCGTACGACGGTAAGAGCATCCTGTTCGCTTACGTGGAATGCACGGGCGACCGGAAACACGTGTTCCACACGGATCCCGATCGGGGCCATTGGGCGCCGGGCCGCTGCTATCACATCTTCCAGGTCCATGTGGACGGCTCTGGCCTGGTCCAGTTGACCGACGGGACGTGGAACGATTTCGACCCGCGATGGCTGCCCAGCGGACGCATCGCCTTCATCAGCGAGCGGCGGGGCGGGTACCTGCGCTGCGGGCGCGTGTGCCCGACGTACACCCTGTTCGACATGGACGCCAGCGGGGGCGACATCCGCTGCCTGAGCCACCACGAGACCAACGAGTGGCATCCTTGCGTGACACACGACGGACGCATCGCCTGGACGCGGTGGGACTACGTGGATCGGAGCTTCTCGGCCGCGCACATGCCGTGGATCACCGGCGTGGACGGGCGCGACCCGCGCCCCATCCACGGCAACTACGCCTGGCGAGGCAACCGCCCCGACATGGAGTTGAGCCTCCGTCCCATTCCCGGCTCGCCCAAGTTCGTGGCCACCGCCGCGCCGCACCACAACCAGGCGTTCGGATCGCTGATTCTCATCGACCCGCGCGTGCGCGACGACGACGGGGGCCAGCCGCTGAAGCGTCTGACGCCGGAGGTGGGTTTCCCGGAAACGGCCGATGGCGGCACCGAGAGCTACGGCACGGCGTGGCCGTTGAGCGAGGATTATCACCTGTGCGTGTACGACGCGAGCGTGCGGCCGGCGCAGCGTCCGTCGCCATGGGCGGTCTTTCCCGACGCCAATTATGGCATCTACCTGGTCGATGCGTTCGGCAACCGCGAGCTCGTGTACCGCGACCCGGCGATCTCTTGCCATCAGCCCATGCCGCTGGCCGCGCGCAAGGTCCCGCCGGTCGTGACCGCCGACTACGAGCGCCTGGCGGGCCAGGGGCCGGACGAGGCCGTCGTGACCCTCATCGACGTGTACGACAGCCTCATGCCGTGGCCGGCCAATACCAAGATTGCCGCCCTCCGCGTGTGGCAGCTCCTGCCGCTTTCGGTGGCCCCGGCGCCGCGAAACATGGGCGTGCAGGTCAGCGGCACCGGCTCGGTCAACACGGGCCGGGCGGTGTTGGGCACCGTGCCGGTCGAGGCCGACGGCAGCGCGCACTTCGTGGTGCCCTCGGGCAAAGAGGTGTTCTTCCAGGCGCTGGACGAGAATGGGATGGCCGTGCAGTCGATGCGGTCGGGCACGCAATTCGCGGCCGGTGAGAAGCACGCCTGTCTGGGATGCCACGAGCCGAAGCACCGCTCGCCCTTGCCGGTTTCCAGCGCGCGACTCGCCACGTCGCGCCCGCCCTCCCGTCTGCGGCCGGACATGGACGGCACCAACCCGTTCAGCTATCCGCGCCTCGTGCAGCCGGTGCTCGACAAACACTGCGTGGAGTGCCACGCGCGCGAGCGCGACAAGGCCCCGCGCCTCGACGCCCAGCCGATCCGCGTGGCCGGCAAGGCCTACATGGACGCCGACACCGTGTACTACGCCTCCTACGCGAGCCTTGCCGAAAAGTCCGGGTTCTACAACTACGGCGGGGGTCCGGGCCAGAGCCACCGTACCACCCCGGGAGAGTTCGGCGCTCGGGCCTCGAAGCTCTACCAGATCCTCGCCAAGGGCCATTACGACGTGAAACTCTCGCCCGAGGAGATGCACCGCATCACCGTGTGGCTCGATTCGTGCTCAATGTTCTACGGGGTGTACGAGGTGGCGGGCGGCGAGGCGCAGCTTCGTGGCGAGATCGTGCGGCCGACGCTGGAGTAGGATCGCGAGAACGCGAATAGACGCCGACAAGGTATTCGTGCGGTTTACCCGACGTGGGCTTGCTGCGCCGGACCGCAAATATGCGTTCTGAGCCGGTCGAAGTCCTCGTGACCGGCGAACTGGATCACCAGCTTGCCTCGTCCACGCGCGTTGTGGGTGAGCTTGACCTTGAGTCCCAACGCGGCACGGAACTCCTGCTCCAACGCGGCGGTGTGCTCGCTCCCCTGGCGATCCAGACGTGTGCGTTTGCCGTCCCGGCCCACAAGGCTCAAGGGCTCCGCGTCGGCCGTGTCGATCGTCTCCTGAACCAGGGCCTCGGTCTGGCGGACACTCAATCCTTCCTCCTGGATCCGGCGGCAAAACGCAACCTGCTCGCGTTCGTCGCCCAGCGGCAGCAAGGCGCGGGCGTGGCCCTGCGTGAGCTTGCCGCGACGGAGCGAGTCCTGGACCGTGTCGGGCAATTCGAGGAGCCGGATCAAGTTGGCGATCGTCGACCGGTCCAGATTGAGCCGGCCCGCGAGTTCTTCCTGCGTGCACCCGTATTGCTGCAAGTAGCGATGGAAGGAAGCGGCCTTCTCCAAGGCGTTGAGGTCTTTGCGCTGCACGTTCTCGACAATGGCTAGCTCGGCCATCTGGCGGTCGTCGGCTTCGACCACCTGGACTGGCACTTCTGTCCAGCCGGCCCTGGTCGCCGCACGAAGCCGGCGCTCGCCGGCTACGAGCTGATATCGGCCCTCGATTCGACGAACCACCACCGGCTGTAACAACCCGTGATTTCGCATGCTCCCGGCCAACTCCTCGAGCTCCGTCTCGTCGAAGTCCTGGCGCGGCTGGAAGGGGTTGCTGTCGATCAGGCGGATTTCCAGTCGCGAAGGATTCGCCGGTGGAACCGGCGCTGCGGCGTCTGGGCCGGCCATGGCTTCGCCCGCCGATTCTGAAAGCGGTTTGGACTCTTCGCCGTCGTTCTCCGGCCCGTTGGGCTCGTCCGTCACTACTCCGTAAGGGAAGACGCCCTCCGGGCGTTTCGAGCCTTGCGACGGAGCCTGCACAGGCGGGCTCGCGCTGCTCGCCCGGCTCAGAAGGGCTTCCAATCCGCGTCCCAAGCGTCGTTCTTTAGTCACGTTCGAGTACCTCCATCGAGAGTTCTACATACGCTCGGGCTCCGCGTGCCCGGGGTGCGTAATCAATGACCGATAAACCGTGGCTGGGCGATTACGCCACCGCCACGTCACGTGGGATGACCGTCTGGTAGACGATCTCCCCAAAAAAATCGCGAACCTCCTGCTCCACTTCCCGCGTAAGTTCCAGCGTGTGGTCGTACATGGTCAGCACGATCCCGCCGAATTGAAGGTTGTGCTTCTCTTCGATCACTTCGCGGATCACCTCGATCATTTGTGCCAGGCCTTCCATGGCGAAGTACTCGCACTGGATCGGCATGAGCACTTCGGTGGAACTGGCCAGAGCGGTCCGCGTGAGCTGCCCGAGAGACGGCGGGCAGTCGATGAGCACGAAATCGTAGGAAGCCAGGCCGCCCGTGAGATGGTGCCGCAGCCGGGCCGCCTGGCTGCTGTCGGCACGGGCCATTGCGTCGACGTCACGGAAGCTTCGGCTGCCCGGCAGGACTTCCAACCGGGGGGTGTCTGTCGGAACTACCGACTGCTTCAGCGGTTTGCCGGCAACAAGGGGATGCTGGAGGGTTGGCTCCTGGCCCAGAGCGGTGGTAGCGTTGCATTGGGGATCCAGATCGACCAGCAGTGCGTGAGAACCCGACTTGGCCAAGGCCACGGCCAGGTTCACGGCCGTGGTCGTCTTGCCCACGCCGCCCTTCTGGTTGACTACACACAGGGTCCGACCCACGCCAGGCCTCCTTGCCAAGTCGTCGGCGCGCATCGTGCGCGCCGACGATTTTAGCGGGGGAGACGCTAAGGCGGAATGCGAAAATCGTTATTGGTCATTTGTCATTGGTCATTAGTCATTTGCGGGGTGGCGCCGGCTCGCAACCAATGGCGTGGTTCACGAAGGGGAATGGGGGCCGAGCCATGCACCGGCCAGCACCGGCAAAACACAACATGGCGGGGTGCCTGTTCCAGTTCTTGAACCGCGCCCAGCCAATGACAAATGACCAATGACTAATGACTAATGACGAAATCCGACTGTTTCACGTGAAACGGAAGGGGCAACGCAGAGTCCCCGTTTCACGTGAAACTCGCGGCTTGCGTGGATGACGGCTTCGAGAAATCCGACAGATCCCTGTTTCACGTGAAACACGGCAAATATCCTCCGCGTCATCCGAGCGGATTGATGACCAGGCCGCTCAGGAGCTTGGGATAAAAATAGGTGCTCTTGGCGGGCATCCGTTCGCCTTGAAGACTGATCGAGCGGACGTGCTGGACGGTCGCCGGCATGACCAGTGCCGCCAGCGGGTACTGGCCCGACTTCAACCCCACCACGACTTCGTCGACCAGGTGCACATAGTTCGGGTCCGGCGGATCGGCGGGGCGCAGCAGCGTGTCGACCACGAGTCGGTGAAGCACTGCTACGCCGAGTTCGCGCCAGTCGGGGCCGTGCTCCTTGGCCACGTCGGCCATTCTCGCTCGCCCGGCCTCGCTGATGCGGGCGATCGTCCACTGCTGGTCGTTGCGCGTGAACAGGGCGATCGTGCCTTGCTCGCCGCCGGTCTCGATGTCTTCCCATGCCGTCTGAGCGAACTCCGGCCCTTGGCCGGCGATCCGGGTCGTGAAATGATTGCCGAGCCTGGCGGCCAGCTCTTCGGCGGTCATGTCGGGAAGCTTGCGGAAGAGGCGGTGCGTCGGCAGGACAGCCAGTCCCGGATCCTCCATGGCTACAAACATGGTCAAGACGTAGTTTGCCGGATGGTCGGCAGTGAGTTCGCCGCTTTCGAAGAGCTGGTCGCGGTAGTTGCAGGCGGTTTCGTAACGGTGGTGGCCGTCGGCGATGAAGACCGGCTTGGGGCCAATCGCACCGGCCACAGCCGCGATCGTCGCGACGTCGGTCACGGCCCAAATCCGATGGACCACGCCCAAGTGGTCGGTGGCTTCCAGCGGCGTGGCGCCGGCGACCGCCTGATCGAGGATGTCCTGGGCCTGGTGGTTGGGATCCGGATAGAGGCCGAAGATCTGGCTGAGATTTGCCTTGCACACGGCCGTGAGCATCAGGCGGTCGATCTTCGGCCCGCGGAGCGTTTCCTCGTGCGGGAAGACCACGCCCTCGCCGAAGCGGTGCAGCCGCATGCGCGCCATGAATCCGCGTCGAGTGTACTGTGCGCCCTCGACCGCAAATATCTGGTGGTAGACGTAGACAGCCGGATCGGCCTCGGTATAGAGCACCCCCTCGTCCTGCCAGTTCTTCAAGAACCTCGCCGCGCGCGTGTAACGGTTGTTGGCCTCGTCGTCGCCGGGCTCCATGCGGTTGAGGATCAGCCGGACGACATTGCATGGATGCTTCTTGTAAAGCTGTTCCTGGAGTTCCGGGCCGATCACATCGTAGGGCGGGGCGACGACGTCGCTCAGCGAACCGACGTGTCCCAGGTCGTAACGGACGGCGCGAAAAGCTTGGATTTCGGGCATGATAAGAACACTCAGTTCTTAGTCCTTAGTTCTTAGATTTTAGTGCGTGGTGCTCAGGCTCTGCGGTACTTCGACATTCCCCGCGCGCCTAACCGGCTCCCTCGGCGCCAAGATCTAACTTCTAAGTTCTAAGCTCTAAGTTCTAAGCTCTCCTAGTAACGGTAATGCTCCGGCTTGAACGGACCATCGACGGAAACGCCCAGATACTCGGCCTGGTCGGGCCGCAGCTTCGTGAGCTTCCCGCCAAGCTGCGCCAGGTGCAGCCGGGCGACCTCCTCGTCCAGTTTCTTGGGCAACACGTGTACGCCCAGCGGGTATTCGTCCGGCTGGGTCCAGAGGGCCATCTGGGCCAGGACCTGGTTGGTGAAGGAGCTGGACATGACAAACGATGGATGCCCCGTCGCGCAGCCCAGGTTCACCAGCCGGCCTTCAGCCAGCAGGATGATCGAGTGACCATCGCGGAACGTGTAGAGATCGACCTGTGGCTTGATCCGGGTCCGCTGGATGCCGGGCCAGGCGTTCAAGGCGTCGACTTGGATCTCGTTGTCGAAGTGGCCGATATTGCAGACGATGGCCTGGTGCTTCATCTTCGACATGTGCTCGGCCGTGATCACGTCGCGGTTGCCCGTGGCGGTGACGTAGATGTCCGCGAAGGGCAGCGCGTCTTCGACGGTGGTCACCGTGTAGCCGGCCATGAGGGCCTGTAGCGCACAGATGGGATCGACTTCGGAAACCATCACGCGAGCCCGCTGACCGGCGAGCGATTCGGCCGAGCCCTTGCCCACGTCGCCGTAGCCGCAGACCAGCGCGGTCTTGCCCGCGATCATCACGTCGGTGGCGCGGTTGATGCCGTCGATGAGCGAATGGCGGCAGCCGTAGATGTTGTCGAACTTGCTCTTGGTCACGGAATCGTTGACGTTGATCGCCGGCACCAGCAGTTCGCCTCGCTGCTGCATCTGGTAGAGCCGGTGAACGCCGGTCGTCGTCTCCTCGGAAACGCCTTTCCACTGGCTGACCAGCCGGTGGAAGAACCGCGGGTCTTCGGCCAGGGTCTGCTTGAGCACGCGGTTGACGATCGCCAACTCCTTGTTGTTCGTCGGCTCATCCAGGAAGCCGGGGTCGTCTTCCGCATAGTAGCCGCGGTGGATCAGCAGGGTGGCGTCTCCCCCGTCGTCGACCACCAGGTTCGGGCCATCGCCGTCGGGCCACGTCATGGCCTGTTTCGTGAAGTCCCAGTACTCGTCGAGCGATTCGCCTTTGAAGGCGAACACGGGCGTTCCGCGGTCGGCGATGGCCGCGGCGGCGTGGTCCTGGGTCGAGAAGATGTTGCAGGAAGCCCAGCGGACGTCCGCCCCGAGTTCCGCAAGGGTCTCGATCAGCACCGCCGTCTGCACCGTCATGTGCAGCGACCCCATGATGCGGGCCCCTGCCAGCGGCTTCTTGGGGCCGTATTTCTTGCGCAGGGCCATCAAGCCGGGCATTTCGTGTTCGGCCAGTTGGATTTCTTTTCGCCCCCAGTCGGCCAGAGAAATGTCGGCGACTTTGTACGGCAGCTTCGTCTCTACCTGCGACACAGGAACCTCCCTATTCGGCGGGGTATTTCCGGAAACGCGTTTTGGCCATGATACGGGTTGTTCCCCCGATCTGACAAGGAGCCCCCGCCCGCTCCCACCGCAATACGCAGAAAAGGGCCGTAAGGATCTCTCTGGAGGCTCCAACCGAACTCCGACTGCCATCACCGCCTTACCCCTCTCCCGAAGCGGGGGAGGGGAGTTGAGATCGGCGCGATGGCAACCCGCCCGGAAAGTGGTAGTTCAGAGGGCGAACGCGTCCTGGGCTGCTTTCACGAATTGGGCGACCAACCGCGGGTCCTTGCAGCCGGGCTGTGTTTCCACGCCGCTGGCCGTGTCCACGGCATCGGGCCGAACGGCCCGAATCGCCTCGGCGACATTGCCCGGCCTGAGCCCGCCCGCAAGCACTAGAGGCGGACAGTCGCTCTGCTTGCCATATTCGACAACGACCCTCCAGTCCGCCGTGTCGCCCGTTCCACCGTACTGGCCTTTCCGGTACGAGTCGATCAGCACCAGATGTGGGAGACAGTCGAGCTGGCGGCACTGGTCGAGGTAGTCGAAAACGGGACCGAGGCCGCTTTGACCCAACCGGAAAGCCCGCATCACCGGCCGCGGGCTGAGATCGCGCAGATACCGCGGCGGCTCGTCACCGTGAAGCTGCACGACATCGAGATGGAGGTCGTCAATGGTGCGGCACACCTCGGTGGTCGGAGCGTTGACGAACAGCCCCACTTTCACGAGGCCGGCGGGAAGCGAATCGGTTATGCGCCGGGCGATCTCCGGCGAAACCCAGCGAGGGCTCTCCGGAAAGAAGTTCAGCCCAATGGCGTCTGCGCCTGCCCGGACCACAGCCAGGGCATCCGTCACGCTCGTAATTCCGCAGATCTTGACGCGAAACATGCCTACACGAACTGTTTCATGAACTTCAGGTCGACCGCCGTTTGGGCCAGGCACTGCTCGGTGTTCAGATCCTTGAAGCTGTGGCTCCCCTGGTACTCGCTGTGGAGAGACAAGACACCGTCGAACTTCGCCTGCTTGAGCACCGCCATGAAGTTCGGAATTGGCGAAACGCCGTCGGCGACCGGCACCACGCGCGACGCCCATCGCAGCATCCCGGAGGGGTCCCGCTCGCCCGGCTGCCATACGAAGTTCTTTACCGCAACCAATGCTAGCCATGGGGTCAAGAGATCCACTCCCTGACGCCATCCGTCAGCGCCCCCTTCCAGGGCCATATGGAGCATGTCGGCGTAGGCGCCGACCTCTCCGGGCGGAAGATCGTGAATGAGCTGGTAAAGTTGTGTACCGTGCGAGGGGAGGAATGTACCGGAGTGGATATGGACGCAGGGCAGGATGGAATGCTTCTTGGCCAGCTTCGCCACGGCCGCGATCCGTTGCCGGGAATCGTCCATCTGTTTCTGGAGCGTGCCGAAGGTTGTGTAGCGGTAGTAGCCCAGCTTGAAATGCGTAATGCCCAATTGGGAGGCGGTCGCCAGGGTCTTCTCGGCCTCAGGGGTCGGGTCGGTGATGTCCGTGGTGAGTAGCAGGATCTCGACGCCCGCCTCCTGCGCGGCCTTCACCGCCAGCGGCAACTGCTCCGCCGCATTGGCCGGCTCGATATGGCCGCCGCGGCGGACTGTCAGGTCCAGCCCATCCAGGCCGATTTCGCGAAAACGATGGCACACGACGGGGATCGGCCAGTCCTGAAAGCTCTTGGTGAAAGTGGCGAATTTCATTCGGTCCTCCGCACAGTTCGGTTGGGTCGAGATGCTCGGGTCTTCTCTATGTTGGCCCATCCCGCGGTCTCTGGCAAGCGGGCAGGGAGCAGGGAGCAGGGAGCAGGGAGCAGGGAGCAGGGAGCAGGGAGTCTGGAGCAAGGAGCCTGGAGCAGGGAGAAGGGAGAAGGAAGCTTGGAGAAAAGTGTAAGGGGGCAGGTCCTCCGGTTTGGGTACGTGCCTGGCATACACACCAGTCCGTGCATGTTTCTTCGTCCCGTAACTCCAAACTCCAGGCTCCTTGCTCCAGACTCCTTGCTCCAGACTCCCTGCTCCGGGCTCCCTGCTCCGGGCTTTGCCTCAAGCCTGCCGAGCTATGGGGCCGATGTGCAGACGATGAGAGACTCTGCGCCGATCGAGCCGCAGGGACGTTTTTCCCGCTAGCGCGGCAGTTTTGAATGACTGACCTGTGGGGGGCACAGCAAGATGTTCGGCCGCTCGCCTTCGATAGCCGCCCTGAACCGGTACCGATGGAGATTCTGGGCCATTGTGCTTGCCGTCTTCGGGGGCACCGCCGTCGTGGTCTACTTCGCCGGGGCGAGGCATGATTCGCCTGGCGCGCGGTTCTCGGCAACGGCGGTCGTTGCGCATCCGGCGGTGTCCGGCGACTATCCCGGCCCTTCTGGTGAGACATCGGTCCCCAATTCAGTTCTCGAGGCCGCAGTGGACAGCGCAGACGCGATTTCGGAGACGGATAGGGCCGCACATCTGGACCGTATCCGCCGCGCGTTGCAGGTCAAGCGGACCGAGGCAACCGAGCCCAGCCGTGCGCGCACCGTCCTTGCCTATTCCGATGCCGACTCGACCGAGGCGGTTCGCGTGCTGAATCGCATCGCCGAGGGCTATGCCCAGTGGCAGAGGTCATCGGCTGCCCGGCCCGCGCAGGAAGATTGCCTCAAGGCCAAGGCGGCCGCGGCATCCGCGCGCCAGGAACTGGACGCAGCCCAGCGGGATTTCGAGGAATTCTTGACCGGGCATTTCGGCCAGATGCAAAACAGGCCGCGGGAATTGGCATCCTTGGCCCAGAAGCAAACGCCGCTTCCGTTGGCTGAGTCTGCCACGAACCAGGCGAACACGCCCAGAGCCGAGAACCCCGAGTGGGCCGAACGGAACAACCAACTGGCCAAGCTGGAACAGCATCGCGCCGAGATGCTCCTCAGTCGCACTCCCGTGCACCCCGCCATCCAGGACTTGAATACACAGATCGCCCAGTTGGAGCAGCGTCTGGGCGCCATTCCACGGCATCTCGCCGGACATTCCCATGGCGACCCGGCGGTTCGAGCGACTCCGGAACCGCAGCCGCCGGAAGGCGCAGCATGGGCGTCCGTACTGGATGCGGTTCGCCGATTGACGCAAAACGACACTGCCGCGGCCGCCCAGTTCACGGAAAAATCCGCGGCCGTTGAGCATGCGCGCCAGACCTACGAACGCCTCGCGGCAGCCGAACGCCAAGCGCGGGAGCGAGAGCTTCAGGTCCCGCCCTGTCAGGTTCTGACTGCCCAGCAGGCGCATGTTTCGGTTCAGCCGCCACCCGCGAATCGGACCCTGGTCGCTGCCCTGATCGCCGCATTGACGATGGCCCTCGGCACGGCTCTGGCCATTTCGGGAGCCACGGTCGACACGCCGTTGATGAGCGTGGGAGAAGTTGAAGACGCGTTGGCTCTGCCCGTCGTCGGCGTCGTACCCGTTGCCCGCGAGTATGCGTGCGCAGCCGACCGCATCCGGGCCCTGGCACGCACCGGCGGCCTGGCGGTTACCGCGGGGATCACCCTCGTGGTCATTTGCCTCGGATCACTCTTCTTGTTCTTGGCGTGAGCTTCTCCGGTCAGATTGGAGCGATCGACTCGGCAGTGCCGACTTTATGAAAGGGAGGGCCGGGTGCGGCCTGATCGGCGACCCTCCGCAAATTGCCGACGGACAAGGGGCCGGCTTCGCGGAAGTCTGCAAGACATACGAGATGTAGGAAAGACAGGGGGATGTACGAAGCTCACTTTGGACTCAAGAGGCGTCCCTTTGCCTCCGTGCCGCAGGTCGCCCAGTTCTTTCCGGCAGCGGCCATTGAGTCGGCCCGTTCGACGCTGTTGCGATGCATTCAGCGTGCCGAGGGGGCAGGAATGGTGGTCGGCCCGTCGGGAACCGGAAAGACCCTACTCTGCCAAATCCTGGCCGAGCAGTGCCGGCGCGAGTTCGCTGTGGCCCTGCTGTTCGGCGGAGGCTTGAGCAACCGCCGCGCGCTGTTGCAGGCCATTCTCTACGAGCTGGGACGGCCCTACCGCGGAATGGACGAAGGGGAGTTGCGGCTGGCCCTGATCGATTTTCTCACCGTCGACGACGGCCGGCCCGAGGCGATGGCATTGATTGTCGACGAAGCCCACACGCTCCCCTTGCGGTTGCTCGACGAGATCCGCATGTTGACGAACCTCGCGGTTGCCGGTCAATCGAAAACCCGACTGGTGCTGGCCGGCGCCCCGGTGCTGGAGGAGCGTCTGGCAAGCCCGAAGCTCGAATCCTTCAGCCAGCGGATGGTGGCCCGCTGTTACCTGGAGCCGTTGAATCGCAGCGAAACCGAGCAATATGTCCGTGCCCAATTGTCGGCGGCGGGAGCGGTACCCGGCGCGGTCTTCATCGACGAAGCCTGCCGCGCCGTTTACCGTGCCACCGAGGGTGTGCCCCGGCTGATCAATCAGGTTTGTGACCACGCGATGCTCCTGGCATTCGCGGGCGGACGGGCGCAGATCGACGCGGCAGGAATTGAAGAGGCGTGGGGAGACTTGCAGCAGTTGCCCACCCCGTGGAGCGGCGAGAACCGCTCCGCCGTGCGAAGCGGGGTTGTCGAGTTCGGGCGGCTGGAGGACGAACCGCTTGCGGTGGGCCCCGTCGCGGCCGAGCAACCGGCCGGCGAGGATTCGTCGCCCCCCTTGGGCGAGTCTCCGATTTCGGCCGACGGCGGCAACCCGGTCGTCCGGCTGGAACAGATACAACAGGCCCTGGCCGACCTCGAAGAGGACTTCGAGCCGGCCGGCGCCATCGGACCGGAGGTGGAACTGGTGTTCGACGAGTGCATCAATCCGTTCAGCGAACCCTTCGAAGAGGAAACCGTCCTGGTCGATCGCTACGGCGCACCGGGGGCCGCCGGGCCCAAGAAACGCCCGTCGATTCACCTGGAACCGATACCCGAGCAGACGCTTCCTCCCACCTATGCGGCGCCGGCCCCGGGCTGCGAGTCGCAGGACGCCTATGGGGATTTCGGCGAGGATCCGTACGTCGGTCTGCAGGCGGCGGTGGACCACGCGGCACAAGAACCTGCTGCCACGACTCCCGGGCCGGACCTGGCGAGCGGCCAGTCCGCCGGCCAGGAACCGGTCGAGACGGCCGACGCGGAATGTGAGGCCGAGTGGGACGAGGAACCGGAAACCGTGTTGCTCCGCCGCACACAGACGGTCGTCCAACGTGATGCGCAGACTCTGGACGACCGCGACATGATCCTCATCGAGGACGGTTACGAAGCCGTGGAAGCGCCCCACACGCGCCGCGTGGCCGTGGTCCGCCGGCAGGAGTATGGCCAGTTGTTTGCCCGTCTGCGGAAAAGCTGCTGAGGCGACCATGGGCCGCATGCTCAAAGCGCTGCAGGAGGTAGGCGCGTCACCGGGGCAAATGCCCCGCGCGCTGACGCGTTCGGAGTTGGAGACCTTCGGCCTGTGGCAACTCATTGAGCCTCAGAAGACTGCGGATCCTTGTCCGGCGGATGAATCTGCCGGGCAACTGGCCTCGCGCGCTGATGCCGCGGCAACCCAGTGCGATCCGCTCTCCACACCGGATATCGACAGCCCGACCATTGCTAAGGAAGCACTGGTCGATCGGGCACGAACCGCTGCGGCAGCCGACGCGGATCCGTTTCCGGAGATGCCGGCGTGGCAGTGTCTGAACGAGTCGCTTGCGGAACTCATCGGCAGCTCCGGCTTCGCCGCGCCATCGACCGTCGCCACGGTGCCCGAATCGGAAGCAATCGTGGCGGTCACCGACGTCGCCGAGTGCGTGATTCCCGCGGAGTTGGCGGAACACCCCGCACCGCCACCGCTCCATACAGTAGGGCCGCCCAAGCCCGCGGCGGAGCCGCTCGCCTCCACACCCTGCCAGGCCAGGCCCGCGGAATCGCTACCTTCAGCGCCCGGCCCCACTCGGATTGGCGAACCAGGCAAGCAGGATCGCGCGAGGTACCTGGAACTTGCCGACCGGGTGCTCGCTCGCGTGCCTCTGCGGCGGCCAGCTTCCCTGGTTTTCACCGGCACAGATTGTGAGCACGTGACCGCGGCGATGCTCGCCGACCTGGCCGTTGCACTGACAGATCGCCTTCCGGGGGAGGTACTCGTGGTCGACGCCGATTTTGAATCGCCGCGGAT
>JABWBD010000227.1 GCA_013360685.1 Pirellulales bacterium
GTCGGTTACCTCGCCCACGCAGCCGACGCCCCGATCGGCACACCACGGGTTGAAACGCCCGACGATCTTCTCTCAGGCTTCGACCGTCCGCGGAGAGAAGTTCTGCATCTGCTCAGCCGCGCGTTCACCGACGAACCCCAGGCAGAAAAACGCGGCTCTTCCGGTACAACGTGGCAGCCCCGTGTCAGCCCAGGCCAACGGCCTGGGGGAGCGAACCGGCAATCCACCCTCAAGCCCCAACGGGGCGGCCCGAATGCTGTTCGGCGACGGTCCGCCTGGTCCCCTACGGCCGCACGAAGTTCCGCATCTCGATGTTTTCGGTGACGCCGAAGGCGTGGGGCAAGTCCCTGCCGTAGCCCGTGCTCACGGTTCCTGGCGGGCGGCCTCTTGGGCCCTTTTTGCCTTCTTCGCCCCCTTCTTGGCTTGCGGCTCTTTGCCCGGCGCGGTCGGGTGTTGATCGAGGACGTGTTGCAGCCGGCTCCTCGCGGCAACGGCGGCCGGGTCCGTCGCGTCCTTGGGGACGAGGACTTCCTTGTACGGCGCGTCCGACAGGTCGAACAACTCGCCGCCGTTGGTCAGCTTGTAGCGGGCGTCGCGGGCGTAGGACTTGCCGTTCAGTTCGACGTAGACCCACTCGCGCGGCGTTCCCTTTTCGCCCTTCAGTTGCGCCGCGAAACTGTGGCTGTCGAGCGTGACGCCTTCCGGCAGCTTCGCGCCGCCCAGTTCGGAGAAGGTGGAGAGGAAGTCGCTGAAGTCGGTCAGGTCGCGGTTCACCTTGCCGGCGGGCGTCGCGCCGGGCCAGTTGGCGATCAGCGGCACGCGGCTGCCGCCTTCGAGCATCGTGGCCTTCTGGCCGCTGATCCGCCGCCCGTGGACCGTCGCCAGGTCGACCCCGAACCGCGCCGTGCCGTTGTCGCCGGTGAAGAGCACGAGCGTCTTGCTGCGCAGTTGCAGGTGGTCCAACTCGCCGATGAGCTTACCCACTAGCTTGTCCATGTACTCGACGTTGTCGGCATAGAGCCGGTCCTTGTCGGCGCCTTCGCGGCTGTCGGGCGTGCGGACGATCGGACCGTGGACATGCGATATCGGGTAATACAGGAAGAACGGCCGGTCCTTGTGGCGCGCGAGGAAGTCCGCCGCGAACTGGTGCATGATCTCGGGCAGGTACTTCCCTTCGGGCAGGTCCTCTTCCTTCCCGTTCACCTTGTACCACTTGGTCTGGTCCCGCCAATAGCGCCCGCTGCCGGGGAAGACGAGGTGTTAGTCGAAGCCCCACTCGCCCGGCCCGAGGCAGATCTGGCCCCACTTGCCCACGCTCGCGGTGACGTACCCGGCCTTCTTGAGGACCGTCGGGATCATGAGCTCGCGCCCGGGTTGGATGGCGTTGTGGCTTTCGTTATTGATTAGCCCGGTGCGGTAGGGATACCTGCCGGTCAGGAGTTGGCAGCGCGAGGGCCCGCACAACGGCGTGGAATAGCAGTATTCGAACCGCGTGCCGCCGGCGGCCAGCAAGTCGAGGTGCGGCGTCTTGAACGGTCCGCCGTAGCAGCCGATGTCGCCCAGTCCGACATCGTCGGACAGAATGAGGATGATGTTCGGCTTCGAAGTTTCCGCCCGCGCTGGGCCGGTGTCGGCGGCGTGAAGCGGAAGGGGCACCAGGATTGCCGCGATTGCCGCGGCAAGGACACAGTTTCGTCTCATCGGTGATCCTCCTGAGGAAGTCGTAAAGACTGTGACGGCGGACATCGCCGCTATTGTTTGGCTCTTCGCCTGGCGTTAGGAGCCGCCGTGACGGGGTATTTCGCCTCCTCAGTGGTGGTCTTCCACTCCGCCAGCAACCGGCGGTGACGCTCCAATTCCCGCGCAAGGGGCGATTCTCCGGCCAGGTCCTTGGTTTCGTTGGGATCGGTGTCCAGGTCGAAGAGCAACTCGATAGGATTGGCTCCCGCCGCGGGGAACGACAGGTACTTGTACTTCTTGGTCCGGAGCATGAAACTGCGGCCCGGATCGCCCTGGCCTCCGCGGGCCATCTCGGAAACCACGAACTCGTGGCCCGGCAGTTCCGGCTTTTCGATGACGCCGCGCAGGCTCGCGCCGCGGATCCGCGGCGGGGGCTGCACCCCGACGTAGTCGCAGACGGTCGGCAAGACATCCAAGGTCGAAACCAAGTGCTCCCGGTCGATCCGGCCGGCCGAGGTGACTCCTTTCCAACTCACGATCAAGGGCACGGCGGCCTCTTCGTCGAAGAAGGCCATCTTCCCGGTCCAGTGACGCGAGCCCAGCCCTTCGCCGTGGTCGCTGGTGAAGATCACGACCGTATGGTCCTCCTGTCCATTTTGACGCAGGGCGTCGATCACTTGCCCCACTTGCCGGTCCACGTCCTCCAACATGCGGAAATAGGCATAACGGTACTTCCGCCAATGGGTTGCGTCCCAATCCGGGTGGAGACGCTGGGCTATGGCCTGCGTTTCTCCCGCGGTCTTGTCGAAGTTCGGAGGCAAAGGCGGCAACTCCGCGCCGGCGGGCGGACCATACTTCTTCCACACTTCGTCGAACAACGGACTCGTCTCGCCGGCCAGCAGGCAAATGTCGTGCGGGTTGATGAACGACGCGACGAGGAAGAACGGCTTGTCCCGTTTCCGCCGAAGAAACTCGATCGCCGCGTCCTTCGTGGCTTCGTCGACGTCGTGGGCCAGCTTCCCCTGCCGCGAGGTCTTGTTGAGCACCTCGAACCCGGCGATCCCGTCGTTCGGGTACGGATGGGGCATGTGCCACTTGCCTGCGTAACCGGTGTCGAAACCCGCGTCCCGGAACACTTGCCCCGACAGCAGAACAGCGGGATCGATCGGCACGCTGTTGCGGTCGACGCCGATCTCGTGCGGCGTGCGGCCGGTGTGGAGGCTGGACCGCGAGGGACTGCACAGGGGGTACGCGCAGTAGGACCGCGTGAAATAGACCCCCTTGGCCGCCAGCGAGTCGATGTTGGGGGTCTTGGCCCACGGGTTTCCTACGGCGCGTGCGGCATCGACCCGCTGCTGGTCGGTGGTGATGATCAGCACGTTGGGATGCTCGGGAAGGCGAGGCACGGCGGATATGGCGGTCTTGGCTAGAAACACCAAGACCGTGGCGATCAGCATCGTGATGAGCCAATGACGTTGCATGGGGTTGCTCCCGTAAGGCTGTTGGGGCGGTTGGAACACGCAACTGACGTGCCAACACCCCAGAGCAGGCCGAGGACGCGACGCAAACAAGCACTCCCTTATCGAACACCGTCCGGCCCGTGATGTGCCGGTCGATTGGGCCCGAAAGACCCTCGATCGGCCCTTCGACGCGACGTCTGACGATTCAAGTGCCGCCTTGCGCTTCGGGAAAGCAGCGTTAAGGCGTGGAGCGGCGCCGAGGACGCTGCTTTGCGGAGCAAAAGGCGACTGTTTCCGTGAGCGGCCCCGACTGCATTTGCTGGGGCCGTTGCCCGTGCTGGCGGTCCTGCGAGGTTGCCCGCCGGACCTTTCGGGCGGCCTCGGAGCGATCCCGTCGCTGGCCGCGGCGCGACGGACATCCTTGCGGGCGGTCCATATCTCTTGACGGCCGGCCCGCGAGCAGTCACGGATTGCAGCCGTCCGGGCGGAAAAATCGCGAGGCGTTCTGGACGGACGCGGCTCTCAATCGAGACGCCCCGTCCGTTCCGCTCATCGCTCGGCCTTCTTCTTGGCGTCGCGTCGCTCGGCTTTCTTGGCGCCGTCGCCAGCCTCGCCGCCAAACGGCCGACCCTGCTTCACAAAGTACTCGTCGCGAGGCCCTGCAAACTGCCGAAGGGCATCCTGAAGCGACACCTTTGCCTGCTTCTCGCGGGCACCGAGCGAGGCGTCGGCCAGCGGCGTCAACTCCTTGTCGTCCTTGGCGACGTTGTAGAAGCGGCCGTCGGCGTAGAGCTTGAATTCGGCGCTGTGGGCGAACTCGGCCTTCGCGGTCACGCCGCCATCGGGGTTATACCAGGCGTAGAGCCACTCCCGCGGCCGGCCCTTTTCGCCTTTCAGTTGCGGCAGGAAGCTTCGGCCATCGATCTTCACGCCCGTGGGCAGCGGCGCCCCGGCGACCTCGCAAATCGTCGGCAGAAAGTCGGTGGCGTCGATCAGGTCCGGCGAGACTTTGCCGGCAACCACGCGGCCGGGCCAGTTGGCAATCGCCGGCACATGGGTGCCCCACGTCGTGGTCAGGCCCTTGCCGCCCACGACGTCGCGGCCTTGGAACCTCGACGGAGTGCCGCGCCCGGTGCCGTTGTCGCCGAGGACGAGCAGCAGCGTCTTGTCGCGCAGGTGAAGTTCTTCGAGCTTTGCCACCAGCTTGCCGATGAGCTTGTCGGTGTAGGCCACCATGTCGGGGAAGTGGCCTCCGGCCCTGCCCTGGAGCGATTGGGCGGTCTGGTAGTCGGGACTGTCGGGCGTGGCGTCGTAGGGGGCGTGCGTGAGCATCATCGGGTAATAGAGGAAGAACGGGACGTCTTTCTTCCGGGTGATGAAGTCGAGCGCGTAGTCGCTGACGATGTCCGGTCCGTACTCGTTCCGGGTGTAATCGCGCGTCTTGCCGTTGATTTCCAATCCCGGGTTCTTGTACCGGCCGGGCCGGCGCGTGAGCTGCCAAAGGCAGTACTCGTCGAAGCCGAAATGCCCAGGGCCCTCGAAGCCGTTGTGCAACTGCCACTTCCCGGCCACGCACGTTGCGTAACCGGCTTGCTTGAGCAGATTGCCGAACGTCGTTTGGGAAGGATCGAGGTGGCCGAAGTGCGTGTAGTTGCGGCGATTGCTCTGGCCCGTCATCAACTGCACTCGCGTCGGCGTGCAGAGCGGCTGCACGTGGCAGTGTTCGAACCGCACGCCGGTGGCCGCAAGCCGGTCCATCACCGGGGTCCGGTAGCTCTCGCCGCCGTTTGCCGCGACGCATTCGTAACCGAAATCGTCGATCAGGATGAGCACGATGTTGGCGTGATTCTCCGCCGCACACGCGGGATGGAAGAACTGGCCCAACAGCCCGGCCGCGACGCCGGCAAGGAATAGTGTGCGTTTCATGGTTTGTGAGCGTTCCTTTCGTTTGTGATTCTCCCAGCCGGTCGATCTTTTCAGTTCACGGTCACTTTGCGACCGCCTTCTTCTTGTTCCCCGGTCCGTGCCGTTCCATCGCAGGTCGATCCAGCGAGGCGATTCGTTCTCGCCGTTCCACGCGTCCCAGAGCGATTGGAGCTTCACCACCCTCTCCGGCTCGCGGGCCGCCCGGTCGTCCTTTTCGCCGAGGTCGTCGGCGAGATTGAACAGGCGCGGGGCGTCGTTGACGTGGGCCTTGACCACCCTGACGCACGGCATACTGGACGCCGAAACGCCAATAGAGCGCGTCGTGCGGCGTCACTTCCCCTTCCCTCGCCCCTTCTTCCGCGAGCCGGGCTCGGGGCCGTCGTTGTCGACTCGGCCGCCGCCCCAGAGCGGCTTGACCAGCGTGGCGTTCCAGGCGTCCCAACTGGTCTGGAGTTCCTTCACCTTGTCGGGCAGTTCGGCGGCCAGGTCCTTCGTTTCGCCGACGTCGTCGGAAAGGCGATAGAGCCTGGTATCGGTCACGGGCTGGCCCTGGCGACCGGTGCGAGTGTCGACGTTGGTGTCGTAACGCACGAGCTTGTAGTCGCCTGCGCGGATGGCCATCTGCTGACCGAGACGCCAGTAGAGCGCGTCGTGCGGCGCGGCCGAATTCTCGCCGCCGAGATACGGCAACAGGTTTACGCCGTCGAGCTTGTCGGCCTTCGCGCCCGCCGCGGCGATGGCCGTGGCCGTGGCGTCGAGTTGGATCACCGGCTGTTCGTAGACGCCCGGCCGGAGCCGATCGGGCCACGAGAGGACAAAGGGAACGCGGATGCCGCCTTCGAGCGTCGTCCGCTTGGAGCCGCGAAGCGGGGCGTTCACGGAGCCGTTGATCGACGTGCCCGGCATCGTCGGCCCGCCGTTGTCGCTGATGAACAGGACCAGCGTGTTCTTTTCCAGGCCGGCGTCGGCAAGTTGCTTGCGCACGTGGCCCACGGCCTCGTCCAAGGCCAGCAGCATGGCGTCGTACTGGCGGCGCTGCGTGTCGGCGATGTTAGGGAACCTCGCCAGCCGGTTATCGGTGGCGTGCATCGGCGTATGGACGGCGTTGAAGGCGAGGTAGAGGAACCACGGCTCGCCCTTGTGCCGCTCGATGAACGCAACGGCCTCGCGGGCGAATGCGTCCGTGGTATAGTCCAATTCGTTGACCTGCTCGGTGCCGCGCAGGATGCCGGCGGCGTCGAAGTAACTGTGGGCGCCCCCCAGGAAGCCGAAGAACTCCTGAAATCCGCGTTTCTGCGGGTGCAAGGCCGGCTCGGAGCCGAGATGCCACTTGCCGACGAGCCCCGTCACGTAGCCGGCTGCCCGGAGCCGGTCGGCGATCGTCGTTTCCGAGAGCGGCAGGCCGTTCGTCCCGGCGGGGTTGAACTCGTGGCCGAATCGCTGCTGGTAGCGGCCGGTCATGAGGCCTGCACGGGTCGGGGAGCAATAGGGGCCGCTGACGTACCCGTTGGTGAACCGCACACCCGACGCGACCAGTGAGTCGAGGTTCGGCGTCGGAATGTCTTTGCACCCGTGAAACCCGACGTCGGCGTACCCCATGTCGTCGCCGACGATAAAGAGGATGTTCGGCCTGGCCGCCGTCGAGGCAGCCGTGTCGCTGCTGTAACCGGGCTGGATCGCCAGCGCGATGCTGGCCAGTACGATGGTCGTTGCGGCAACTCTCATCGATGCTCCTTTCGTTGGTTCACTTGGAAGTTCGTTCAGCTTTCTTGTCCTTGGCCTTCGTGCCCCCTTGCGGCCGGTTGCCGGCCTTGGTTGCCCCTTTCGCGGCGGCGACTTCGGCGGGCTCGGCGATGCGTCCCTGGTCATTGCTTTCCTCGATCCACTTCTCCAACACACCGCGCAGCCGCGCGGCCTGGTGTTCCGGCCGATCGGCTTTAGTCGGCCGGCCGGGAGACGCAACTGACGTGCCAAAACCCCATAGCAGACCGAGGACTCGCCGCAAACAAGCATTCCCTTATCGAACACCGTCCGGCCCGTGATGTGCCGGTCGATTGGGCCCGAAAGACCACCGATCGGCCCTTCGACGCGAGGTCTGACGATTCAAGTGCCGCCTTGCGCTTCGGGAAAGCAGCGTTCAGGCGTGGAGCGGCGCCGAGGACGCTGCTTTGCGGAGCAAAAGGCGACCGTTTCCGTGAGCGGCCCCCGCTGCATTTGCTGGGGCCGTTGCCCGTGCTGGCCGTCCTGCGGGTTGCCCGCCGGACCTTTCGGGCGGCCTCGGAGCGATCCCGTTGCCGGCCGCGGCGCGACGGACATCCTTGCGGGCGGTCCATATCTCTTGACGGCCGGCCCGCGAGCAGTCACGGATTCCAGCCGTCCGGGCGGAAGAATCCCACTGAGGCAGAACTTTCCCAATTTGCGGCACGGTCGTTGCTAAAGTCATAGCAGGAATGAAATCGCCGCAACGCGGCACCTTAGACCAAAGGAGGAAAACGATGTCCGCCCCGTCCGTCATCAAGCCGCCGGCACGGATCGGCACCCAGGCGCAGCGCCTGCGGGGGTTCACGCTCGTCGAGTTGCTGGTCGTGATCGCCATCATCGGCATCCTGATCGCGCTGCTCTTGCCCGCTGTGCAGGCGGCAAGGGAGGCGGCCCGCCGCGTGCAATGCACCAACCAACTCAAGCAGCTCGGCCTGGCGCTGCACAACTATCACGACGTGGTCGGGTCCTTCCCGCCGGGCTGGGTCGATTCGGGCAATTTCGGCTGGGGTTGGAACGTCTTCCTCTTCCCGTACATCGAGCAGAAGCCGCTCTACGACCAGCTCAGCCCGAACTCGCGGACCCTGATCCAGGTGAACAACAACGCGGCGGCCTACCCGTTGTTGTTGACGGTCATTCCCAACCTGCGGTGCCCTTCGGACATCACGGCTGCCAGCGGAGAGCAGACGGTGGGTTCGGGGGCCAACAAGCGCCCGGTGGCGACCTCGAACTATGTGGGGGTCCGCGGGTTCTTCAACATGGCCAACGGCGACACGTCTAACAACCCCATTGTGGACAACACTCTCAACAACGGCGTGCTCTACGCTCAAAGCCGAGTGAGGTTCAGCGACATCACCGACGGCACCAGCAACACCTTCGCCATCGGAGAGAAGGGCGCCGACGCCGCCAATCTCACGGTGACGCCGCCGGTCCGCGCCGCTTGCTGGGCCGGGGACGGTCGGATTCAGAACGGCAACGCCGTCACGTCGGGTGTCCGCGGGAAGCTCAATCAAGGCAATCAGAACAATTTCGCCAGCTTCCACCCCGGTGGCGCCAACTTCGCCCTCTGCGACGCCTCCGTGCGGTTCGTCTCCGAGAACATCTCGTCGGACAACGGCGGCGTCGACGGCACTCCGGTCCCCGCCGCCCCTTGGCAGGCACTCTTCGAGGGCGCCCCGTCGCCGCCGAGCGGCAAGTACGCCATGGGGCTGTATCAACTGCTGGGGGTCCGGAACGACGGGTTGGTGACCGGCCAATACTGAAGACAACCACCCGTTAGAATCTCGGACAAAGATGGCATCCTTATAGACCGTTTGTAGTGCGGGCTTCAGCCCGTTTCGGCCCGACGGCGGCAAACGCCCAAGACCACGGGCTGAAGTCCCGCTACCAACGGCCCCGACTCCCGTGGAGAAACAAGTATGAAATTCCGATCCGTCGCGGCATCTTCCCTCCTCGCCGGGCTTGGCGCTCTCCTATTGAACGGGTGCGGCTCGACCGGACCGGAACTTGCCGCCGTCAGCGGCATAGTCACCTTGGACGGCCAGCCCCTGGCGGGCGCGACCGTCGAGTTCCAGCCTCCGAAAGGCTCGCCCTCGACCGGAGTGACCGATTCGTCCGGCGCTTACAGGCTCGCGTACACCGCCAGGAAGCAGGGCGCGATGTTGGGCAAGCACAGCGTGCGCATCACTTTCGTCGCGGAGAAGACCGACGCCGAGGGAAACTCGGTCGCTTCGCCCCAATTGCTCCCGCCGAAGTACAACCGCAACAGCGAGTTGACGGCGGAAGTCAAGCCGGGGTCCAACAAGCTCGATTTCCAGTTGAACGGCCGATAGCGCCCGGTCTCCGCTCCACTCGTACGACTACCATCGCAGCATGGTCGATGGCGGCGAAAACTATTTCGTGCTGACGGCTCATCGCCCGAAGGGCGGTGTGGGCGACTCGGGATTACGGGGAAGTTCTGCATGGACGAGTTCCAGATCAGCAAGGGATAGCGGGGATCGTGAGGAAAGTTCTCGGGCTGACTCCTCGCCTACGGTTGAACCGTTTGGTCAGGCTCCAGATCCACCAGGAACATGCCGTTGTTGTCCCACGGCTCCACTCTCCGGTCCAGGTAATCCTGTCAGGAGTATTTCCCGTCGGTTCCGAAAAACACGAACTGCCGACCGTCCCGTCTCATCTGGAGCTTGCAGAGCGAATGGTAGTTGTAGTGCGGCCCCTCACTCGCATCTCCGCCCGTTTTTTCATACCAGCTCGTAGCGCTCTTGTGCTTCAGGATCGGGCGGTAGACGAAGTTGGGCGTTCTGTCCGGATAGAACATGATCTGGCAAAACGTGTAGGTCGAGACGGCCGGGCCAACCGGCTTGTACGCGTTGCCGAGATCGACGCCCATCATCCAACGATCGGCGTAATGGGCGAAAGACACGGTCACCACCCCAACCGTTCGCCAGCGGTCAGCGATATAGTTCTTCCCATCCGGGACATAGACGGATTCTCCTCTTGAAGTCAGGCTCCAAGCACCGCCACGGCCCCTTTTCTCATCAGGGGTCCGCGGATTCAAGCCGCGATAATGATAGAACCATTTGCCGCTGCCGCTGGTGTCGCTGCTAAGTCGCCTTTTCTCTGAGGCGGTTCACCAATTACCCGCCCTTTCGCCTTGCCGCAGAAGGACAAAAGGGGATACGTGAAAGCGCCGGTCAAAGCCGGCAAGGAGTAGCGGATGAAAGAGCCGTAGGGGAAAGGGCTAGCGACCCGTCCCGGCCCCGAGTCATGCGCCGGTCATGGTAACATGGCGGGTGAAGCGTTGACAGGGGAACACGCAGGCCAGCCATTGAGCTCCGAAATCACCATTCCGGCGTGCCGACCTTGTACGTATATGGGGAAGGCAACATGAGGGGCGACGCCAAACGCGAGCCGCTCTTCGACGCCGCGGAGTCGAAGACCCTGCGCATGCGTGGAAACTCGTTGCACGGAAACCGGGAGACCCCAGCCACGTCCTCGACCGGTGGCGGCGAGGAACGGTCGGACAAGGCTCATCGCCGAACAGCCGACATGCACGTGGCTGGGGAGTCGGACGGTCCCATAGTACCCAAGAAGCGGGCGAACAAGGCGGGCCCGACGGCCGCTGGGGAGTCCGTGGAGGGAAGGGGATCGACCAAGGGGAATGCCTTGCAGACGACCGCGGGCCGGACACAGGGCCGGAAACCCGCGTCGCGCGGCCTGTGGGGCATACGGGAAGCGGCTCGTCGGGATAAGAAGATGCAGTTCACGGCGCTGCTGCACCATGTAACGCCGGAACTCCTCCGGGCCAGCTACTTCGAGTTGAAGCGGCAGGCGGCCCCGGGAGTGGACGGGGTGACGTGGCAGGAGTATGGAAGCGATCTGGAGGCCCGGCTTGCCGACCTCCAGGAGCGCGTCCACCGCGGCACGTATCGGGCGAAGCCCTCGAAGCGCGCATGGATCCCCAAGTCGGACGGCCGTCAACGCCCGCTGGGAATCGCGGCCCTGGAAGACAAGATCGTCCAACAGGCCGTGAAAACCGTGCTCGAACAGATTTACGAAGAGGACTTTCTCGGATACAGCTATGGATTTCGGCCCCGCTGTGGCTGCCACGATGCCCTGGATGCGTTGTGGGTGGGCCTGACGGAGCGCAGAGTGAACTGGTTGCTCGATGCGGACATCCGTGGTCTTTTTCGACGCCATCGACCACGGCTGGCTGATGAAGTTCCTCGAACACCGAATCGCGGATCGCCGGATTCTTCGCTTGCTATGCAAATGGTTGCGCGCGGGCGTGTCGGAAGACGGCGAGTGGTCGCGGACCACGGTAGGGACACCGCAGGGGGCGGTGATTTCGCCCCTGGCGGCCAACGTGTTCCTGCACGATGTCCCCAGGTCTCCCGACCTCGCCGAAATGCCTTGCGATCCCCCCAAGAAATCCGTCAAGAATTCAGTTGAAATTGGGCCACGATCCATGATATACATACGTCCATATTCTCTGCACTCGGTATCCACAGAAGAACCCAACCGACCCAGGCACGCCCGCACCGTTCCGCCCCGGCGAGGACAAACCATGCCTTTCCCCATTGCCGCAATCCGCCAGTCCCCCAATTGCAGAAACCGTCGCCCCTCCCCGTCGAAAGCGTGGCACTCAGGACGATTTTTGCACCGCCCCTCTATCGGACGGTATCAAGTTACGTCAATTCATGAAGTCACAACTCCTGATCCCCATGAAAGTTACAGCCAGACCTCTCGCCCGAAATTTTGCACCACCGACGAAGCTTGTTGCACAATTCCCGCCTTTCATCTCGTCAAACCGGAAAACGGCGAAGTTGTCCGCCAAATCAAGAAGACTCGATCCCGCCAAACCTCCATGCTCAATCCTCCACGCTCCACGCTCCACGCCCCACGCCCCACGCTCCACGCTCCACGCTCCATGCTCCATGCTCCGCGTCCCGCGCTCCGCGCCCGCTTCCCCGATGCAACACTCCTGCCAAAAGGGTGAGGCCACTTACGTCAAACGCTCCCAACGCAACCTGTTCGCAACCAACTATTTACAGCGCCGCGCCTCGACGTAACTCATGCAACACCAACTCAAGGCCGTTGCGTGGACCAGGCTCCTGCAACAATTCCCGGCCGATTAGGTTCTGCCAATCCAAAATCCAACCATCGCGCGCAACGTCGTCGGTCGTTCCCGCGGCAAATGGCCAGTGACCTGTTTACTTGATCTTTGACAATTCGATAACGATCGGCCCCTGCCGGGCTCCCGGCAGGGGCTTACCCAGCGTGGTGTCTCCAACGCTCTTGCCCCGGTGCTTAAGCTCTGGCATATGCCACCCTCGCCCCCGTCGCAAAGCCGCGCTCGTGTGTAGGAGGTGCGCGAGCAGCCGTGCTGCTGGTGATCAGGCTGCCAACAGGCTCAGCAGCCAGGTCGCCAGGGCGGCCGTGCTCCCGATCACCAGCGAGCCGAGCGTGTGGAGCCGGTAGCCCTGCTTGACCGTCATCTTCGAGAGCTGCACCACGACCCAAAAGAAGCTGTCGTTGGCGTGCGAGACCATGATCGAACCCGCGCCGATCGCCACGGCCACCAGCGGCCGGACGGCCGGGGCGTCGAGCCCCAGGACCGGCAGCAGGGGCGCGACGATGCTCGCCGTGGTGATCATCGCCACGGTCGACGACCCCTGGGCCGTCTTGAGCGCGGCGGCCAGCAAGATCGGCAGCCAGAGGCCCAGGTTGGCGCCGCCCAGAATGCCTTTCACGTCCTCGGCAATGCCCGACTGCTGGATGACCTTGCCGAACGCGCCGCCGCAGCCGGTGACCACGATGATCATGGCCGCCGGGACCACGGCCTCGCCGACCCAACCGGCGGCCGAGAGCATGTCGCGATTCAGTTTCCGCGGCAACAGCAGGGCCAGGAAAACGCCGATCAACAGCGCCACGACCGGCTGGCCGACGAACCCGATCACATCGGCCGGCCGCCCTTGACCGAAAGGATGCGACGGGAAATCCCCGATCGACTTGAGCACGATCAGCACGATCGGCAAGAGGATCGGCAGCACCGCCTTGGCGGGCGACGGACGCCACGCCTCGGCCGCTGGCTCGGCACGGTCTTCGGGGCCGGCGGGATCGATCTCGACCCGCGCAGCCACCTTCACCGCGAACAGCCAGCCCGCCGCCATGGCGAAGCCGCTGACCACGAGTCCCCAGAGGATCACCATCCCCAGGTCAGCCTCCAGGAGTCCGGCGGCGGCGACGGGCCCAGGCGTGGGCGGGACCATCGTGTGCGTGGTGTAGAGGCCGAGGCTCAGGGCGATCGCGCTGGGCGCCAGCGAGATGCCGGCCCCGCGCGAGAGGGCGCGGGTGAGCGGCGCAAGGATCACGAAAGCCGAGTCGCAGAAGACGGGGATGCTCACCAGGTAGCCGATCAGCGCCATGGCGGCCGGCACGTTGCGGCGACCGACCAGCCGGAGCGTGGTTTCGGCAAGGCTGGAGGCCCCGCCCGATTTCTCCAGGAATACTCCGATCACCGATCCGGCCAGGATCACCAGGCCGATGTAGCCGACCGTGGCGCCGAACCCGTCATTGATCGCCTTCACCACGTCGACCAAGGGCATGCGGCCCACGGCCATGCCGTAGCCCAAGGCGGCCAGGAGCAGGGCCAGAAACGGGTGCAGCTTCAGCCGCGTACTGGCAACGACGATGAACACCACGCAAACCACCAACAACGCCAGCGGCCACATCGTGAGAATCCTCGCAAACGAC
>JABWBD010000228.1 GCA_013360685.1 Pirellulales bacterium
CAGCCGTTCGGCCTCCGCATCGGCCTCGCGTTGCAGCCGGCGCGCGATGGCCTCCGCCTCGGCGTCGCGTCGCTTGGCTTCGGCGCGCGTCTTGGCCTGGATTTCGTCGACCTCGGCCTTGGTGCGGGCCTCCACGAGTTGGGCCTGGCTGTTTCGCTCGGCCGCCAGCACCCGGTTCATGATCTCCTGGAGATTCCCCGGGAAAACCAGGTCTTTCACGTCGGCGCGGCGGATCGCCACACCGTAGCTCGCTGCCGCCTCCTTGACTTCCGCCAGAATGTCCTCGCTCAGCCGGTTGCGGTTGGTGAGGATTTCCTCAAGCGACATCGATGCCAGCGACCGCCGAGCGGCGAGCTGCACGTCGCTGTAGAGCCGTTCCTCGTAGCTCTCAACGTTCTGGATCGCCGCCTTTGCGTCCGTCACGCGGAACTGCACGAGGATGCTCACCCGGATGGCCACCTTGTCGGCCGTAAGGATCTCCTGGCCTTTGATCGTCAGGTCCCGCTCGCGAATGTCCACCAGGACGCACTCGACGACCGGCAGCCGCTGCAATAGCCGCCTTCGCGCCGGGATCTCGTACCGGCCCGCCTCCAGCACCTTGGTAAGCTTGCCGTCCTCGTACCACAAACCCCGGTGGGTGTCCTTGATGATAAACTCCTGACCTGGTTTGTTGATGGTCACGGCTGCTTCCTTGATTAAGGTGGCCCCGTAGTGGATGCCGATGTGGAGAACGAGTTTCCCAGATCTGGCAGTCTGAGCGGCTGATCCAACTGGCAGCCGCAGCGACCATTTGGTAACTCGCTCCTGGCACCACCGGGGCCATGTTTCACGTTGGACCACCCCGACCGGGATACGAATCGGGACTCGAAGGATCGCCCGACGCGATCCACCGTAACGCCCCGGACGGTTTGCATGGTCGTACGCAAAAGTCTACACCATCCGGCTGCCATCTACAAGCAAGAGTGTCTCACCGGCCTTTTGCCCCTCTTACAGAATCACGTCAGCGGTCCTTCCTGGTCGTGCTCAGCGAAGCGGTGCTCATGCTCGTAATCCCTCGGGCGCGTGATACCCGGCCTGCGGTTCCGCGACGCCGCCGATTCGCAAGAACGTCGCTGCCTGCCGGCGGTACGCCCGGGCCGTCGGGATAGCTTCGGGTCAGGAGCGGACCACGACTGTTGCGTCGGATGCGTTTCGCCCTGCGAGACCGCCTCAGAATCAACGTATGGTTTGACGCGGGCGCTGCCGTCGGGGCTGTAGATCTCGCTGGCGACGCCCGCAACGGCTCGCGAAGGTGGCAGGGACTGGCGGCTGCGTTTGGATGGCAACCACTGAGCCATACCCGATTCTAGGACGCGGCGAGGAGCACCTCTTGATACCGTCGCGGAACATCCTCCCAGGCGGACACGTACGATTGTTCCAGCGGCACCTGAACGTAGTTTTCCCTGGTGAGGAACAACGGCATCTGAGGCACCGGCTCCCCTACGGCGAAGTGTGCGACAAAAGCATCGACAACAACTCCGCCGGTGTAGGCCGCGACCGTCAAACGCCGATCGCTGCCCAGCACGTACTCCTCGGTTCCTATCTCGCCCAGCAAAGCGCCGTGGATGCCGTGCGGGTCACGAGGGCCTGGAGGGTGAACATCGACCAGTAAAAGGTGGACTCCACTGTCCAGAGCGGCTACCGCTTTGTCCAGGGACGACCGCATGGCGTGCCGACTCGACTTGTTCCCGCGCGAGAGGATCTCGATCATCGCCACGATACGGTCGTCGCTCGAATGACGAACGACAAGGGTCCGCTGCAAGCGGGCGTAATGGTCCCTTTCGATCGTCGTTCGAGCATGGACCAACGGAGGCGTCTCGGTGAGCGTTGCGGTCCCGGCAAGGTGGCCTTCTGGTTCCACCGCGGGAGCCGCCGCCTGAAGCGTCAGGACATCCGGTGTGCCGAGGTCGCCACCGATCTGCTCAGCCATGACATAATACCCCTTGGGGAGAAGGCCTCGCGTCAGGGCACGTTTGATCTCCAGCACCCAGGAATAATGAAAGTCGTGGAAGGCCGCATCGCTGACCCGCGTCCAATCATGTACCGGCATGACATCCCTCGCTTCACGGGATCATCCACCGCACGTGCCTCATCCGTCTCGAAGCTATTCTATTGCGTGAATCCGGACTGAGCAACGTTTCCACCTCGCGGAGCGAGGCGCCACACTCGCCACACTGAGATCCCCGCTACTTGGTCGCCGCCAACTCGGCTTCTTCCAGTTGGGCTTCGCTGGGGAGCGTCCGCTGTTTGGGCAGTTCGTAGTCGCCGCTGCCCATCTGCTCCTTCTCCACCGCGTGGCAGCGGAACTGGTGGCCGTCGATTTCCAGAAGTTTGGGGGCCTGCTGCCGGCAGACTTCTTTCGCCCAAGGACATCGCGGATGGAAACGGCAACCGGAGGGCGGATGGATCGGGCTGGGCACATCGCCCTGCAAAACGATCCGCCGCCGCCGGCGCGCCGGATCCATCGTCGGAATGGAGGAGAGGAGAACTTGCGTGTAGGGGTGGAGCGGATTGGCGTAAAGCGATTCGCTCCTGGCCATCTCCACGATCTCGCCCAGGTACATCACCGCCACGCGGTCGGAGATGTACTCCACCACCGACAGGTCGTGCGAAATGAAGAGATACGTCAGGCCGAACTTCTCGCGGAGATCCACCAGGAGGTTGATGATCTGCGACTGGATCGAAACGTCCAGGGCCGAGATCGGCTCGTCGAGGACCATGAACTTGGGACCGAGCGCCAAGGCCCGCGCGACGGAAACGCGCTGCCGCTGGCCGCCGGAGAACTCGTGCGGGTAACGGTTGATGTAGCTCGGGTCCAGACCGACTTGCTCGAGCGTCTCGCGGACCTTGTCCAATCGCTCGTTGCGGCTGCCCAGGCCGTGCACCATCAGCCCTTCCTCGACGATGCTCTTGATCGTCATCCGCGGGTTGAGCGAGCTGAAGGGGTCCTGGAAGACGATCTGCATGTCGCGGCGAAGGCGGCGGAGTTCGGCGCCCTGGGCGGCGGCGACGTCCTTGCCATCGAACTCGACGCGGCCGCCGGTCGGCTCCAAGAGCCGCACGATCGTCCGACCGGCGGTCGTCTTGCCGCAGCCCGACTCGCCCACGAGTCCCAGCGTCTCGCCCTGGCGGATCTGGAAGCTGATGTCGTCCACAGCCTGGACGTGCGCGACGACGCGCGACAACAGCCCCTTGCGGACCGGGAAGTACTTCTTCAGATGGACGACGTTCAAAAGCACGCGGTCAGTCATAGTTCAACTCGCCCGCAAAGTGGCAGCGGGCCCAGTGGCCCGGCCGAACCTCCCGCAGTTCCGGCTCCTCGCGCCGGCAGATCTCCTGCTGGTACGGACAACGCGGATGGAACTTGCAGCCGGGCGGAAACCGCAGCGGGCTGGGCACCATCCCTTGGATCGTCCTCAGCTTCTCCGTTTTCGCCTTGCCGAGCTCGGGACGGGACTTGAACAATAGATGGGTGTAGGGGTGCAACGGGTGTTCGAACAGCTCCTGGACCGGCGCGTACTCGACCACCTTGGAGGCGTACATCACGGCCACGTCGTCGGCCATCTCGGCCACGATCCCCAGGTCGTGCGTGATGATGAGGATCGACATGCCGAAGTCGGCCTGCAAGCCCCGCAGCAGCTCCAGAATCTGCGCCTGAGTGGTCACGTCCAGGGCGGTCGTCGGCTCGTCGGCGATGAGCAACTGCGGATTGCACGACAGCGCCATGGCGATCATCGCCCTCTGCCGCATGCCGCCGGAAAACTGGTGGGGATATTCGTCGATCCTCTGCTCCGGGACGGGGATCCGCACCTTGTCGAGCATCTCGATCGCCCGGCGGCGGGCCTCGGCGCGGTTCACGTCCTGGTGGAGCTGGATCGCCTCCATGATCTGGGCGCCGACGGTGAAGACCGGGTTGAGCGAAGTCATCGGCTCCTGGAAGATCATCGAGATCTTGCCGCCGCGGATCTTCCGCATCTCCGACTCGGAGAGCTCCGCCAGGTCCACCGCCTTGCCGTTGGACTGCATCAGGATTCGGCCGCCGGCGATCTTTCCCGGTGGGGAGATGAGGCGGATGACCGACAGGGCCGTGACCGACTTCCCGCAGCCCGACTCGCCCACCAGCCCGAGCGTCTTCCCCTTGGGAATGGTCAGCGACACATCGTCCACCGCCTTCACCACCCCGTCGTCGGTGAAGAAGTGGGTCTTGAGGCGATCGATGGTGATCAAGGGATCGGACACTGCCATGACTATCTTCTCAATCGTGGATCCATGGCGTCGCGAAGTCCGCTGCCCACCAGGTTGAAAATCGTTACTGCCAGGAAGATCGCCAGCGACGGAATCACGACCAGCCACCAGTAGTGGTAATTGGCGTTGCCCAGCCGCAGCAGCGTGCCCCAGGTCGGCGTGGGCGGACGGACGCCGAAGCCCAGCAGGCTCAGGCCGGCCTCCGTTACGATCGCCCCGGCAATCCCGAAGGGGGCGGCGACCAGGGCGGGCGAGATGGCGTTGGGCAGGATGTGGCGGAAGATCACCCGCAGGTGCGACGCCCCCAGCACCCGTGCCGCCGCTACGTAGTCGATGGCTCGCTGTTTGAGCACTTCGCCGCGGATCAGCCGCGCAATCGTCGGCCAGCCGGTCAGGCCGATCACGACCATGATGATGTAGATGCTGGGACCGAGCAGCCCGACGAGCGTCAGGATGAGGAAGAACGCCGGGAACAAAAGGATCACCTCGATGATCCGCGAGATGATGATGTCGACATAGCCGCCGAAATACCCGGCGATCGCGCCGAGCACGATGCCGATGCTGATGTAGAGACCCACCGCGATGAAACCGATCGTCAGGGCGATCCGCGTCCCGTAGATCATCTGCACCAACACGTCGCGGCCGGCATTGTCGGTTCCCAGCACGTGAGGGAGCGTGTCGTGCACGTCGTGGGCCTTCTCGGGACTCTTGGCGTAAAGCGGGGGCTGGAAGGTCGAGTCGATGTCCTGCTCGGTCGGCCCGAAGGGGATCGGCGGATAGACGCCCCACTCAGTTTGATCGGAATGAAATTCTTCTTCGGAAAACGTCCGCGCGGCGTAGCGGTTGCTCGGCCGAATCGTATCCGGCGCGAACACCGCCACGGTCGCGGCGGTCAGCAGCACGTACAACCCCGCCGCCCTCAGCACCCGCTCCCGCCCATTCCGCCCGCGCCGTTTCCATCCCCGGTTCATCGCCAGCGCGGTCAAGAGCCAAGGCAGGAAGGCAATCAGCGCCATGTTGAAGGCGAAATCGACCGGCTCGGCCGGGTTAAACAGCGCGCGGAACCACGGAAACAGCGCCCCTTCACGGTCGAAATAGACGAACGGCTGGTTCGACGCGATGACTGGCGCAAAGACCGCCAAGAGAACCAGCGGCAGGAAGGCCCAGAGCGCGACCAGGGCATGACGGTTCTTCTTGAACTGCTTCCAGACGATGTCCAGGTAGGCCTCGCTGGGACGTGTGTCCGGAATCGCCGCCGCGCCGGTCTGGAGGATGTCGCCCTCCTGCGCAACGACTGTCATGGGACGGATCGCCGGATCCGGCTGCGGAGTCTTACGGTTCTTGTCGACTTTGCCGGTCATGCCGTCTTGCCTCGTCCTTGAAAACTGATCCGGGGATCGACCAGCACGTACAAAAGGTCGGTCAAGAGGATGCTGAACATCACCACGATCGCGTCGATGTAGATCAGGGCCATGAGCGTCGGAAAATCCTTCTGCTCGATCGATTCCCAACTCAAGCGGCCCATGCCCGGGATGTTGAAGATCACCTCGACCAACACGCTGCCGCCCAGCATCGCCGGCAGGAAGTTGGAGAAAAGCGTCAGGATCGGGATCAGCGCGTTCCGCATGCCGTGTTTGTAGATCACCTGCCTTTCGGACACGCCCTTGGCCCGCGCGGTGCGGATGAAATCCTGCCCCATCACGTCCAACATGCTGGTCCGCGAATACATGGCGATGCCCGCCAGCGCGAACAGCGAGAGGCAGACCACCGGCAGAAACGCGTGGTGGAGGTAATCCAGAAAGTAGGCCACAAGCCCCATCTGGTCCGCGCCTTCCGAGTGCAGTCCCATCATGGGAAACCACCGCAGGTAGTCGCCGTAGGCCAGGAAGAGCAGAAACAGCATCCCGGCCACGTAGGCGGGAATCGAATAGAGCAGGAACAGGCCCAGCGAGATCGAGCGGTCGATCCACTGGCCCCGGTGGACCGCGCAGAGGATTCCCAATGGCACGGCGACCAGGTAAATCACCAACTCGGCCAGGACCATCAGGGGGGCGGAAACGATCACCGCATCCCAGATCTTCCGGCTGACCGGCTCGCGCGTCCGGACGGCCGAGCGGCCGAAGTTAAACGTGGCCAGGCGCACGAGCATGTGCGCATACTGCGTGTCCGTGATCGTGTACCAAGCCTTCTTGAAAAAGCCGGGCTGGAACTCGTCCTGCCGGGGCTCGTAATACGCGAACCAGTTTTCGGCCGTCTGCCGGACCAGTTCCGGACTGGCGTTGTGGGGCACGTCCAGTTGCAGCGGCTTGCCCACGTGCAGCCGCAACGCCCACGAGGCGACCACCCGTTCATCCAGGGTCGAGTCCTCGTCGAACAGCCGTTCGGCGAAGTAACGCATCTGGGACCGGTCGAAGTATTCGAGTTCCTCAAACTGTTGAGACCTCGACGGCAAGGCCACCAGCGCTTCAAACCGCTCGTCGAGCGTCTTCCGCTGGTCCTGGTCCAGTTGGGGGACCTTGTCCTCGTTCCGCTGCCACCACGTCCGCCAGGTGTTGAGGACCTGCGGCGTCTCGGCCTCCGACGGGTCGCGGGAGTACGTGTAGACGAACGGGTCGACCACCATATGGTTGAGACAGCGGATCGCCCCGATCTTCTCCTTCCTTCCCGCGCGATCCGACCGGAGCATGGCCATCGCCGCCGGCACGCCGTGCTTGCCGAGATCCTCGCAGTAATTGCGCACGGCAATGAAGATGGCACGCGCCAGCCGGTCGTGCAGCGCGGGCTTCTTGAGCCGCTCTTGGAGATCGGCGATCTTCTGCTTGCGCAAGAATGCCAGCACCCGCGCCGCGTCCGGATCTTCCGCGCGCCGGGCCAGGTCGGGAAGCTCCGCGACGATTTCCTCGTGCGTCCGGCCGAGGAAATGGGCCGCGATGGCGATCGGTTCGGCGTAGTCGCGGAAGTAGCGGAAGTTGAAGACCAGCGGCAGGTCCAGCCGCAGATCGCGCTTCTGGATGAGATACGCCTCGCGCGTCTGGGTCGACTGGCCCGCCAGGCCTCCGGCCCCGAGCTGGGCAAGCTCGGGATCGCCGGGCGCCAACTGCATGATCACGAACGAGACGATCGTAACGCCGAACAGCGTCGGGACCATCAACAGAAGCCGTCGCAGGATGTAGGACCACACGGCTACTGCCCCAGCGCCCGCGGCATGCTCGAAAACCACTCGCGCGAGTCGACGCACGGCCGGATCTTGTAGAACTTGATGTTCTCGATTCTCGCGTGGTGCGCCCCGGTGGCCCGGTCGGCGAACAGGAAAACATACGGCTGGTCGTCGTAAATCAGCCGGTGGATCTTGTGATACAGCTCCACCTGCTTCGCGTGGTCAAAGGTAACGCGCAGCGCCTCGATCAGTTGGTCGACCTCCTTGTTGCGGTATCCGACGTGGTTCGAGCTCTCGGGAATGTCGGCCTGGCTGGAATGCCAGAGCTGGAAGGGATCCTGGCGCCAGCCCATCGACCATCCCAGGATGGCCGCGTCGAACTCGTGTTTCCGGAGTTTCTGGAGCATCAGGGCCCACTTGGTCGGAGAGATCTGCACTTCGATCCCGACCTTCCGGCAATTCTCCTTGATGATCTCGGCCAGCGTGCGATAGGCCGTGGCATCGGCAAAAATGATCAAGTCGAACTTCAGCGGCACGTCCGCGTTGTTGATCTTCCGGTCGCGGACGCCGTCCTGGTTGGTGTCCTTCCAGCCCGCCTCGTCCAGCAACTGCCGGGCGCGGTCCGGATCGTAGGGAACCGGCTGGATCGAACCGTCCGCGGCGCTGCTTCCGGGCTGGAACGGCCCCGTGATCGGCACGGCCAGGCCCTTGAAGACCTGGTCGATGATCTTCTGGACGGGCACGGAGTGCGAGATCGCCCAGCGGACCCGCTTGTCCTTGAAGATCTCGCGGTCGAGATTGAAACCGAGATAGCGGTAGCCGGGGTAGTCGTAGTCGACGAGTTTCACCTTGCCGGCCTTCACGTTGGCGTGCTCTTTCGCCTGCAGGTACTGGTCCTTCTCGGCAATCGAGGAGAAATCCAATTCATTCTGCAGGAGCATCTGGGTGAGCGTGTTGTCGTTGGCGATGGCGCGCATGATGATGCGGCTGAAGTAATACGGCTGGCCCCAGTAGTTCTCGTTGCGGGCCAGTTCCAACCGATTGTTTCGCTCCCAGCCCTTGAAGATCATCGGGCCCGTACCGCACATCTTGGTGTTGGCCCAATGGTTGTTGAAGCCGTCGGCAAATTCGCGGCTGGAGAAATCGAACGAGATGGGCTCGCCGTTCTCGTCCACGGAGTAGACGTGGCGCGGAATGATGGGGATCCCAACGGTATACTCCTCGGCCAGGAAATAAGGTTCCGTCCAGCGGACCTTGACCGTGTACTTGTCCACGACGCTCACGTCGATCTTGTACCGCTTGCTCGCGTCTTCCGCCTGGGGGTTCTCGTAGTAACTGCGAATATGCGCCGCCTCGACGTGCGGATTCAGCACGCAGTCGAACGTGAACTTCACGTCGCGGCTGGTAAACTCGGTCTCCGGCAGTATCGTGCCGTTGGGAAGCTCGATGGGGTGCCACTTCACACCCTTGCGGAGATGGATCGTGAACGTCAGCGTCTTCTCGTCAAACTGCCAATCCGTGGCCAGCGCCGGCTCGAATTCGTCCGGATTCGGGTAGCTCTGGTTCGCCAGCGATTCGTAGACGTGGCGTTGAAACGCCTCGCTGACACTGTCGCTCGAGGTGACCGCGTTGAGCGTATCGGGGTCGTCCGGATAGGCCAGCATCAGCACGTCGTTCGCGGCCGGCTTGACGCCGCCGCGCGTCAGCTTCGTCGTATCGGAAGCCCCCTGCGTCTCGCCCGCCGTGGGGGATAGCGCGGTCGTGCCTGCGGGGCCAGTCTGCTTGGGCACGGAAGGGCTGCGCGTGCAGGCAGCAAGGCCCAGCATGGTGATCGACGCCGCCATCAGAACGGGGAAACCGCGTTTGAGCATCAAGAGGACTCCTCTCTTGGGGCCGATTATTTTCGCCGGCAACCAACTGGAAATACTCCAAAGGGTGGACTTGAAGCAAAGGCATACTACCCAAAGACTTGCGGCCGGTCAATAACAGCCGGATCGAAGGTGGTTCCAGAATGGGGACACGCACCTCGCCTCGACACGTTTTTCGGGTGGCCAGCGAAGTTCGGCTCGGAGCCAGTCCCCGTTCTTGAATCGCGATTCGAATCGTGAATCATCCGGCTAGCTTTTCCAGCCCCGGCGACTGGTTTTCGCCAATCGCCGGGCTCCAGACGCCGGCAGCGGAAAAGCGAAGTCGCGTCCGGCGCAGGTTGCGTTCCTGCCCAGTTGGCCGTTATGCTGGAGAGATTTTACACACCAGCCTTGGCCTCCGCTAAGGTTGTGCAACGACCGGTCCCAGCATTCCTAGCGCGAAGGATTGTTCCAAAGTGCCGCGCCGCAACGACATCCACAAAATCCTCATCATCGGTTCCGGTCCGATCGTCATCGGGCAGGCTTGTGAGTTCGACTACTCGGGCACCCAGGCCTGTAAGGCCCTCCGGGAAGAGGGTTACGAGGTGGTCCTCGTCAACTCGAACCCCGCCACGATCATGACCGACCCCGAAATGGCCGACCGCACCTATATCGAACCGCTCACCTGGGAGATCGTCGCCAAGGTGATCGAGCGCGAGCGGCCGGATGCCCTGCTGCCGACTCTGGGGGGGCAGACGGGGTTGAACCTGGCCATGGACCTGGCGCGCCACGGCGTGATCGAGCGGTTCGGCGTGGAAATGATCGGGGCCAATGCCCAGGTGATCGCCAAGGCCGAGGAGCGAGACCAGTTCAAAGCGGCCATGGAAAAGATCGGCCTGGAAGTGTGTCGCGGGGAAACGGTCAACACCCTGGCCGAAGCGCGGCGCGTGCTCGAGGCGATCGGCCTGCCCTGCGTGATCCGGCCCAGCTTCACTCTCGGCGGTACCGGTTCGAACATCGCCTATAACCGCGAGGAGTTCGACGAGTTGGTCTCCCGCGGCCTGAGCAGTTCGCCGATCCACCAGATCCTTCTGGAGGAGTCGGTCCTGGGCTGGAAAGAGTACGAGATGGAGGTGATGCGCGACAAGGACGACAACGTCGTCATCATCTGCTCCATCGAGAACTTCGACCCGATGGGCGTCCACACCGGCGATTCGATCACCGTCGCCCCCGCCCAGACGCTCACCGACAAGGAATACCAGCGGATGCGCGACGCTTCGATCGCCGTGATCCGCGAGATCGGCGTCGAGACGGGCGGGTCGAACATCCAGTTCGCCATCCATCCCGGGAACGGCCGCATGGTGGTGATCGAGATGAACCCGCGCGTGAGCCGCTCCAGCGCCCTGGCTTCCAAGGCGACCGGCTTTCCCATCGCGAAGATCGCCGCCAAGCTGGCCATCGGCTACCGGCTGCACGAACTGCCCAACGACATCACGCGCGAGACCATGGCCTGCTTCGAGCCGACGATCGACTACGTGGTGACGAAGATCCCGCGGTTTGCCTTCGAGAAATTCCCGGAGGCCGACCCCAACCTGACCACGCAGATGAAGAGCGTCGGCGAGACGATGGCGATCGGCCGGACGTTCAAAGAATCCTTCCAGAAGGCCCTGCGGGGGCTGGAGATCGGCTGTTTCGGTTTCGGCTGCGACGGCAAGGATCTCTGGGGCACGCCCGAACAGCCGTCGATCGACGACGTCCGCGCCAGGCTGGCGCGGGCCGGCGACCAGCGCGTGTTCCACCTCCGCTACGCCATGAAATACGGCATGTCGATCGACGAGATCCACGAACTGACCGGCATCGACCCCTGGTTCCTCGACAACCTCCAGGAGATCGTCGAGATGGAAGAGCGGCTCCGCGGCCAGGAGAGCCTCTGGAACGCCGGCACCGCGGTGCTCCGCCAGGCCAAGCAGTTCGGGTTTTCCGACAGGCAACTTGCCACGATCTGGAACACGACGGAGCTCGACGTCCGCGCCGAGCGGAAGCGTCGCGGGATCGTGGCGACCTTCAAGTCGGTCGACACCTGCGCCGCCGAATTCGAAGCATACACGCCCTATTACTACTCGACGTACGAGGACGAGGACGAGGTGCCGGTGAAAAAGCCGGGGCAGAAGCGGGTGATCATCCTCGGCGGCGGGCCGAACCGCATCGGCCAGGGGATCGAATTCGACTACTGCTGCTGCCATGCCAGCTTCGCACTCCGCGAATTGGGGATCGAGTCGGTCATGGTCAACTCGAATCCCGAGACCGTGTCGACCGACTACGACACGAGCGATCTGTTGTTTTTCGAGCCGCTGACGACCGAGGACGTGCTCAACATTTGCGACCGGGTCCAGCCCGACGGCATCATCGTGCAGTTCGGCGGCCAGACGCCGTTGAACCTCGCGCGGGCCCTGGCCAATGCCGGCGCGCCGATCATCGGCACGAGCGTCGACACGATCGAAGACGCCGAGGACCGCGAGAAGTTCAAGAACCTGCTGGACCGGCTCGGGCTGAAGCAGCCGGCCAGCGGCATCGCCAGGAACATGGCCCAGGCCCGCGCCGAGGTGGCGCGAGTCGGTTTCCCCGCCCTGGTGCGGCCGAGCTTCGTCCTGGGCGGCCGCGCCATGGAAATCTGCTACGACAACGCCCAATTCGAGCGGTTCGTCACCGAGGCATTCATCGTCGCTCAAGGCCAGCCGGTGCTGATCGACCGTTTCCTGGAAGACGCGATCGAGGTCGACGTCGATGCGATCGCCGATGGCCACCAGGTGATCGTCGGCGGCATCATGGAACATATCGAGGAGGCGGGAGTGCACTCGGGCGACTCGGCCTGCGCGATCCCGCCCTACAGTCTGCCCGGCCCGGTCGTCCAGGAGATCCGCGAGGCCACGCAGAAGATGGCCCGCGAGCTCAAGGTCAAGGGGCTGATGAACGTGCAGTTTGCCGTCAAGAAGGAGAACGGGCGGCCAGTGGTGTACGTGCTGGAGGTCAACCCGCGAGCCAGCCGCACGGTGCCGTTCGTCTCGAAGGCCACTGGAGTTGCGCTGGCCAAGGCAGCCGCGAAGGTGATGGTCGGCGTCTCGCTGGCCGAACAAGGGATCACGCGCGAGCCGATTCCGGCCCACGTTTCGGTCAAGGAGGCCGTCTTCCCCTTCGTCAAGTTCGCCGGCGTCGACATCGTGCTCGGCCCGGAGATGAAATCCACGGGCGAGGTGATGGGCGTCAGCGAGCGGTTTTCGATCGCCTTTGCGAAAAGCCAGATCGCCGCCGGTACGAACCTTCCCCAGAGCGGCAAGATCTTCATCAGCGTGGCGGACCGGCAGAAAGACCACGTCGTGGGCTTGGCGCGTCGGCTGGAGGCGATGGGCTTCGAGCTGATCGCCACGCGCGGCACGGCCCAGCGGCTCGAGGAGGCGGGAATCAAGGTCGAGCGGATCCGAAAAATTCAGGAAGGCCATCCCAACATTCTCGACTCCATGCGCGACGGCAATCTGACCTTGGTGATGAACACCCCCCGAGGCAAGGGCGCGAGGACTGACGAAGGGAAGATCCGTGCCGCCGCCGTCTCGCACGGCGTTCCCTGCCTCACCACGATCCAAGCCGCCGACGCCGCCGTGCGTGCAATGGAAGCGATGCGCGGGGAGGAACTGACGGTCGAGTCGATCCAGGACCGGCTCCCCCAGTACCGGAAGCCGCGCGCCGCGCCGCCACCGGCTGCCCCGCAAGGCGGCGGGATGTTGGAATGATGGAATGTTGGAATGTTGGGGGGGGCAATTCCATCGTTCCAATACTCCAGTCCTCCAGGATTCCAACACCCCATGTCCCCTCCCCGTCCCCCGGAGTCGCCCGGCAAATGACCCCGACCTTCACGTCGATCGATCTCGCCGTTGTCCTGGTGTACCTGGCGGGAACTACGGCCTTGGGGATCTGGGTCGGCCGGCGCCAGAAGGACGCCAAGGACTATTTCGTGGCCGACCGGGCGATCCCGTGGTGGGCGGTCCTCTTTTCCGTGGTCGCGACGGAAACCAGCGCGCTGACCTTTATCAGTATCCCCGGCCTGGCGTTCTCGCGCGATCTGGGATTCCTGCAAGTTGTGGCGGGCTACATCCTCGGCCGCGCGGTGATCGCGGCGACGCTCCTGCCTCGCTACTACCAAGGGGAACTGGTCACCGCCTACGCCCTGCTGGAAAACCGCTTCGGCCTGGCGACTCGCCGCTTCACGTCGGTCGTGTTCATGGTCAC
>JABWBD010000006.1 GCA_013360685.1 Pirellulales bacterium
GGCAATCATCGCTCCGCCGACGCACGGTCGGCGGGGGCATTTATGGTTCGATTCTTGAACGAGCACTCTGTCATGGTAGCAACCGGCCGTGTACTCTTAGGACTCGTCCACGAACAATGTCGCCTCTCCGCGAAAGAACACCCTTTCGCGGAGCGAAGCGACAAAACCACGGAGTTATTCCTGGACAGCGCCTTACGGCAGCAGCGGTTTTGGATCCTCCACCCAGCCGGCGGGGCGTTGGCCGCTGCCGAACTTGTCCATGTCTCCCAACTCGTCGCGCGCGCGGTCGGCCAGCGCCATGAGTCGCTTGACTACGTCGGAATGGTCGGCAGAGACTTCGCGGGTCTCGCCCACGTCGTTACGAACGTCGTACAATTCCGCCTTGGATGGGGCGGTCTTCTTGCGGCCCAAGTTCTGGTACTTCGCTTCCAGCGGCAGGTAAAGCTTCCAGGGCCCGGACCGCACCGCCTGCAACTGGTCCATCATGTAGTAGAAGAATCCGCCCTCATCGCTGGGCGAATCGGCACACGGTTGCTGGAGGAGCAGGTTCCGGATGTCGTGTCCGTCGATCGGACTGGGCGGCAGCGGCGACCCGGCCAGATTGGCGAAGGTGGGCAACAGGTCCATAGTCGAGCAGAGCTGATCGCATACCGTGCCCGCGGAGATCTTGCCGGGCCAACGCGTGATACAGGGCATCCGCATGGCGCCTTCGGAGGTGTCATAGCCGTAGCCTCGATAGGGAGCACAACTGCCTTGCGGCGGGTTGCGGCGGACCGCGCCGTTGTCGGAGGTCCAGACCACGAGCGTGCTGGCGCCCAGCGCGAGCCGATCCAGGGCGGCCAGGATTTCGCCGGTCGACCAGTCGAGTTCCTCCACCGCGTCGCCATAGTCGCCGTTCTTGCTCTTGCCGCGAAAGGCGGGACTGGAGAACGGATGGTCCGTGGAGCCGGGCATCGTGTGGGGCAGATAGAGGAAGAAGGGGCGGTCCCTGTTTCTTTCGAGGAAGGCGACCGCCTCCTCGGTGCATCGCTTCACCAGGTAGTCGCGGTCGACCGGCGCTTCGATCACTTTCTCGTTCCGCATCAGCGGCAGTTCCGGCCAGACGTCGGGTTTCTTATCCTTCGTCATGTCGTCGCTGTAGGGAATGCCGAAGAACTCGTCGAAGCCCTGCCGCGTGGGCAGGAACTGGGGCTGGTCGCCCAGGTGCCATTTGCCGATGCACGCCGTCGCATAGCCGCCGGTCTTGAGCACCTCCGCGATCGTCATCTCCTTGGGATTGAGCCCTTTTTGCGACACGGCGGGCAGGACGGCCGTGCCCTTGTCGCTGATATGCATATTGACCCGGCGAGGATAACAGCCCGAAAGAAGGCTCGCCCGGCTCGGCGTGCAGACGCCGCTGCTGACGTAGAAGCTGGTGAACCTGCGGCCCTCCGCGGCCAGGCGGTCCACGTTGGGAGTGCGGTGGAGCTTCGAGCCGAAGCAGCCCAGGTCGCCGTTGCCGAAGTTGTCGACGAAGATCACGATGAAATTCGGTCTGGGCCCAGCCGCTTCGAGGAAGCCGGAGGAGGCAGAGAACGCGAGACCGAGGGCCGCGACACGGCAGAGGCTTCGTGAGGATTGCATTGGTGTCGTGTTTCTCCGGGTCATCCCTGCTGCGCGACGCCGGGAATCGGGACGGGGTAAACGCCCTTGTCGTCGGGCTTCACGCGGGGTTCCATGTCCCAGGTGGGGTTCACCGGGCCGATCTGGTAGGTGGATTTCAGCGCTTCTTCCCAGGTGATTTCCTTGCCAGTGTAGCAGACCATGCGGCCGAGAATGCCGATCATGGTACTGTTGAACATGTAGTTGCCGTTGTTGAGCGGTTTGCCGGCGCGGACCGCCTTGAACAACTCGCGCTGCTCCTCTTCGGCCATGTTGCACTTGGGGCCCGTGTATTCCCAGGTGGTTGCGCCTTCGATCTTGTGCTGCTGGAGATTGCAGCGGCCCTTGGTGCCCATGAGGATGTCGGAGACCTCGTTGTAGCAGTTGTTCTGGGCGCGGCCGACGCCGTACAGCCGAGCGCCGTTGGCATACTCGTAGACCACGGCGTTGTGGTCGAAGACGTCGCCGTAGACATAGGGTTTGTCCCACGAGGACGAGCGGCCGCCCAGTCCGTAAGCTTTTACGGGCGGTTCGTCGCGCATGGCCCAGGCGCCCTTGTCGAGGCTATGGACGAGCGACTGGAGGATGTCGTCGCCGGAGAGCCAGTTGAAGTGGTACCAGTTGCGGAACTGGTATTCGAGTTCCTTCTGCTCGGGCGTCCGCTCGACGAGGCGATAGGGGGTGCGCATGTAAGTTTCCTGGATGGCCACGATGTCGCCGATCGCGCCGTCGAGGACTCGCTTCATGGTCTCCAGCACGCCGGTGTGGTAGCGCCAGCACAGTCCGGAAACGACGCTGAGGTTCTTCTTGGCGGCTTCCTCGCAGGCCGCTTTGACGACGAACAGGCCGGGCACGTCGGTGGCGTGGGGCTTCTCGAGGAAAGCGTGTTTGCCGGCCGCGATCGCGGTCTGGAGATAGAGCGGATGGAAACACGACGTACAGGCGATAAGGATCACCTGGGCATCGCTGTTGATCACCTTCTGGTAGGCGTCGAACCCGTGGAAGCAGCGGTCGTCGGGCACGTCCATCTGGTCGGGCTTGGCCTGCTTGAGCCGATCGCGGCTGCCGACGACCTTGTCTTGGAAGAGGTCGGCCATGGCCACGAGCTTGGAGCCCGGGTCGGCGTCCATGGCGTTCATGGCGGCGCCGGAACCGCGTCCGCCGCAGCCGATCAGGCCGAATTTCACGACATCGCTGCCGGCCGCATAGGCTGCGCGTCCGATGGTCAACTGGGCGGTCGCGGCCGCTCCGGCCAGGAGACCGGCCGACTTGAGGAACGCGCGGCGCGAACAAGCCGATGTTTGCTTGTCACCGTTCTTGGACATGCTCAGACTCCTCGTGGTTCAAAGTGGGCCCATCGTGGGCGATTCCCGCAAACCCTACTGTACTCGCTTTGCGACCACCGTGCCAGCCTGGGCGTCCGAAGACGCCGCCACCACGTGCATGGGCTGGCGGCAGGCCTGGGCCCAGTGGACGGTGGCAGTGTACTTGGGCGACTGGTTCAGGTCGCTGTCGTGATCCTCCCCCCCAACTCCTGATACGCCGCGGAGCTGCAAGAAGTCGCTCCGCCCGAGATTCTGTAACTCCGACGAAGCGCGGTACACCATTCCCGCCCATCCGCCGCGATTTCCACGCGAGCTTATCCAAGAAACCGGAAAGACGCGGAGTCGTCCGCCAAATCGAAGAGATCGCCGCACCAAAGTGGCAGCGTCCAGTCCCGATCCCGTCGCTCTTGTGTGGCGGGTTGGAGCGGCGACGTGTAAAATTGATCTGTTTTGTGCCGGGTCAGGACCGGCCAGTTTCTTCCGCCGACCTGTTTTCGGCGGCGAAGGAACATGAACCGAGGAGTTCTCGATGCTGCAATACCCGCGAGTCTTTCGCATTCGACAGAAGTTTCAGTGCCCGCAGGTCGACGATGTGGCGGGCGAGGTCCAGCGGCAACTCGCACGTTTGGAGTTGCACCGGCGCGTGTTGGCGGGACAGAGCGTCGCCATTACGGGTGGCAGCCGGGGGATCGCCAATATCGCCGTGATCGTCCGCGCGATCGTCGGGCATTTCCGCAACCTCGGCGCCAACCCGTTCGTGGTCCCGGCCATGGGGAGCCACGGGGGCGGCACCGCACAAGGGCAGGAAGAGGTGCTCCGGTCGTACGGAATCGTCGAGGAATTCGTCGGGTGTCCGATTCGTGCGGGAATGGAGACGGTGGTCGTTTGCCGGACCTCCGAAGGATTTCCCGTCCATTTCGACCGCCACGCATTCGGCGCCGATCATGTGGTTGTGGTCAATCGCGTCAAGCCGCACACGCGCTTCGTCGGCGATATCGAAAGCGGCTTGATGAAGATGCTCTTGATCGGCTTGGGCAAATGCGAGGGGGCGGCCGTCTATCACCGGGCCATTCAGGACTACAGCTTCGGACAGATCATCCGAAGCGTGGCCGGCGAGGTCCTGAAGAAATGCCGCATCCTTTGCGGGCTGGGGATCGTGGAAAATGCTTTCGACCAGACGGCGCGGATCGAGGCGGTCCGCCCGGAAGAGTTCGAGGACCGTGAAAGGGGACTCCTCGCGCTGGCTCGGCTGTGGATGGCACGCCTGCCGTTCGACCGGGTCGACGTGCTCCTGATCGATCGGATCGGCAAGAACATCAGCGGCACGGGCCTGGACACGAACGTCGTGGGACGCAAGTTCGACGATCACAAGGCGGTCGACGGGGAGCTGCCCAAGGTGAAGGTGATCGCGGTTCGGGGCCTGACCCCGGAAACGCACGGCAACGCCATCGGGTTGGGGCTCGTGGAATTTTGTAGGAGCCGGGTGGTCCGGGAAATGGATCTGCCGGCCACGCGACTGAACGGGATTGTGGCCGGGCACGTTTCCGGGGCGATGCTTCCGCTGGACTATGAAACCGACCGGGAGATTCTTGACCTGGCGCTGGGCATGGTCGGTCTCGCCGAACCGCCGGACGCGCGCCTGATGTGGATTCACAACACGTTGGACCTCCACGAAATCGAATGTTCCGCGGCATACCTGGACGAGGCCCGGCAACGCGCAGACCTGGAGGTCCTCACCCCTCTGCGCCCGTTGCCGCTGGACAGCGAGGGCAACCTGCTGGATTGGCGCTAAGGACTTGTCCACGAACAATGTCGCCTCGCTCCGCGAAAAAACACTCTTTCGCGGAGCGAGGCGACAGAACCGCGGAGTTGTTCCTGGACAGCGCCTAAGAACCCACCACCCGCCAAGACGACCGAAGCGCCATCCTGAGCGCAGCGGAGGATCTCTACTGGAGCCGAGATTCTTCGCTACGCTCAGAATGACTGGTGGCGAAACCTAGCATCGTGGCGAGTGGTTGTTGAGAAGCCGCGAATCTTCAGCACGGCCGATTGACACCCAAGAGGCCCAATCGCAACTCCCCTCTACCCCTCCGGGAGATGGGCATGGGGTGATGGCAGTCGAATTCCTGTTAGGGCCTCCCACCAAGACAGGCGTCTTCCCTTCCTGTTGCGGGGGTGTGATTCCAACTATTCAGAGTGCGATGCCTTTGCGGCTTAGCACCTGTCCGCGAACGAGTTCGTAGGGCGGAATTCATTCCGCCCGAGCGGACTAAAGTCCGCTCTACATCAATTCACGGAGTTGTTCTTGGACGCGTCCTTAAAAGTTTTCGGCGCGTGAGCCGCGCATCGGGCACCCGTAACCTATGCTTTGATGCCGGGAGGTCCGCATCCGGACGCGCCCGGGGGCGCAATTGGCTGCCGATGTCGGTCTGAAAGGAGTGTCGCGCCGACGCAAGTCCGGCAGCAGCGCCGGTGGCTGTTCGCCGACAGGACGGAACAGGACGCTCACGGATCATGCCGATTGGACTCAACGCCACATTTCAGTATCTCGCCAAGACCGGCAATCGGGTCGCCGACGATGTACTCATCGCCGCGCTGGACTCGCCACACCCGCCGATCCGGGATCTTGCGATCCGGGCCGTTCTGGATCGCCGCAGCCCCGCCGGTCACCACGAGATCTTCCGGCGGCTCCCTGGGTTCGACGAGCAATGCCGGTCGATCGTGGGCGAGCGCCCGGAGCGACTGGTCCGAGTCGTCGCCGAGGCCATCGAGACAGGCGATGTTCGGCAATGCGCGGAGGCGGGTGAGGCGATCTTAGCTTTTCGCCTTTACGAAGCGCTGCCGGTCCTGATCGGCGCATTGGACGGCGCCGGCCGCGCGCACCGGCAGAAGACCGCCCAAACCATCCTGGAACTGACCGAGCTGTTCTACGGCGAACTCTGCAATCCCAATGAGCAGACCCGTCGCCGCGACCAGGACACGGCCCGGAAACGGATGATCTCCGCATTGGAGGAGGGCGCGGGGAAATATGCCCGGCACGGTTGCGTGGAGGTGGTCGAAGCATTTCTGATCGTGTCGAAGCATCAGAACGTCGTACTGCGCCGCATCCTCCAGCAGCCTCAAGAGAGCTGCCACCGCGCCGTCGTTGAGGCGTTGACGGAGAGCTCCCGAGGCGGTGTCTTGCGGCTTCTGTTGGGTTTTCTCGAAGACCCGCAAATGCCGCAGGTCGTCAAGAACATTCTTGCCGGACGGACGGACGTGAAGTTCGTCGAAAACCTGCTGGCGGCGGGCGGGTTGAATGCCTCCAAGGCGGTTGCCGAGACCCTCTTGCGTTTCGACGCCTTTGCCTGGGCGAAACCCGAGCACCCCGTCCTTGCAGATCTCGACGACCGAGGGCAGGCCGACGCTGTGGCGCTGGTGATGTCGACCTCGATCCGGCGCAAGGAACTTCTGGATTTGATCGGCTACTTTCTCTTGGAAGGAAATCGTGGCGGCCGTCGCGCGGCGGCGCGCGCGATCCGAGAGTTCCAAGGACCCGAAGCGGATACCCTGGTGATCAAGGCATTGAACGACGACGATCCCACGGTCCGTGCGCACGTACTTAAGGAGTTGCGCCCCCGCAATGTGGCCGGGGCCATGTCGCTGCTGATCCGCATGGTCGACACACCGCACGAACCGGTCCGGCAAGCGCTGCGCGAAGCAATGCCGGAGTTCACGGTCCGCCATTTCGTGACCAACTTTGACCGGCTCTCGGACGACCTGGTGGCAATGGCCGGACATCTCGTCCGGAAGATCGATCCGGAAGCGGCCTTCGATCTGAAGTTGGAGATGGAGTGCCTCTCGCCGGTGCGTCGCCGGCGCTCGGTGCTGGCAGCCGGCGCGATGGGGCTGGTCCAGGAACTCGAGGAGGCGGTCATCAAGCTGCTCTCCGACGACGACCACATGGTGCGGATTGCCGCGGCCAAAGCGCTGGCGGATTGCGACTCGATGCCCAGTTGGGATGCGCTTCGCGATGCGCTTTGGGACCGCAGCGTGATCGTGCAAGAGACCGCGGAGCAGAGCCTGTTGCGGATCGCCGATTCGTTGCTGGAGGAGAACGTCGAGATGGAGAAGGTCGCGTCATGATCACGTCGGCGCTGTTGGAGCTGTCCTGCTGCGCGGTCCCGCTCGCCGCGCCCCTGCTGGCGGCACGCCGCCTGCCGGCCGGGGCGGACTCCGGCGGCCAACTGCTGATCTGGCTGCTGCTGGCCGGCGCGGCGATCGCCGTGGTCTGCGGGGGCGGGTATTTCGGCCATCGTTGGCACCACCATTACCGCCACCAGACTCATGCCGCTCTGTTTCAGGGACTCTGTGATTCCCAGGGGCTGGACCGCGCCTCGCGCCGCCTTCTTGCCCAGGTCGGCCGCTGCCACCGTCTCGGGCAGCCGGCACGCTTGTTCACCGAGCCGCAATGGCTCGATCCAGCCAATCTCGACGGCCGTTTTCAGACCCGGGCGGAAGAGATCCTGGCACTGCGCACGCGGATCTTCTCGCTGACGGCCTTGAAATCGAACGGGTAGCCCGGTCTCAATTGCAGAGCATCCTGTTCACTTGCACGGCACTCGCTGAGAGTCGATTGCCACTATTCTGAGTGGGATGCGAACGGGCGTTGCATCGTCGCTGGTCCGATGCCATCGTACCAAGTCTCGGCCATCGCTTGCAAAGCCAAATGGCATAACGAGTTGGGTCGCAGAGCTCTTCGCAACGGCAATGCGATCACGGACATTGCATAGCTCCGGCACGGGAAGTGCTAAAAAGTCCGGCAAGATCCCCGCAGCCGATTCGGGCTGGATGTGGCCCCAACGCAGACCGATACGGACAATGGAATAACGAATCCGCCGTCTCACACGGCCACCCTGCCACTGGGTTTCGCAGCCTGACTGACGGCCCGGGTCCGGCCGGGGACGTATAATGGAGGCAGAACGAGGTCTTTATGTGGATTGCCCTATTTCTTAGCGCTATTGGCGTCGCCCCTCCGACGGTTGAGATCCAGACCATCGGCGGGCAGGTATTCACTGGCCCCCTTGTTGAGCTAAATGATCAGGGGGTTGCTGTCCAAACGGTCGATGGATTGGAAACGATCGATCTCGGACAGCTCGCCGGGTTGGTCGCGAAGCAGCCGCAAGACAGCGATGCTCCTCGGCCGACGGTAGGTGTCGAGCTGGCAGATGGTTCCTCCATAGTCGCGATGAATTACCATGCGCAGGAGGGCCGTGCGCGCCTTACCCTCGCCGGCGGCCAGGTGCTCGAATTGGCAGCCCGGGACATTCTCGCCGTGCGCATGCAGCCGCAGAACGAGGCGCTCGCCGGGCAGTGGGCAAAGATCCGTCAGACGGATTTGAAGACCGATCTCCTCGTGGTCCGCAAGGACGCGGTGCTCGATTTCCATCGGGGCGCGGTTCGGGCGGTGGACGACGCGACCGTCCAGTTCCAGCCTGAGGGCGACGTGTTAGGAGTAAAGCGAGCGAAAGTATTCGGCATCGTCTACTACCATCCCCACGGGCGCGAACTGCCCGAGTCCAAGTGTCGCTTGACCGATCGTTCCGGCTCGACTTGGATTGTTCGTTCTCTCGGTTTGGACGGGGGAGCTTTGAAATGGACGACGCCTCTGGGATTGGAGGTCAGCCGTGCGCTCGCATCGGTTGCGAGGATCGATTTCTCGCAGGGAAAAATCCTCTACCTGAGCGATTTGGATCCCGATTCGCTCCACCTTGTGCCGTACCTGGGAGCAATTCAGCAGCTCCCCACGAGAATGGACCTCTACGCGCCGCGGAAAGACATGAACCTCAACGGCGGTCCGTTGGAAGTCAACGGCAAAATTTACCCCAAGGGCCTGGCGCTCCACAGCCGAACCGAACTGGTCTATCGTCTCCCAGCGGATTTCCGTCGCTTCAAGGCAACCGCCGGAATCGACGACGCCGTGCGGCCGCGGGGAAATGTCCACCTGGCGGTCCGTGGCGACGGCCGCGTTTTGTTCGAGTCGGCCGTCACGGGCACCGATCCTCCCAAGCCGCTGGATATCGACATCGCGGGCGTCCGCCGGCTGTCCATCCTTGTCGATTTCGGCGCCGATCTCGATGTGGCCGATCACCTGGATCTCTGTGATGCAAGGATCGTGAAATGACTGGCTGTCCGGAAACGCGGGCCGGCGCTGGGAGATTGGCCGCTGGATATCGGGCCGTGACGAGATGCAGGGCGCCGGTCTCCGGTTCCGTACCGCTTGTCGGACGGCTCGCCGCCTTGGCATGCTGCCTCTGGTCCGGATTTGCCGCGGCCGGAAGGACGGAAGTGGCGCCTGCCGTGCTGGAGGCGGAATCGCAACGGGTCGCCGTTATGGCCAAGGCCAAAGATGCCGTGGTGGCGGTCTTCTCGTCCGACGGCGGCGGTGGCGGATCCGGCGTGGTGATCACTCCCGACGGCTACGCGCTGAGCAATTTCCATGTGGTCAAGCCCTGTGGCAACGCGATGAAGTGTGGGATGGCCGACGGCCAGTTGTACGACGCCGTGATTGTCGGCATCGATCCGACCGGCGACGTTGCGCTCATCAAGCTCTTCGGCCGCGACGATTTTCCCGCTCCCGAGGTGGCCGACAGCGACGAGGTCCAGGTTGGCGACTGGGCATTCGCCATGGGCAATCCCTTCCTGCTGGCTGCCGACTTCCAGCCCACGGTCACCTATGGAATCATCTCCGGCGTGCACCGCTACCAGTATCCCGCGGGCACGATCCTCGAGTACACGGACTGCATCCAGACCGACGCCTCGATCAATCCCGGCAACTCGGGCGGTCCGTTGTTCGATGCCCGAGGCCGGCTCATCGGCATCAACGGCCGCGGGTCGTTTGAGAAGCGGGGGCGGGTCAACGTGGGGGTCGGGTACGCGATTTCGATCAACCAGATCAAGAACTTCCTCGGCCACCTGCACAGCGGCCGGATCGTGGACCACGCGACGCTCGGGGCCGTCGCCGGCTGGGACGGCGAGGGGCGCGTCGTTGTCACCGACATCCTCGACCAGTCCGACGCCTACCGACGCGGACTCCGCTACGACGATGAGATCGTCAGCTTCGGCGGCCGGCCGATCTCGACCCCGAACGGCTTCAAGAACGTGCTCGGCATTTTTCCCAAAGGCTGGCGAGTGCCGCTGAGCTACCGGCGCGGCGGCAAACGTTACGACATCCTGGTTCGGCTCGCCGGCGTGCATACCCAGAGTGAACTGCTGGAGAAAACCGAGGGCCGCCAGGAGATGCCCATGCCGATCCCTGAACCGGGCGAGGAGCCACAGCCGGAAGGCGGCAGGAAAGAAAAAGAAAAGCCTCCAGGAAAGGACGACCGGCCGAAATCCGACCGGCTGCCGCATCCACTGCAGCCGACCGAGAAACCCGCGGAACTTGCCGAGGTTGTCAAGAAGCATTTCGAGGAGAAGCGGGGCTACGCGAACTTCTACTTCAACAAGCTCCACCGCGACCGCGTCTGGAGCACCTGGGACAAAGAAAGCCGACTTTCGGTTCCGGGCGGATCCTGGACGATCGCCGGCGCGTTGGACGACGGCAGCAAGTTTACGCTGCGATTGACCGACCAGGATATCGTGCTGGAATTGCCCGTGGGAGCCTCGACCTGGACGGTCACGGATGAATTGGCCTCGTCGTTGGCGCCGCCGGGAAGCGGCGGGCTCATGCCCGCGCTGCATCTCTGGCGGAGGCTGGCGGTGCTCGGTCCGGACAAGTTCGGAGACGTCTCCTACCTGGGCACAGCGCCCCTGGTCGGGCACACGGGGTTGTTCGACGTGCTCGTCGGCCTCTCGGGCGGCGTCGAGTCGCGGTTCTACTTCGATCCGGCCGAAGGAGACTTGCTGGCCGTCGAGATGTTCCCCGCGGACGACGTCGATCCGTGCGAGATTTACTTCTCCGATTTCCGTGAAGTCGAGGGGCGGAAACTCCCCCGGCGCATGGAAGTCCGCTTCGGCGACGAACCGTTCAGCGCGTTTCAATTGGAGCAGTTCACTTTTGAGCCGTCCGCTGGGCCGTAGGCAAGCCGCATGCGAAACCGTCCAGTCGCCGTGGAGCAGCAGCCAGAAGAACGGGAGTTCTCGCCCGTGCCGCCCCGGCGCGGTCTTGCGGATCCTCGCCGGTTGATGGGGTGCGCCGGAAGAGTCGCGCGGCTCCGCAGCCGAGCGGTAGCCGAAGTCGTGAGACTTCGCGAGTCGGCGAGTCCTGGCGCGAAGTTCCCCCGAATTCTCACGAATTCGGCTGCTGGAGAGCTGGCCCGTGTGCTGCTGATCGTATTTGCCCTCTGCCCCGCCGTTGTCGCGGCCGAGAGCGGTCCGCCGCGCCCCGGCCTCTCCGAGACCGTCCGACAGACGCAGGCGAAGGTGGTGAAGATCTACGGCGCCGGCGGTTTCCAGCAGATGGAAGCGTACCAGACGGGAATGCTGGTCTCGCCCGAAGGCCATATCCTCACGGTCTGGAGCTATGTACTCGACACCGATTCTCTTGCCGTCGTCCTTGCCGATGGCCGCCGCTTCGAGGCGAAGCTGCTGGGCGCCGACCCGCGGCTGGAAATCGCCGTCGTGAAGATCGAGGGCGCCGACCTGCCGCACTTCGACCTGAACAAGGCGGTGGAGGCGGAGGCGGGCCAGCGCGTGCTTGCACTGAGCAACTTGTTCGGAATCGCCACGGGCAATGAACCGGCGAGCGTGCAGGACGGCGTGATCGCCGTCAAGACGCAGCTCCAGGCGCGCCGTGGTGTCTTTGAGACGCCGTACGACGGGCCCGTCTATGTTCTCGACGCGGTAACCAACAACCCCGGCGCCGCCGGCGGAGTTCTCGTCACCCGAAGCGGCGATCTGATCGCGATGCTCGGGAAGGAACTTCGCAATGCGCTCAACAACACCTGGCTGAATTACGCTCTGCCCATCGAACAGCTTCGCGGCCCGGTGGAACAGATCCGCGCCGGCAAGTTCGTGGCCCGCCGGGAAGAGCCGGAGAAACGGCCCGAGCGGCCCATCACCCTGGCGGATCTGGGACTGGTGCTCGTTCCCGATGTCGTGGAGCGGACGCCGCCGTTTGTCGATCGCGTCGTTTCGGGTTCTCCGGCTGCGGTATCGGGCATCCGCATGGACGACCTGGTGCTCTTGATCGGCGATCGGCTGGTCCCTTCCTGCAAGTCGCTGCGCGAGGAGTTGGGCCTCATCGATCGAGAGGATCCGGTGAAACTGACCGTCCTTCGCGGGCAGGAACTACTGGAATTCGAACTTCATACCGAAGACGCCAAAGCACAAACTCCACCATGACCCCCAATCCCTCGCTCCCAGGCTTCGCCTGGGAGCGCATGATTCCGAGGCTCCGCCTCGACGGCAAATTGAGAAAGGCGGCTGTCCGGCGCGCGAACGGCCATCGGTGTACGATCTCGGGCAATCCGCGAGAGAAGCAACGGCACTTCGGGGCGGACGGAGCCTGCAAGACAGCGCCAGCGCGTTGCGAGCGGCATAGAGCAGGCGGAGCCTGCAAGACAGCGCGTTCCCAGGCAGAGCCTGGGAACGAGAGGCACGAGAGGCGCGGCGTCTTGCTTGTTCTTGCTTTGGCGCTCTCAATGGCCGTGTCGTCCGCCCATGGCGAGGAATTGGATCTGCTTGAGCAGAAGGCGTTTCAGGCGGCGGTAGCGAGGGTGGCGCCGTCGGTGGTCCGCATCGAGATGGTCGGCGGGCTAGAACGGGTCGGCGACGTGCCGTTCGGCGCCGGGCCGACCACCGGCTTGGTCGTTTCCGAAGACGGCTACATCGTCTCCAGTACGTTCCATTTCGTCAACGAACCGAGCTCCATTCTCGTGCAGTTGCCCGGCCAGGCCCGCAAGCCGGCCCAACTCGTGGCGACCGACCATAACCGCATGTTGGTCCTCTTGAAGATCGAGACGGACCAACCGCTGCCGGTCCCGGAGGCAGCGCCGACGGAGGAGACGCGAGTTGGGCAATGGGCGATTGCCGTGGGCCGGACCTTCGCCGGCGATCGGCCCAACATGGCCGTCGGGCTGGTCAGCGCACTGGGCCGCGTCTGGGGAAAAGCGATTCAGACCGATACTGCCGTCAGCCCGAACAACTACGGCGGGCCGCTGGTCGATATCCGCGGCCGGGTCCTCGGTGTGCTCACGCCCATGTCTCCTGAGAGCAGCGAGGAGATCGCGGGCTACCAGTGGTACGATTCGGGCATCGGGTTCGCCGTACCGCTTCGGGACGTGCTCGACGTGGTGCCCCGGATGAAACGCGACGGCGACCTTCGCCCGGGATTGCTCGGGATCGGCCTGGGAAAAGACACGCTCTATGCCGAGGCGCCCGTGGTTGCGACCGTCCGGCCGAACTCGCCGGCGTTTAAGGCCGGGATCAAGTCGGGCGACCGCATCGCCCGGATCGACGGCCGTCCGGTCCCGCGGCTGGTGCAGTTCAAATCCGAGATCGCCCGCCGCTATGCGGGCGATACGGTCCGCCTGGCCGTGGTCCGAGACGAGAAAGAGACTGAATGCGAGGCGCCGCTCGTGGCCGAACTCGAGCCGTACCAGCATCCGTTTCTCGGCGTTCTGCCGATGCGGACCGCCGCGGAGGCTAAGGATAAGCCGCAGGGCGTCACCGTCCGCTTCGTGTACCCGGACAGCCCCGCGGCCAAAGCGGGAGTTGAGCCGGGCGACGTCCTCCTTTCCGTCGACGGCAAAGCGATCGCCGAAGCCAAATTGCTTCGGCAGGCGATCAGCGAAAGATCGGTTGGCGACGCCGTCGAGTTGGAGTTTCGCCGGCGCGACGAGACAAAGAAGGTCAAACTTGATCTGGCGTCGCAGCCGGAAAACGCGCCCGCCGGGCCGCTGCCGCCGGCACACGCCACCGTAAAGCCGGGGGACCAGCCGGACGAAAAGAAAGAAGAAGCGGGAAAGCCGGCCCAGCCGGCGATGTTCAAGATGAAGACGCCCGAGTTGACCAACGAGGCCTGGGCGTATGTTCCCCAGCGCACGGCCCCGCCGCGGCCCTATGGGCTCGTTGTCTGGCTGCACGCGCCGGGCGGGCTGGACGAGAAAGCCCTGCTTGCCCAATGGAAGCCGCACTGCGACCGCGATGGCCTGGTTCTCCTGGCCCCCAAAGCCGCCGATCCCGACAAGTGGAGTCTCTCGGAACTGGAGTTCATCCGGAAGCTCAAGGAGGAGTTGGAGAATACCTATCCGATCGATCCCGCGCGGGTGGTCGTTGCCGGTCGGCAGGGTGGCGGCGCGATCGCCTACCTCGTCGCTTTCCAGGGACCCGCGGATGCCGCGGCGGTGATCGCCGTCGATGCGCCCACGATGGGGCGGCTTCCGGAGAACGAGCCGTCGCACCGCCTGGCCTTCTGTGTGGCCAGGGCGGCGAAGTCCGAGTTTGCTAAACGCGTCGAGGCCTCGATCACGCAGTTGCGTAAGCAGAAGTATCCGGTTACTGTAATGGATCTGGGCGAAGATCCGCGGGAGTTGAATGCCGAGGAGCTGACGGAACTCGCCCGTTGGATCGATTCCCTTGACCGGATCTGAGCGGTTCACTGCGTTGGAGTCTATGCGTCGTCACGCCGTTGGAATCTTCGCGATGGCGCTTTTTCTTGGAGCGGCTGCCTTCGTGGTTTGGCCGCCCGAGGAGAGCGGCTACCAGCAACTGCAATCCGCCTGCTGGCGGGTCGGCGCGCTGCTGGCCGTCTGGTGGCTGGCGTACGACGAAGTCATGCGGCTTCCGGCGTGGATCCTGGCCGCCATTCCGGCCCTGGCCCTCGTCTTGGCGATCCGACCCCGCTGGTTTCTTATCGCGCTGCCGATCGTCATCCTCCTGCTGGTGCTGCGTCCCAGGACGCCGCGACGCCGCTGACGGAGTTCCGCACCATGGACCATCTCGCTTCCTGCCTGGCACTCTCGCTGGCCGTTGTTTTTGCCTCTTGCATGGTCGCATACTCGGCCGAGCGACCGGCCGTGATCGCGCACCGCGGCGCGTCCGGGTATCTGCCGGAGCACACGTTGGCCGCCAAGGCCATGGCGTATGCCATGGGGGCCGACTACCTCGAACAGGACGTGGTCCTCACCCGGGATGACTGCCCCATCGTCCTGCACGACGTCCAGCTTGACACAGTGACGGACGTCGCCGATCGGTTTCCCTCGCGCGCACGCGACGACGGCCGTTTCTACGCAATCGATTTCACGCTCGAAGAGATCAAGCGGCTTCGTGTCAGCGAACGCATGGATCTCCGGTCGCGTGCTCCGGTCTTCCCGAGCCGGTTTCCCGCCGGGAAGTCCGACTTCCGGATCCCGACCTTGGAGGAGGAGATCGAACTCGTCCAGGGGCTCAACACGAGCACCGGGCAGAACGTGGGCATCTACCCGGAGATCAAGTCGCCCGCCTGGCATCGGCGACAAGGCAAGGACATCAGCAGCATCGTTCTGGAGGTGCTCCGCCGGTACGGCTATCAGGGTCGCGATTGCCGCTGCTACCTCCAGTGTTTCGATGCGGCGGAGCTCAAGCGATTGCGGTTTGAGCTGAAGACCCAGTTGAAGCTGGTCCAACTGATCGGCGAAAACGCTTGGAAGGAGACGGCCACGGACTACGAGGCCATCAGGACGGCGGACGGCTTGCGCGAAGTGGCGAAATATGCCGAGGCGATCGGCCCCTCGATTTCGCACGTGGCGGCGGACACCGCGGAGCCGCCCGGGTACGCGATCACGCCGCTCGTCCGCGACGCCCACGCGGCCGGTCTGGCCGTTCATCCCTACACGTTCCGTGCCGACGCATTGCCCGGCTATGCGGCCAGCTTCGAGCAGCTCTTACGGATCTTCTGCGATGAGGTGGGCGTGGACGGCGTATTCAGCGACTTCCCGGACCGGACGGCGTCGTGCTTTCGCGCTGCGGACAAGCCCCGCCAAGAAACGGACGCATCGCGGCCGGGTTCGCCGCGATCTCCATAGACTTACGCGATTCTCGACTCACCGCGATGCGTGTCATCGCCGATCGGCGAGTCTGCCTCGACGTGCTCGATGCGGCTGACCACCTGCCCGCGCGCAAGCCGCGTGCGGATTTCGTCGCCCGGGTTGAGTTCGCCCGCGTCGTAGAGGATATGACCGTCGCGGAGCCGTTGGGTCAGGCTGTAGCCTCGGCCCAGCACGGACAACGGACTGAGCGAGTCGAGCCGAGCCGCGGTCCCGTCGATATGCTGCCGGGCAAGCAGGACTCGGCCCCGGGCGGCGCGGTGCATCCGCGATTCCAGTTCGTCCAAGCGCCGGGCTGCCTCCAAGCATCGCTCAAACGGCCTTCGAAAAGCCCGGTGCGTCGCCAGGGCTTCCAGCCTCCCTCGCGCCGAAGCGGCACGGCTGCGCAGCGCGTTGACCAGTCGCCGCGCGTATTGGGTCAACGTCGCGGCGACCTCAACGGCCGCGGGGGCGACCCGTTCGGCCGCCTCGCTGGGCGTCAACGCGCGGACGTCGGCAACCAGGTCCGAAAGCGTCACGTCGATCTCGTGTCCGATCGCCGAAACGACCGGAATCCGCGAGGCGAAGATCGCTCGGACCACAGCCTCCTCGTTGAACGCCCACAAGTCTTCCAGGCTGCCGCCGCCGCGCGTGACAACGATGCAGTCGATCGGATCGGCCAGCCGGTTGACGCGACCGATCGCGTCCGCGATTTCCCGGGCGGCCCCTTCGCCCTGAACGCGGACGGGCACCACCAGCACGTCGGCCCCCGCCCAACGGCGACGGAGGACTTCGAGAAAGTCCCGGATTGCTGCCCCGGTAGGACTGGTCACCACGGCGATCCGCCGCACAAAGCGAGGCAGGGGACGCTTTCTCCCAGCATCAAAGAGCCCTTCACGAGCCAGCTTTTCGCGGAGTTGCCGCAGGGCCAATTCCAGAGCACCCAGGCCTTTCGGTTCGATTTCCTGGATGATGAGCTGATACTTACCGTGGGGAGGGTAGACGCCCACGCAAGCCCGGCAGACCACTTCCAGACCATCGTGCAGTTCGAATCGCACCTGGACGGCCGTGTTCCGCCAGATGACCGCCGGAATCTGAGCGTTTTCGTCCTTGAGCGTCAGATAACAGTGGCCCGACCGCGGACGCGAGAAGTTCGAGATCTCGCCGCTGACCCAAACGGCGGGAAAGGCCATTTCCAGCAGGTCTTTGATCTGCGCCGTCAACTCCGAGACCGAAAACACCGGCTGTCGGCGGCCTTCACCAGGAAGAATATCATCCGTGCTCATGTGCTCCATTATAGGGCAAACCTGCCGCCGCGAAATTGGTCTTGTCCCGAGTAGAACAACCGCCCCGATCGGGTAGAATGTCCACAGTGCCGTAACGAGACGAGGACTGGCCCCCCGGCCGTTCTCGAAGCAGTCGCGGAAGAACGACAACGCGAGGGCGCCCGTTCCCTATTATCAGCCTTTGTCAGCAGCCCCAAAGGAAACCATGCCACCATCGCGAGATCTCCACAAGGCGAAGAAAGCCTACGAGGCCGGCGACATTCAAGCCTCGATTGCCGCGCACTCCGCCAGCGCCAAGGAGCGGCACCAGCACGAGCGCGGCCAGTACATCAAGAGCGCCGTTTACGGCGGGCTGGACGGCATCATCACCACGTTCGCGGTCGTGGCCGGCGCGGCCGGCGCCAAGCTCACCGCCGGCATCGTGCTCATCCTCGGCTTTGCCAACCTCATTGCCGATGGTCTGTCGATGGCGATCGGCGACTACTTGAGCACCAAATCGGAGCAGGAGTACGAACGGGCCGAACGGCGCCGAGAGGAGTGGGAAATCGAACACTACCCCGAAGGCGAGAAGCGGGAACTCGTCGAACTCTACGTGGACAAAGGGCTCGCCCCTCAAGACGCCGAGACCATTGTTGCCATCCTCTCCAAGAACAAAGACGCGTGGATCGATGTGATGATGGTCGAAGAGTTGGGCATCTTCGGCTCCGACGAGTCGCCGCTCAAGAACGCCCTGGTCACGTTCTTCTCATTCGGCCTGTTCGGATTCGTGCCGATCCTGGTCTACGTGGCCGCGCGGTTCGTGCCGCTCTTCCGCGAGGCGACCTTCGAGATCGCGTGCCTCTGTACCGGGCTGACCCTCTTTGCTCTGGGGGCCCTCAAGGTCAAGATCACCGGCCGCAACTGGTTCAAGTCGGGGCTGGAGATGCTCTTGGTGGGCGGCGTGGCCGCTGCCGCCGCGTATGCCGTCGGTGCACTGCTGGGTGGATTGGCGTAAGCGAGCGGCAGAAAATGACCTACCCGTAGTCAGGCAAATGTCTTCTGGCGAGAAGAGTGTTTCCCGATCGTCCGGCTGTCCTTCGCCCACTTTCCATTGCAGTCGTCCCTTTGCATCATAGCCACGAAGTTCGCTGGCCGTCGTATACTCGTAATGATGGGTTGCGAGAACGGCAAATGCGCCATTCGGTAGGCCGAGGATCGCTTCGACCGACGGGCATTCGAAATCCGGCAACGACGTCAGTTCCCCCGAGGCGAAGTTCGCGATCCAGGTTTCCGATTTCCCTCCGAGGCCATGTTGCGATTTGGTTACGGCAAACCGATCGCCGCCCAGGCAGGCGTGCCCGCTCCAGTACTCGTCCTCGCCCCTCAGTGCCGGCAGCGGCACTCTGCCCACGACTGCGCCCTGCTCATCGATCCGCAACAAGGCCCGTGCCTTGTCGGCCCTGTCTTGGATGAACACGAAGCGGCCTTGTTCATCGATAGTGAACCCGTGAAGATCATACGCGTCAAAGGGGCATTCCGACTTAGCCGCACTTCCGCGCAGTTCTATCGCCCCCAAGTAGTCCAGCGATATTCGGAGCAGTTCTTCTTCCGATTGCGCGGCTGCCTGGCTTGCCATCGACTTCTTGGGCAGATTCTCCTCTCGGTCGATCTCCGTCACCGTCCATGCGCCTGCATCATCACGCTGGACCGAAAAGGAGACTCGCTGCCCCTTCTTTGCGAAGTACAAGTCGAATCGCCCACCAACTTCGACCGAGAGAATGGCACTATTCGTCCGGAACCACTCAAACAGCCGGTCTTCAGCCTCTTCGTCGCCGGGAATACTGTAGTCGTCGCGCAACGTCCGTTGCCAGATAGGCTTGCCTTCCATGTCGACCACGGCGAAAAGGGTCCCCTTCAAGTAAGGCTCCTGTTCGCTGCGAAACCATTGGACCAACGCCAGCGGTGTGCCCGGAATCGTTCGCGGATCGTGAGACCAATGAAGCTGGTCGGAATCGACCACGTTCTGCTTGGGGCGGATCGTTCCCAGCGACTCGCCGGTAGAAAGCCGGTATTGCTGCCAGGCTGTGTTCTGCCGATTGTATCAGAGGGCGCCCGGGGCAGGTAGCGTTTTGCAGCGGCTCCGGCCTGCTTGGCTTTCGCCCACAGGGTCGCCGAGACTAGAACTCGTCGTGACACGGTTTTTCAACCCGTCGCTTGCAGGTAGCGAGCCCATTCGGCCGCTTGCCGGGCCGCGTCCCACTGGAAGATCTCGGCCATCCAGTTGGCGACCTGGCGGGCGATTTCCTGCGAATTGCGGTGGTAGTAGTGCCAGCTCGTGCGGCGGATCACGACGTCGTCGAGATGGACCGCCCATTCGCCGCGGCAGTAGTGCTCGACCACCTCGGGCCGCACTTCCGGGGGCAGGATGCCGCTGAGACCCCGGACCTCGCCCGCTTCCAGAAGCGGCGCCGCGGCTGTCGGACAGGGGAACGTTTTTCTTCCCAGGTAGGCCGCCAACCGGTCGACCACCTGTTCCCCGATGAGCCGATAGGTGGTCAGCTTTCCGCCGGCCACGTCGATCCAACCGGGCTTGGGTTCACGGATCTCGTGGGCTCGCGAGATGTCGGAAGGACCGCCGCGGCCGCTGGCGATCAACGGCCGCAGTCCCGCCCAGGAACTGACGACTTTTGCCCGGTCGACGTGCGCCCCGGGAAACGCCTCGTTGACCACGCCGAGCACGTAGTCGACGTCGTCGGGGTTCACCGGGACGCGATCGAGCGGCCCCTGGTAGTCGGTGTCGGTCGTCCCCAGGATGACCCGATCGCCCCACGGTATGGCGAAAAGAATGCGGTTCTCCTGGGCCATCACCACCGCGTCGGGAACGGGAAGCGCTTCATGCTCGATCACCAGGTGGACGCCCTTGGTGAGACGGAGTCGGACGCTGCTGTGCGGCAGCGACAGCGCCCAGGGACCGGTGGCGTTGACGACCGCGCGGGCATGGACCGAGAAAGCGCGGTCCGACTCGGCGTCGTGGACCTGGCAGACCCAACGGCTGCCCGACGGGACGGCCGTTTCCAGACGCGTGTAGTTGCACACGACGGCGCCGCTGGTTGCGGCCGAGCGGAGGGTATCGAGAACCAGGCGAGCGTCGTTCGTCAGGCCGTCGTAGTAGCGGACCGCGCCGGTAAGGCCCGCGGGCTTGGGCTCGGGGAGCCGCCGCAGGACGTCCGACGGGCGCATCCACGTGGACGGCCCCAGGTTCCGGCCGCCGCACAAGAGATCGTAGAGCTTCACTCCAAAGCGGAGCTGCCAGAGGGGCCAGTCGGAGCGGCGGTACGTGGGGAAGACAAACGGCAACGGCTCGGCCAGATGCGAGGCGATGCGGTGCAACACGCGTTTCTCATGACTGGCCTCATAGACCAGGCCGATGCGGCCCTGGGCGAGATAGCGGAGCCCGCCGTGGAGCAGGCGGCTGGAACGGCTACTGGTGCCGAACGCCAGATCGTACTGCTCGACCAGTCCCGTGCGGAGCCCGCGCATGGCGGCATCGCGGGCCACGCCGGCCCCGACAATGCCGCCCCCGACGACAAGGACATCGAAATCCGTCTGCTCGAGTTGCTCGGCACGCTCTTTGCGCAAGCGCTCTGCGTCGACCTGGATCAATGTTCCTCCCAATCTTTCGCTCGCTGGACGGCCTTTTGCCAGCGGCCGTACAAGGCTTCGCGCTGCTCGGGAGCGACGCGCGGCTTGAATTCGTTGTCCAGGGCCCAGTAGCGCGAGATCTCGCCGGCGCTTTGCCAGAAGCCGACCGCCAGCCCCGCCAGGTACGCGGCCCCCAGGGCCGTCGTTTCGCGGACCACCGGGCGGCGGACGTTGACGCCCAGAATGTCGGCCTGAAACTGCATCAGTTGGTTGTTCACGGAAGCCCCGCCGTCGACCTTCAATCCGGCCAGCGGGATCCGCGCGTCGCGCTGCATCGCTTCCACCAGATCGCGGGTCTGAAACGCCATGGACTCCACCGCGGCACGCGCGATGTGCGCCGACGTGGTGCCGCGCGTGATGCCGAGGACCGTGCCGCGGGCGTATGAGTCCCAGTAGGGAGCGCCCAAGCCGACGAAGGCGGGCACGAAGTAGACGCCGCCGGAATTCGGCACGGTGGCGGCCAGTCGTTCGACCTCGCTGGAACTGCCGATGATTTTCAGGCCGTCGCGCAGCCATTGGACCACGGCTCCGGCAACGAAGACCGATCCTTCCAGACAGTAGGTGATCTCGCCGCCGATCCCCCAGCCGATCGTGGTCAGCAGGTTGTTCTGCGAGGCGACCGGCTGGTTTCCCGTGTTCAACAGAAGGAAGCAGCCGGTTCCGTAAGTGTTTTTCGCGCTGCCCGGTTCGAAGCAGGCCTGACCGAACGTGGCCGCCTGCTGGTCGCCGGCACAGCCCGCGATCGGGACTGCGCGCCCGAACCACGACGGATCGGTTTCGCCGTACACTTCGCTGGAGGGGCGGACGTCGGGGAGCATGGCGCGGGGGATGCCGAGAATGGCCAACAGCTCGTCATCCCAGTCGAGCGATCGGATATTGAAGATCAGGGTGCGGCTGGCATTGCTGTAGTCGGTGAGGAAGCAGCGGCCGCCGGTGAGTCGCCAGATCAGCCATGTGTCCACCGTGCCGAAAAGGATCTCGCCGCGCTCGGCCCGCGTGCGGAGCCCCTCCTGGGTGTCCAGCAGGTGCTTGATCTTCGTGGCCGAAAAATAGGCGTCGATCACCAGGCCGGTCTTGTCGCGGAACACCTGCTCCAGGCCTTCGGCCTTCAGCTTTTCGCAGATCCCCGCACTTACGCGGCTCTGCCACACGATGGCATTGGCCACCGGACGTCCGGTGTCGCGGTCCCACAGGATTGTGGTTTCGCGCTGATTGGCAATGCCGACGGCCGCAATGTCTTCCGGATCGACCGACGCCCGAGCGATCACCTCGCGCGCGACCTGGAGCTGGGAAGACCAGATCGCCTCGGGATCGTGCTCCACCAGCCCGGGCTGCGGTAAGATCTGCTCAAACTCTTCGTTGACGGCGGCAACCGGCTGCCCGTCGCGACGAAACAAGATGGCGCGGCTGGACGTGGTACCCTGGTCGAGTGCGAGGACGTAGTCGAGCATAGCGCAATACCTCCACGGCCGGGATGAAGTTTGCCCAGTCTAACGCTTTCGATGCCGTACTGCAAGCGGTGGGAAGGGCCGATCACGAGCATCGAACTCTGCTTCTTCCGCCTGCCTCGCGGGGACGCTATCATGGCGACGGAAACCATGCACCACGAAAGCACCCCCAATCTCATTCTGAGCAGTCCCATGAAAACTCGAATCCTTGCCGCCGCAACCACGGCCCTCGTTCTTGTCGCCTTTTGCCCGGCCCAAGAGGCCCCTTCGCAGAAACGCGACACCCCACTCTTGCCACCGAAGGGCCTAAGGTCCAAGATGCCGCCCGGTTACACCATTCCGACGGTGGACATCAGCGCCGAAAAGGAGCGTCAGGTCATCGTGGACCGCGAGCCCGGACAATATCTTGGGCATCCCACAACGGTTCTGTTGGAAGACGGCCGAACGATGCTCATCGTCTACCCCAAGGGCCACGGACGGGGCGCGATCGTCTACAAACGGAGCACCGATGGCGGCCTGACCTGGAGCGACCGGCTGCCCACGCCGCCGAACTGGGCAACCTCGCTGGAAGTGCCCACCCTGCACCGCGTCGTGGACGCGGCGGGCAAGAAGCGGATCATTCTGTTCAGCGGCCTGTATCCGATCCGCATGGCCGTCACGGAAGACGATGGCGCGACCTGGAGCGAACTGAAGCCGATCGGCGGCTTCGGCGGCGTGGTCACGATGGCCACGGTGATCGAACTGAAAACCGGCCCGGGCCACTACCTGGCCTTCTTCCACGACGACGGACGTTTCATCCGCGGCGGCAGCGAGGCCCGTTATACCGTCAAGGGCCCGCATAGCGACCACGCCTCCCCGGCGGCAAAGCCCTGGCGTTTCTGGGTCTATACGACGCTCTCCCAGGACGGCGGGCTGACCTGGAGCGTGCCCGTGCCGATCGCCATGCTTCCGGACGCCAATCTGTGCGAACCCGGCGCGTTCCGCTCGCCCGATGGAAAGAGAATCGCCGTGCTCCTGCGCGAGAACTCGCGGAAGTACAACTCCTTCGTCCTGTTCAGCGACGACGAAGGCTTGACCTGGACGGAGCCCCGCGAGTTGCCCGCCTCGCTCACCGGCGACCGCCACGTGGCGAAGTTTGCCCCGGACGGCCGCCTCTTCATCAGTTTCCGCGACACCACGCACGTCAGCCCGACGAAAGGCGACTGGGTCGGCTGGGTCGGCACGTACCAGGACATTGTCGAAGGCAAGGAAGGTCAGTATCGGGTCCGCATCATGGACAACACCAAGGGGGCCGACTGCACCTACCCCGGTGTCGAGTTGCTGCCCGACGGCACGCTGGTCGCCACGACCTACGGCCATTGGACCGAGGGCGAGATGCCGTACATCGTGAGCGTGCGGTTCACGTTGGAGCAGTTGGACCGGAAACTAAAGCCCGGTGACTAAGACGGCCGTCTACGCTATAATGATGGACTGCCACTGATTCATCGCCGCGAAAAGGAGCGTGCTATGAGCCAAACCGACGTCCTTCCGGCACCCCAACTAGAGCCACTCGCTGTCGGGACAAGCAAATGGGAGCGGGAACGCAATGCCTATTGGCGGCTGTTGCCGGCGCTGTTGTCTCAATACCGCGGCCAATACGTCGCCATTCACGATGGCCAGGTTGTCGACAGCGGCCCGAACCAGGTCGAATTGGCCCTGCGGGTCTACCGACGATTCGGGTATGTACCGATCTATGTGGGCCTTGTGTCTGATGAGCCGCCGCGACCACTCCGAGCTATACCACCACGAGTCGCCGCAAGAGGCCGCAAGGAATGATTTGCTACAGCTACAACCAGCAGGTCACCCGGCCGGCGCCCTTTGTACACGTCACCATCCAACCACCGGGTGGCGGTGCTTCCGTTCCGGACTTGCCCGCCCTGTTGGACACGGCCGCAGACACGGCCGCAGACATGACCGTGATCCCGGCGAGAGTCGCTGAACAGCTTCAACTTGTCCCGCTGGACGAGGTTCCCATCGGTGGATTCGATGGGCGAATCAGTTGGGTTCCCACATATCTTGTGCAGTTGACGTTGAGGGTATCTGACCCGGTTGTAATCCGCATCATCGCCAGTCGTGACGAGCCGTATGTCCTGCTGGGACGAGAGGTGCTCAACGGGCATCGCATCCTACTCGATGGCCCGCGATTGCGTTTGGAGTTAGATTGACCGCGCGCGGTGGTCGCCAACTGAGGACAAGTCTGCCGTTGAATCCCGAGGCTGCTCACTTCTTAGAGGCTCCTTGCCCCTCCACCGGCCGCCCTTCCTCGTCGGCATCGACTACCGCCTTCGGCACACTGCCCGCTCCTTTCCAGCCGAACTTGCGAAACACGCCCTCGCTGCCCCACGCGACCATCGCGACATTCACCGCCAGCGGCTCCTCGCGGAAGATGCGGCGCATGACAAGCAGCTTCTCCTGCTGGAGCCTGGCCAGTTCGCTCTTCTCGTCCGCCGTCAGCGTCTGGACCGCGCCGCGCGCCGCCAGGTCGTGCGTGCGGTGCTGCAAGGCGGTAAACTCCAAGCCGCGCCGCAGGAACCGGACGCGGCGGCGCACGACCTCCTCGGTCTCGGCCCGCTCGGCGCTATCCAGGATACCGCTCAGCTCGGCGATCACGGCGGGCGTGTAAGGAACAGTCACGGCGAGTTCCCCCTTGGCGATCTCGTTGGTCAGCGCTTCGATGCGCGCGAAATAGCGGCGGACCTCGCTGCAGGCGCCGCCAAAGCCCGACCGGCAGTAGTCGTCCAGAATCGCATCGACGTTCTCGTCCGGGTTCCATAGCAAGCGGGCCAGCACGTAGTAGTTCAGCCCCTCGGTCGCCCAATGGTGCATGCACGAATCGAAATCGGTCCCCAGCAGCGAGTGGTCCGCGAAGTAGGCAAAGTCTTCTGCCAGCTTGTGCGCGTAGAGCGACGGCGTGCCTTCGCGGCGCGAAAAAAGAAGGAGGTTCGGGCGCCAATAGAGCTTCTTGGTCGCTCTGGCCCACGCGTCCCAGTCGTCGCGGGTCTCCTGCCGCTGGGCGTCGCTCCGGTAATCCATGCCCACCAGTCCGACCGCCAGGTTGGGATGAAGCTTCTCGCGGACCGGCGGCGCTTTATAAGCGCTGTAGGCGTAGACCGTGAGCCAGGCATCGGGATGTTTGGCGGTGATCCGCGTGGCGAGCTGATTGAAGAACCACACCATGCGGTCCGTGAGCGAAACATACTCGAACGAGCCGCGCGCGCCGGAGGAGTTGTCCCACAGCGTGATCGGCCGGCCCTCGGGAGGATCGAGATTCTTGCAATCCGGGCACATGCAGAAACAGGCCAGGCCGCCGTCATTCGGCGACAGCGAGACGCTCCGGTCGCTGCCGCGGTCAAGTTCGGCGATCTTGTCGCGTGCTATCGCCTCGACGAGCGCGAGATTCGATTTGCACAGCCGCGCGCGTTCGGGAGTCAGCTTGCTGAGATCCCGCGAGCCGTTGGGCTGCATGGCAAACCACTCCGGGTGCTCGCGATGGTACTTGTCCCAGACATACCCGTAGGCATGGCCTCCGACCAGCCCGATGTTGCCGCCCAGACGCTGCCACGCGAACCAGTCCGGCGCCTGCGCCGTGCGGCCGGCGATCAGGGCCTCAATCTTGTCGTTGTCCTCTTTCTTCACGCCCAGATAGTCGAGACCGGCCTGCACGCGGTCGTTGTAGTGCGCATTGCGTATCTTCCGCTGGCCGATCCTCGGAGTGAACTTCTTGTCGAGCGCCGGCACGCTCACGGTCCTCCGCGCCGGCGCAACCAGGCCGAGCTCGCCCGGCCACAGGAAGCGGAAGCCCAGCACGTCCTCGAGAAACGTCGTCACGGCGTAGCGCGTGCCGTCGGGATCGGAAGAGTGCTTGTCTTCGGGACCGAGGAGCACCAGCGCATTGGCAAAGGTCCGTTGGAGAATGCCGCCCGGGCCGAGGCCCTCGGCCGTGGCGCCGAGCCGCCGCGCCAGCCCGCTTTCCCCGACGAGGATGAAGACCTCGGGCGATAGGCCGCTGATGCTCGCACGGACCTCGCCCTGTTCCACCTTCACGTCCCCCAGAGCGCTCTCTCGGACCACCGGCAGTTTCGCGCCCGAGATCCGCCCGATCTGGGCCGCCAGCAACTCCGCCGCGTGTTTCGCCGCGACGGACGGCGCGTCGGCGAGCACGATCACCGCCTTGCCCTCCCCGTCGGCCACGAGCGTAAGGTCCGCGCGCGCGATCGAACAGGGCAACACCGCAGCCGACATCAGGCCGACGACGACCAGGAGCGTTTTCTTCATGGCATTCATCCCATTGCGAATTTGGGTTCATCGAGCGTGCGATTGTAACACAGGCCCGAGCCGCCGGCCACCGCTCTGGCGGCAAAGGCTTGCGTGCCGCGACGGAAGGAGTATCATGCCATTGCCCGGCGAACCGCGGCACGGGCCCGATGCGGCCGTTCGGTCGCCGCGATGCACGCAGGGGCGGATGCGGTGTCGGGCAAACCGCGTCCACCGACCGGGGAGACCCGGCCTGTTCACCGTCGTCGGTTTCAGAGCCTGGTTGGCAGGGATTCGGGATCCGCGAGTCAAGAGAGGCAACGCATGACAAGGTTTGGTTCGTTCCGTACGGCTCCCCACGGGATTGGCAGCCGGCGAGGCGAGGGCGACGCCAGCATCGGCTTCTGCCCGTTGGTGTGCCTGGCCGCCGGCGTGCTCGGATGTGCTCTGCACGCGCGTGGCGCTGAAAGCCAGCGGATGTCGCTGGAGGTGCTGGAACCGGTCTATCGCAATTCGATCTATGCGACCCAGGCCCAACAGCGGATCGTCGTACGGGCGACGCTTCCGGAAACGCTGCGGTCCCGCGTCGTCGAAATCCGCGGCCGATTGCTCGATTCGCAAGGACGTGAGTTGGCGGCGGCCGCGCCGGGGACAGAGCTTGCCGACGTCGTGCGCTTCGATGCCGAGTCGCTGCCCGTCGGGACGTACACCGTGGAAATGCGTGCGATGGGCGCGGGCGGCGCGGAGGCGGCGTCGGCCCGGGCGGCGATTCGAAAGCTGCCCCGCTCGCCCGGCAGCGAAGTCCGCATCGACGCGCAGCGGAATATCGTCATCGACGGGAAACCGTCGGTGCAGATCGGCTGGTACGGGGCGGTGCGGCTGGACGATCCGCGGCCGGAGGTGCTCGCGCTCCAGAACATCCAGACGGCCAGCGCGATCACCTACCCGGACAAGACGCCCGTCACGAAGCTGTACCGCGAGCACGGGATTCGGACGATGGTGAACCTGGAGCCGGCACGTCTCTTGTACACATTCGAGTTGTGGAAACAGCCCGGCCACCCGGTGCCGACCGAGCACACGAAGCGATCGGCGCCCAGCGACGAGTGCCGCGAGATGCTGCGGAAGATGGTCGAGCTGTTCAAGGATGAGCCCGGGCTGTTCGGCTGGTATATCGCCGACGAACCGGAGATCAACCATTTTCGGGCGGATTATCTGGAGGCCTACTACCGCGCGATTTGCGAGCTCGATCCCTATCATCCCGTGGTCGTGACCAACGACACGCTGGACGGTCTGGAGAAGTTCGGCTACCGTGCGTGCGACATTCTTGCGTCAGACCCGTACGGCGACAAGCCGAATTACGTGCCCAGCTTTCTGGCCAAGGCAAACAGCCTCTTGCGGCCGGGCCAGGGCCTGATGCTGACTCCCTGGCACGCTGCGCACCACACGCACTTCACCGCCGAGTACGGCAGCCGGCCGCCATTTCCGTACCGGGTGATGCGAGGCCAGTACCTGGCGACGCTGGCGGCAGGCGGACGCGGATTGGCGGGCTACACCAGCGATTTCTTTTTGCCGGAGCCCCGGCTGCGGATCGGCCTGCCGCACCTATGGCGCGAGGTGCGGTTCCTCGAGCCTTTCTTGCAGAGCGTGCGGCTGGGAGACCTGCGGTCGCCGGTTCGGGTGGACGTGGAGGACCTTGTCCCGGCCGAAAAGAAAGAGGGCGGCCCCGCCGCGGGCCAAACGGCGGACCAGTCGCCGCACTCGCAAGAGATCCTCGCCTGGATCGGCCAATCCGGCAAACACATCGCGTTGATCGTGATGAACTCGGGGCTGACGAGGAGGCGAGTCGCGGTCAAGCACCCCGCGCTGGCAATGGCGAAACTCTCGGTCGTCAGCGAAGCCCGCGAAGTGGCGATCGAGAATGGCGGATTTGCCGACGAGATCCCTGCCGGGGAGGCGTGCGTCTATTCGACCGATCCGCGGGGCTTGAAACTGCCCACGGTTGCGCAAATCGAAACGGAGATTTCAGCGTTCGAGAAAAACTCGGCCAGACCCGGCAACCTGCTGCACGCCGGCCGGGGCGTGAAGGCCCGCGCCTCGCAGGGGACGATTCCCTGGTTTGCACAGATCTATTATTACGCGATCAACGGCATTACGGACGACGAGGGATGGCACGTGACCCACGCCGGACTGCCGCAGTGGATCGAGTTCGCCTTGCCGTCGGCCGAGCCGATCGGGCGCGTGGTGCTGTATACTCCGAACCTCCGCGACTACGACCTGCAGTTCCGCGGCGCAGACGGCACGACCCAGCAGGCGGAAGTCCGCGGGAATACGCGCGAGACGGCCGAGCATGTGCTGGCCCGGCCCGTATCGACCCTGAAGTTGCGGCTCGTGGCCCGAGCCGTCCGTGCCGGCGCGGATCCTCCCCGGGCGATGGTCCGCGAGATCGAGGCGCATGCCGATGGCAACTCCAGCGGCGCACCCCGGCTGGATCTCGTCCGCATGGATGCACCGGCCGAACCGCCCACCGAAGCCGCTGCCCTCGGGCCGTCGGCGCCGCCGCTGTGGCGCGATGATTTCTCGAACTTCAGGCATAAACCCAAGCACTACGAAGGCGACCCCGAGGCATGGGTGCTCAACGCGCAGGAGTTCCTTGCCCAACGGGACCCGCAAGACAAGCGACTCCGCTGCACCGTGACCAGCCCTGCCGGCTATGCCTCGATGGGCCGTTTGCTGCCGTACTCCTCCGAGCATCGCTATTTTCAATTCTCGGTGCCTGAGATCAAGGGCGAAGGCTATCCGTGGCTCAACGTGGTGTTCGCCGATCCGGCGGCAAAGACGGCTTGCTCGGCCGTCCATACCATCAAGCCCGGCCGCTACACGGCCGACGCGCACGCGCTGGGCGAGGTCTTCCGCTCGCGCGGGCAAGGGCAGGTGCTGCTCAACATCTACCTGATGAAAGGCATTGCGTATGCGTTGGACGAGGTGAGTCTCTCCTCGCAGCCGCCGGACGGGCTGGCCATCACGATGGCCGACGGCTCGCCGCTGCCACGGGCGTTGAAGGAGGGCGACGAACTGCTCTTCCGTCTCTTTCTTGAGAAACCGGCGACCGACGCCATCGTCGAATCGTTCCGCGACTCCTGGTACGAACCGGTCCGCATCAACGGCGAGCCTTACGTGCAGCTCCTCAAGTCGGGCAAGGAGAAAGACGGCCGCTGCTGGTCCGCCGTGGTGAAACTCGGCCCGAAGACCGACAAGTTCAAAGTCAGCGGTTACCCGCTCCTGTTCCGGGCGGCCGTCACCGGCGGTGCGATCCAGGAAACCATGAGCACTGTAATGGTCGATTTCCAATAACGTGATGCCGTGGGGCGTCCGTCCTTTGCAGCAGATTGGCATTGCCCGGGCGGCGTAGGGCGAAGTTCCACACGCTCAGCGGCGGGAGTCTCCCCTGGACTCGTGCCCGCAAGTGTCGTACCATGAGTCAGGGGCACTGTGGGACTGTGAGGGAGACGGACGATGTTTACTTCCGATGATATCCAGGCGCGTCTACAGCGACGACCATTCGTACCGGTACGGGTTGTAACCAGTTCAGGCCAAATGTTTGACATCTTTCATCCTGACCTCGTGATGATCGGTCGCCGCGATATCACGATCGGCATGGCGAGCGTGGAAAACCCCCGACAGTACGAGCGGCAGACGCACGTTGCCATTATGCACGTGACCGCCCTCGAAGATCTTCCCGCTCCAACGCCGCCGCGCGGCAATGGGGAACAGGAATCCTGAGATCAGCCACTGCCCCGTCTCGGCCGATCGATCGGTCCCAGGATCGCCACCGTTCCTGCCGCCCGGCATGCCAACAAGGCGGGGCCCTGCGTGCGCTTCACAAGCACATTTCGACCCGTATCGGAAAAGAGAACCGCCATGTTGTTTCACCGTGTCTTTGCATTCCTGGTTGCCCTGGGGTTGCTGAGCCCCGCATTGGCCCAACGAGCCTCAAACCAGACGGGCATCAAGTCTCATCCCTGCCTGCTGGTGAACGCCGACGGCCTCGCCGCCCTGCGTGCCAAGGCCGCCGACTCAACGGCCAACCGCTTCGGCTTCAAGACCGCCGAGGTTTGGGCGGCCATCAAGACCAACGCCGACAGGCTGGCCGCATTGCCGGCCTATCGCTATCGGGTCGACTGCCCCGGCGAGAAATACGTCACTCTCGACGTGTTCGACTACACGCTATCCGACCAGATGCCTCCGCGGCACGACAAGAGCCCCGCCTATCCGCCTTGGACCGCGATGTTCCAGGAACGCGAGGACAGCATCACTACCCGACTGGTCCACTTCAGCTTCGCCTACCTCGTCACCGGCGAACAGAAATATTTCGACAAAGCGAAACAGATCGCCCTGCACCTGGCACACTGGCAGCAATGGACCGACCCCAGCTACGGCGCGGGCCGCCTCCGCTGCTGTCTCGATACCGGCCATTGTCTCTACGCGATGGGCATGTGCTACGACTGGTGTTACGACCGGCTGACCGAAACCGAGCGTGCTCTGCTGCGCGAGGCCATCGCCAAGAAGGGCATTGTGCCCGCCCTGGACGGTGTCGGCGCCTACCCCGCCGATACGAACGGCTATGCGGTCATCACCGCCGGGGCCGGGCTGGCGGCGTTGGCGATCCGGCCGGAGGAGCCCAAAGCCGGCGAGTATCTCCAACAGTGTCTCGATAAGACCCGCGTTTCACTCGACCGCGGCGGCAAGGATGGGGGAATGTTCGAGGGGCCGATGTACGGGACCTATCTCATCGACTCCTTTGCCCTGTTCTTCGACGCCCTGGTGTCGGCACAGGTCACGCACGACCTCTTCGACCATCCGTATCTCAAGACCATGGACCGCTATTGCATCGGCCTGCTAGCGCCGGACACCCGGCAAATCCCCTGCTTCTCCGACGGCAGCCCCGGCATCGCCGTGCCCAAGTTGATGGGTCTGCTGGCGCAGCGGGGCAGCACCGACGCTGCCTGGTACCTCGTGCAGGTCAACGCGATCAAACCCGAGGGCATCTACGACTTCGTGCGTTTCGATGCCGGGAAGCTGAGCCCCAAGCAACCGGACTGGAATCCCTCGACCGACTTCCGCGACATCGGTTACGCCTCGCTGCGCGACGGATTCAACGCCCGCGCCCCAAGCCTGTTCTTCAAGTCCGGACCGGAAAAAAACCGCATCGGCCACAACCATTACGACCACAACGCCTTCGTCGTCAGCTACGGCGGCCAGTGGGTCATCCCCGACCGCGGCTATCACAGCTTCTACGTCCCCGAGAAACGCAAGTTCAGCCTCGGCAGCCTGGGGCATTGCACCATCGTTCTGGATGTCGACGAGGCCTACCTGCACGACCAGAAGGTGCCCAGCCCCGGGCACGAGCAGGTCCAGCTTGCCGGTGGGAAAATCGTCGACTTTTTTGCCGGGAAGCGATTTGACTTTGTGAAAGGCACGGCAGGCCAGACCTACAATTCCACCGGGCCCAAGGTCCTCGACCGGTTCGACCGTAGCATCGTCTATCTCAAGCCCCACCTGTTTGTGATCCGCGACCAGCTCAGCGCGCCGCAGCCGCACCGCTACGATTTCCTGCTGCACTGCGACGCCGCGGGCGACATCGAGGCGATGGGTGACGCCTTCCTCGTCACGCGCGGCAGGGCGCAGGTGTATGCAAAGGTGATGTCTTCGGAAAAGCTCACCCCGCATATCGAGAGCTATCCCGGCGCGGAGGACTACGGCCCGTACCTGCGCGTCCAGACCGAAAAGACGCCTGCCGCGAGTTTCCTCACCGTGCTCTATCCGCGACCGTACCGGTCCGACACGTTGCTGGGCAACGGAGGCTTCGAAAAGGGCCTGTCCGGCTGGACGATCCGCGAGGGCGACGACGGGCCCAACCACAAGATGGTCGCCGATGATCCCGTAGAGGGCAAGCAGTGCGCGAGCCTCGTGAATAGCGGATACTATTACTCCCAACGATTCGAATTGCCGGCAGGCGCCGCGATCACGTTCAAGGCAAAGACCCGCACGACGGAACTGCCGCCCGGCCGGGGCGCAACGATGACCATTTACTTCTGGGCAGCCGGCAAGGCATTTGCCAGCCGTCGCGCCGGGCCGTTTGCTGGGACGGCTTGGGCCGAGCACGAGATCTCCGCGGCGGTGCCCGAGGGCACCGAGCAGGTGTCGGTCGCGATGGAGTTCTCTGCTCCCGGCACGGCCTGGTTTGACGATGCGCGGGTGACCACCAGCGAGAAAGTCGAACCTATGCTGACCCCGTCGGTCAAGCCGCTCGACGCCGGTTCAACAGAGATTACGCTCGGCCGGGAGCGGTTTCTGGTCTCCTTTGGCGAGCCGGGTTCGCCACGGAAGATCGGCGACCTGACGACCGACGCGGAACTGGCGGTCATCTGCCTCGATCCGGGAGATAATCCCGTGCGGGCGCTGCTCAAGGGAGGCACGTTCGTGAGCTACCAAGGCAGGGACGTGATCCGTGAAAACGGGGCTACGACCGCCGAGCGGGCCATGCAATAGTCCCAGGCCGTTGGCCTGGGCTGACACGGGGCCGTCCCTTCGTGACTGGGAAGCGCACCCGGTCTCGCGCTCGCAAGGGCGTGTTCTTGACATTGACCGGTGTCTCGCGTCGAATAGCCGCTGTTTCGACTGCCGCTTCGACTTGTAGATCTGTGGAGAGAGCCGATGCGTTTGTTCCTCTGCCTGTCCATCCTGTTGTGCTCCGCCCCGGCTTTCGCAGCCGATGACGCGACGCTCACTCTGGCCCGCGACGGACGGCCCGCGGCCACAATCGTCCTGGCCCAAGAACCCACGCGGGCTGCGCAGTTCGCCGCTTTCGAACTCCAGTGGCACCTCCAGCAGATCACGGGCGGTGAATTCTCCATCGTCCGCGACGACCAGCCCGTCCCAGGAGTGGCGATCCTGGTCGGCGACAGTAAACCAGTACGTGCGATGGGGATCGTCGCAGACGAGTTCCAGAACCAAGAGTACTTGATCCGCTTCACGCCCAATGCCCTGGTTCTGACAGGCCGCGACAAGGACGACCGCGGCCCGGTGCTGTACAGCCAGACGCCCGACCAACAGTCGCTCGCCACCTGGCCGGGCATCTGGGACGAACAGGGGACGATGTACGCCGTGTACGACTTCCTGGAGCGATACTGCGGAGTCAGATGGTTCAATCCGACCGAATTCGGCGCCGACATCCCGCGCCGGCCGACGCTCGCCGTCACCGGCGGCGAGGTCCGTCGCCGGCCGTTCATGCTGTACCGCTACGCCGCCTATCCTTCGAGCGAGGCCTACGACCAATACACCGGACTTTGGCCGGCCGGCAGCGAGGGCCAGAAGAAGTGGGAGGCGGCCGCATACCCCGCGCTCCAGGCCCGTTTCCGCGGCGGCGACTACACGCTGGCCAAGCGGGGCTGGAACACGCTGTTCCGACTGCGGCGGCGCGAAGGCGGCGAACCGTGCCCCGGAAACCATTCGCTCTACGGATACTACCGCAGGTTCTGGGCCCCCGAAAAAGGGCTGGAGCAGCTTTTCACCGAGCGCCGCCCCGACTGGTTCGCCCAGGGCTACCAGGGGCAGCCGCCACAGATGTGCTACACCAGCCGCGGCCTGGTGGAACAGGTGGCCCGGGATGCCTGCGAGTTCTTCGAGACCGGCAAGACGTATCCCGGGGCCCAGGCCGGCGGCGACTGTTTCTGCGTCGAGCCGATGGATAACGACCAGTTCTGCAAGTGCGCCGCCTGCCGCCGCTGGTTCGACGGCCGCGACGCCGACTGCCCCTTCTTCACCAACGGCCGCCACAGCGACTATTTCTTCCAGTTCGTCAACGAGGTGGCCAAGATCGTCGGTCCAAAACATCCCGGGAAGAGAATCGTCTGCCTTGCCTACATGACCCACGGCGCCCCGCCGCGGAAACTGAAACTCGAGCCGAACGTCCTCGTCCAGTACTGCTTTGCTTGCAACCGGTTGAACTTCGACCGGCCGTCTTACGAGCACGAGATCTCGCTGTTGCAGCAGTGGCGGCAGGAGTATCCCGGCCGGCCGCTCTACCTGTGGCTCTATGACACGTTTCCCGTCGAAATCGCAGTGAACGGCAATTTCCACTGCTTCCCCGGCTTCTTCGCGCACGCAGTCGGGCGCCAGTTCGACCTCTTTCGCAAGCACGACTATCGAGGCGTGTTTCACTGCGGCTACGGCCAGGACGTCGAGGCCTACCTCACCTACCGCCTCATGGACGATCCCGGCTTGAATGTCGACGCGATGCTCGACGAGTACTTTGCGAGGCTCTATGGCCCGGCCGCCGGCCCGCTGCGTAAGTTCTACGACTCCGTGGAAGAAGCCTACGACAATCCGGCCAACTATCCCGAGAGCATTGCCGGCGGACAGATCGAAGGACACCATCACCAGACCGAAGAGGTGGCGTGGGGATACTTGGGCAATGCCGGACGGATGGAAACGCTCGGCAAGTTCATCGAGGCAGCCCGCGCCGCGGCGGCAACCGGCGACCAGAAGCGGCGCGTGGCGTTGTTTGAACTGGCCGTGTGGGACTATATGACGGCGGGCCGGGCCAGGTACGTCGAGCGGCTCAAGGCCAGCGCCAAGGACGGCGGCCAGGTGCGGCGCGTGCCGTTTGCCTCGCGTGGGCCGTTTGGAAGCCTGGCGGACGTCGACTGGGCCGAAACCCTGGCCTTGACCGGTTGGCGGTCGGCCATCGCCGAGCCGACGCGGCGGAAAATCATGGCCAGCACCGTCGGCGACGGCCGGCATTTGTACCTGCAACTTCAGGAGCGGACCGGACCGGCCCTGACCTCCACAGCCGAACTTGCCGCCGACGACAGGTGGCAGATCCTGCTGGCCGCGCCCAACCAGGCGTTGCGCGTGCTGTTGGTCGGCTCGGCGGGTGCGATGTCGCTCGATGGAAAGCCCTGCTCGTGGCCTGTCGCCGTCAAGCGGGATGGAGACGGTTGGACGGCCAGCGTGGCGGTGCCGTTGGGCGACCTCGGCGCGGCGACCGGCGAGACCATCCGTTTGAACCTGGTCCGCCGCTCGGACCGCTGCGGCGACCAGCCCATGTGGTCGCCGAGCTTTGGCGAGTTCAGCGATCCGGCGGCGCTCCGCGAGTTGCGGCTCGATCCGGCCTCCAGCCTTCCCGCGCGGCTCCCGCCGCCGGACGAACTGCGGCAACTCGACGCTCGCGGACTGGTCGCGCGCTGGAGCCTTGCCGAAGGCCGGGGCGAGACCGTCGGCTCCACGGACGGCCGACTGCCGGCCAGACTGGTCAACGGGGCCGCCTGGGCCAACGACGGCGGTCGCACCGTGAGCAGTACATCGACTTCGGCAGCGAGAAGGTGCTGGACCTGAACGGTCCGATGACGCTGCTCGTCTGGGCCAGGTACATGCCTACCGAAACCTGGTATCCGGCCCTCTTGGGCAAAGGCTACGAGAGCACGGGCGCCTACGGCATGCACATCCGGCCGGGCGGGACAGTGTGGTTCGAGATCGACGCCCCCGACGGCACGCGGCACGTCCACCATCCCACCGACCTCTGCCTGGCCCCCGGCCAGTGGTCGCACGTCGCCGCCACCTACGACGGTGCGGTGATGCGGGTGTACCTCAACGGGCGCGAGGCGGGCAGCGGCAAACCGGTCGTCACGGCCGTCCGCCCCAGCCCCGAGCCGTTGCGGTTCGGCTGGCTGGGATCCTATGGTCATTTCAACGGAATGGTCCGCGAGGTAATGGTATACACCCGAGCGATGACCGCCGGCGAGGTTTTTGCCCGGTATGAAGCAGGGCGATGACGGATCGAATAGATTTTGCGAGGGCAGAAGAAATGCAGTCTGACGCTCCGGTGCAATCGACTCATCCTCGGCGCGGCCGGCGCAATCCAGTCAGCGCCGCATGGCGTGGAGGACCACGAATGATGCGATTTTCTCTCTCGGTTTCAGTCGCCCTGCTGCTTGCCGCGGCGGCGGCGGGGGTGGAACGCGTCGGCTTTCACGAGGATTTCTCCCGTGCGGAGGGCTGGGAAATCAGCAAGTGGCCCGGCATTACGGGGCTGGAGTCGGTCACCAGCGACGGCCGGCAGGCGACCTTCACGACGCTGGCCGGGACCTTCATGGTGGGAGCCAGTGCCGCGTGGGCGCCCGACTGGCCGGATTGGGACAAACACGCGCCGGCAGGGCTGGCAATCGTCGTCAAGAAGTACCCGGCCGCCGTCGACCTGGACCGGTACCATTTCCTGGTCGCCCGGATGACCCATTCCGGCACCTATATGGCGCTGGCCGTCAACGGCTGGGACACAAAGGTCTGCTACACGACCGGTCTGCACGCCGTGGACTTGCGAGATGTCCAGAAACCGAGCCTGCGCGGCCGGCAACCCGTCGAATTGCGGCTGACGTTCCTGAACACCGGCGCCAAAGTCGCCCTCGACGACGTGCGGCTCGTCGACGCCTTGTCGCCCGAGGAACAGGCGGGCTTCATCCCAGCGGGCCTGGACCTGCGCCTGGAGCGGCAGGAACCCAAGCCCTACCATGCATTGGAAGCCTTGAATGCGAGGGCCGGCGGGCCTATCCGTTTTGATCTTCCGGAGGAGCGGGCCGTCTTTCGCGACACCAGCACCGGCGCGGTCGTCTGGAAGCTGACGCGCGGCATACGCACGGAATTGGCGGACCATTTCAATCCCAATGGCTCGGCACTGCCGATCTACAACCGCAGTTCCAAGGGGATGGTCATCTACGATTTCACGAAGGGGGGGCTGCGGGAGCTCAGCGGCCTCCAGGGAAGTCCTGTGTTCAGCCGCGACGATCCTGCCGTAATGTACGTACTGCAAAGCGCCGAAAGCGGCGGCCAGGCGCATTACGTCGTCCGGGCCGTCGACTTCCGGACGGGCGCCGCCACGGACGTCGCCGACTGGACGAGCGGCGATTCCGGCGGGGCCGAATTCGTGGCCTCGACCTTCTCCGATCGCCTCGCGCTTGGCCTGAAGGAGGGCCGTGCGGTGTTCTTGATCGACCCCAAGGAGCCGGAGCCGAGTCGGCGGGTCCGCCGCGTGCCGCTGCCGATGCGGATGAAGGGCATTTCGCTCTCGCACAACGACGACTGCGTCAACTGGCAGCGTTGCTACTACTTCCAGCCCTGGCAAATGGACCTGCGGACGGGCGAGGTCCGGCTCCGCCACTATCCAACCTACGGCGGACATGAGATTTTCGGACGGGACTGGGTCGTGGGCCGGTACGGGACGATGATGCTGGCCCACCGGGCGGGCCTGCTTCCCTGCGACGAGTCGCGGGCCGGCGACGTCCGCATCTGGTCGAATTGGGCCACGGATGTGCCCTCCGATTACGGGCGATTGTCGGACGACGACCGCTGGTTGGCGACCAACGGCACGGAAGGGGCCGTGGCGGGCAAACGCCTGCTGATCGACGGACAGGAGACGGGAACGGTGCTGCAAGTCGTTCACGACTTCACCTCGCGCAACTCCTGGGACAGCAACACCTACACGCGCGTCAGCCCGGATGCCACGAAGATCGCCTACATGTGCGACATGCTGGGCGACACCGACGTCTACGTGGCCCTCGCACGGCGGCCCGAAGCGCCGCGGAACCTGACGTTGCAGCGCGACGGCCCGCAAGTCCGCTTGCGATGGGACGCGCCGCCGGCCGCGCGCGAAATCGCCGGCTACAACGTGTACCGCAGCCGAGAAAGCGGTCGGGGATACCAGCGCGTCAACCGCGAGCGGATCGCCAAGACCGACTACGTGGATACGCCGCCTGCGGGACCGGCGTTTTATGCGGTTGCCGCGGAGGAACATTCCGGACTGGAGGGGCTGTACTCCAAGGAAGCCCAGACGGAAGCAGTCGGCCCCTGCCGCGTGTACGCCGACCTCGAGGAAGGTGAATTGTCTCCACCCTTGCGCCAGCACCTGGACGGGCAGTGCTCCAATTTCCGTTGTGCGAGGGTCTGGAAAGAGGCCCCGGCCGAGACCACCGGCCAGGCCACGCTGAAGCTCCGCGTTCCGGCCCCAGGGACATACCATCTCTGGATGCGAGGGCGGGGGCAGGGGCAATTCCTGTGCAGCACTGCCGACCAGAGCGCGACGGGGAGGATTGACTCCGATCGCTGGGCGTGGACGCGGGTTGAAACGCCGCTGAGGCTTTCGGGCGGACCGCAGCAACTCATCCTCCGCAGCAGTGACGATGGGCTGTCCCTGGACCTGGCGATGCTCACCAGCGCGCCAACCGACAGGCCGGACCGTCTCGACGACCGCGATCCGGTTCCTGCGCCTGTCGGCGGCCTGCGAGCGACCGAGGTCTCGTCCGACCAGGTGCGGCTGGCCTGGACGCCTTCGGCCGACCCCGATCTCGACGGGTACTCCGTCTACGTGGGCGCCGAGGCCGACTTCCTTGCCGGCAACGCCAGCTTGCTGGCTTCGGGAAGAAGCACGGAGTGCCTCGATTGGGGTCTTACGCCGGGGGCGACGCTGTACTACAAGGTGGTTGCCTTCAACAAGCGCGGAGCCGAGTCAACTCCGACGACCATCCGTGTCGAGACGCCGAAGATGGCCTCGGACAGCGTGGAACTGACTATCGGCGACGCGACGCTCAGCGGCGGTCTTATCAAACAAGAATCCCGCGGCGTTGTGTCGGCCTTCCTGCCCGCGCCGCTGGGCGAAAACGGCCCGCGCCCCGCCGCCATGTGGGAATTCAACGTGCCGCACGACGGCGTTTACTACGTCTGGGCGCGGTACACCACGCTGGACGCGAAGCGGGTCTCGCTGTTCTGGATCGACTGCGATGGTCGGGACCCGCTGCGGGGCGCCAATTGGCGGCTGCGTTTCCCCTGTACGCTTACGCGGCACCTGGACGGCGTGACGCCCGGGGAGGAGACATGGTTCACCGACAAGATGGCTTCCGGCTGGTGGGCCGGCCCGATCGACGCGTTGACCCTCAAGGCCGGCAGACACTCGCTCTCGGTCGCGTTTGAACCGACGCACGCTCCGCGCGGGCCGCGGCTTGCCGCCGTGTATCTGTCGAACGCCCCCTCCTACCGCGCCCCCGGATTCGATCCGCGCGTGGATTTCCGGAAGTAAACGTCGGTCCTGTGCCACTGAAGCCTCGGGTATCGTCCCGACCGGCAACAGATGATATAGTCATGCATTACCCGAACGGTTTTCGCGAAACAGGAGGGTGAGACCACTACGGCGCCCGTTGACGGAGACAACTATGGCAAATGCAGGATACGAACTCTTGGCTGCAGCCGGTGCGGCACGCACGGGCACGACGATATTCGAGTTGGAAACCGAGCCGTCGGACGGCGAAATCGCCGAATTCCTGATCGCCAACAAGGAAGTTCTGGAAGGTGCGCGGCACGCACTTCAAAAAAGGTGTGCGGTGTCGCTGGAGTACCATGCGGCCTTCTTCCAGGAGCATTGCGAAGGGTTTCCCGCACTGCGAAACCTGGCTCGCAGTTTTGCCCTGGAAATCGAGGCCGCCGATCGCTTTGGAGACCTGCCGGGCGCGGTGGCTGTCGGGCTGGATGTATTTGCGCTCGCCAATGCGACTCGTCGGGGTGGATTGATCGTTGATTTGTTTGTTGCTCTCGGAATCGAGGGTATCGCCATAAATCGGATGCGTGGCATTCGCCGCCAATTGAATCCCCACCATGCGACTCATCTGGCCAATGAGCTGCTTCGGACTGAAGCAGAACGAGAGCCTTTTGACCACGTCTATACGCGTGACCAAGAGTGGGAAAAGGCGGTCGGCTGGTCCGATGGTAGTACGGATTCCGCCGATTTCGCGTGGCCTGAGAGCGGCGAAATCGGGATCGATGAGGAGACAAGGCAGGTGATCACGGCAGCGGTCCAATCGTACGCCGCTTTGCCGGACCGTGAAAAACGCGCTTTTCAGAAGCCGCTTGACGATCGCAACCTAGCGCTGATGCGCTTATTGGCATTGGAATGTGCTCTGAACTCCTTTCATGCCAGGCACGGCAGGTACCCCTACGTTGTTTCGGAGCTGGTTCCCGATAACATCGCCGCCGTTCCCCGTGATCCTTTCACGACTGCGGAATTTCACTACCGCACAACGCCTGCCGGGTGCGTCGTTTACAGCCCGGGCCCGACCGGGCAGGATGCAGGCGGCAAGTTCGGAAGCTGGCTCAGCGTCATGTCCGGCGACGCGGACCTTAGTGTCGACATGTTCGATTACGACGACGCTTGCTGAATTGTCGTGGTTCGGCGTTATACCGTCCGTAAAGTCCAAGAGAGCGATCGGAGGCAAGAAACGCTGCTGCGCAGACTATGTGGATAGAACGGAGAGAAAACATCATAGAATTGGGCTTCACTGTCATCCAGGCCGTGGCCCCGGCCGAGTTGGATGGGCTGAACAGGCCAAACGCGTACGGGCATCGGCCGCTGGTGGACAACGACCCGACCAGGCCCGACGTGAAAGACGGACCTCGGAACGACTTCTGGGACCACGTCGACTACATCGTGGAGCAAGCCAACGCGCGGGGCCTGTTCATCGGACTGCTGCCGACCAGGGGCGACAAGTGGAACAAGAATTGGGGCAGCGGCGGTTCCTTCACCCCGGAGAGCGCGGCAGGCTATTGGATCAGGCGGAGGCAGAGGGGGTAGCGGTAGCGTTTGCCCTGGTTCGACTTGACGATGGCGATGATGACGACCACCAGGTCGAAAACGGCCACCGCAATCATCAGCGGGATGCCGACCAACGCGATGATCAGAACGGCGGAGACCGCAAAGTAGATCGTGGCGCTGATCTTTCTTGTCGTCCGGTCACTGCTGAGGCGATTGCGGGAACGGTTGGACTCCCGGCTGGACCGAGGGTACTGTTCCCGGTTGAGCCGCCGGTATCGTTCCGGGTTGAACGCCTGGGATCATCCCAGGTTGGGAGCCAGGTATCGTTCCAGGTTGGGAGCCAGGGAGCATTCCGGGCTGGGCCGCCGGCATCATGCCGGGCTGGGTGGATGGGACGGTTGTCGAGCGGCCTGGCGCGGCGCCGTAGGGATAGTTCACTGGCCGGCCCTGCTGGCCCGGCGGAATTCCGCCCGGCTGCCCCGGGATTTCGGCTGCGTGCTGGGCGGCCGCGCGGGCAAGTCCCTTTTCGATGCCCGAGTCGCACAAGGGGCATTGGATTCCGCCGTTGCCGCGGCAAGCAACACAAGGGACGGCAACCTTCACATTCCGCCCGACTTTTCTGCCGCTGACCGGGTCAACCGCCATGGCTTCCGAGCGTTGTTGCGTTACCTTTCCGGAGCCTTCGCAATTGGGGCATGCCATGCGGCCAAGACCGTTGCACGACAGGCAGCGGGGATCCTCGAAAAGCGCCGGATCGATTCCGCCCAGCGGTTTCCCGTCGGCGCCCAACAGCGGCATCAGACGCCATCCGACACTTGAGTTGAAGGCGACGGAAGCATTGGTTTTCTGGCAGAGGTCGTCCAAGCGACGCCTGGTCGCGGGGTCCCAGAACTTGGAAGACATGGATGCTTTCACCGCGTAGAGCTTCCCGAGATTGTGCACAATCTCCTCCGGTGCTTTGCCTAGCTCGAGGGCCTTCTCGAAGCTTTCCACGGTTTGCTTGAGCTTCTTCTGGCGCAAGTAGACGAGCGCCAGATTGTTCCATGCGCGGCGGGCAAGTTCCTGGTCCTCCGCCTTGGTGCAGGCGCGGAAACTCTTCTCCGCAGCGAAGAAATCGCGATCGAAGTTCTCCACGAATCCCAGCAGGAAATCGGGCCGGCCGTCCTCGCGCGACGCCTTGCGGGCTTCCGCCAATTTGAGGCGGCCTCCCTGAAGATCTCCGTTGAGGATCATTTTCGAGGCATCGGCCAGCATGGCGGTGAAGGGGTCGGGCGGCTCCGGCCGGGCGGCGACGAGGCGAGGCAGGAGCTTTTCGCCGAGAGCGCCGATATTGACTTCAAAACCCTTGCAGAGCTGGTCGGAAAGCGTTCGGACGTACTCGGGACGCCCGGCTTGCTCGGCGAGTTCCATCGCCAGTCGCAAGGCAACGTACCTCTCGTCGCCGGGGCTGTGATTGTCGCTGAAGATCCGGACCGCCAGCACCTCCTTCTGCTCCGCTGAGCCGGCCTGGCTTACGCCGTAGCGCTGCTCCAGCGCGGAGGCGATCTTCCACTGGGTGTCGTCCGCCGGAGGAAAGAGCTTGAGACGGGAGAGAAGCTTGTCCTCGAAAGCGTTCTCGCCGAGAGCGAACTCCGCGGCAAGGCGGCGGCGAGCATCGTCGGCCTCCAGCGAGTTGCCGGCCGATTCGTAGAGTTCCGAGGCCAGCCGGCGAAGCACGAAGCACTCATCCGGGGCACGCCCGCCGGCCGATACCCAATCGCAAAAGCGGCCCGCCAGCAGGTTCATAGCGTTCTTGTCGGCGGAGATCTCCGCCGACTTCACGCCATGCTGCCGGTTGAGCTTTGCAGCGATCGCCACTTGTGCGTCGAGCGGCGGCGGTTGATGTTCCGGCTTCGGAGGCGAGGGAGATTCGGAGGGGGCAGGCTGGGGGGGTGCGGTGTTGGCGGGCACGGGATCCGGGCGAGCCGTCGGAGTCGCGTGCGTTGTCGCTGCGTCTTCCTTGCTCTGCTCGCTTTGTTTTTCGCCGGGCCCTGCCTCGCGCGAACCGGCTCTGGCCGGCTTCGGCCGGCTTTCTTCGGCCGGCGGCGCTGCGCCGGGGAGCGATGGCGCCGTCGGGATGCCACTTGCAGCCACGGCGGAATCCGGGAGCGGTTTGTCCGAATTCCGGCGGGCAACGAGCATCGTCAGGACCACCGCGATCAACACCAGGGCCGCCCCGCCCGCGCATGCGGCAATAACCAACCGCTTCCGGGAAAGTGGCGGCTGGGGCGATGGCAGCGGCACCGGTTGAACGGTGCCCACGGTGGCCGACTGGATGGCCTTGGTCGTGCGCTGGTGCAAGTCGGGAGGAGCGACGTCGGAGTGAGCCGGCGCGGGGGCGTCGGCCACAGCGATTTCCTGGCGGTCCGGGGAGATACGCAGGAGAGTCTTGCAGCCCGGGCACGGCACGGACCGCCCCGCCGCCTTGTCGGTGACCCGCAAGACCTGGTGGCAGACGGGGCAATGATGATGGACTACACCGGCCGCGCCGGTTTGGCCCACCGCGGCGCGAAATGCCACGGCGAGCGCCTTGCACGTGGGATAGCGATCCGCCGGTTCCTTGGCCAGGCCTTTGCGAACGACGGTCGCCAGGGACGCGGAAACCTGCGGGCAGATTTCCCGGATCTCAGGCACCGGCTGGGTCGAATGTGCAACGAGGACGGACGTCGGATTGGGGCCGACAAACGGGAGCCGCCCGGAAAGCAGCTCAAATAGCATCACCGCCAGTGCGTACTGGTCGGCGCGGCCGTCGTAAGGTTTGCCCAGGACGACTTCGGGGGCCATATAGTCCGGAGTGCCCAAGACCATGCCCGTGCCGGTCAATTGCGAAGCGCCGGGGGCGTCGGCGTCGCGCGCAATGGCCTTGGCGACACCGAAATCGCTGAGGAAGACGTTCCCGTGGGCGTCGAAGAGGATATTTCCGGGCTTGACGTCCCGGTGGACGTAATCTTGCGAGTGGATGAAGTCGAGGGCGTCGGTGACGTGTTCCAACCAGACAACGATCTCCTGGGGAGGAAGCGGGAGCGGATGCCCGGGCGATTCGAGGATCCGCCGGTCCTCGAGGCTTCCGCCCGACAGATATTGCATCACGGCGAAGGGAAGCCCGTCATGCTGGCCGACATCAAGGATTTTGACCACGTGCGGGTGGGAGAGTTGCACGAGCGAGCGGATTTCGCGAGAGAAACGGGCGGCGAACTCCTTGTCGCGAAGCATTTGCGGATGGGGAACCTTGATGACCACATCCGTGTCGAGATTGGCATCCCGGGCCCGGTAGACGGCGCCCATTCCGCCTTCGCCCAACTTGGCCGTTACCGTGTACCTTGCACCACTGAGGCGAACACCGATCCAATCGCCGACGTGAGTTGGCATACGTGGGACTCCCTCCGGATTGAAAACGGCAGCCGGTTCGCGCTGGCCTGATGAGGGGACAGGCACCGCAATAATCGAATAATCGCGGGTCAACGGGAGTGAGAATACAAGGTCTAGCGGAGCCGGTCCCCTTTTTCATCAGTCCAGGTTTGCGCACCCCTTGGACCCAGGGACTTCCCCCCTTGGGTGTAGCTACTAGTAGATCGTGCTGTAGCCGATCCGTCAAGAGTGGCGCGGCGGTACTTCACGTGCCGGCGGGCGAGGATTATGATGCGCCTCGGGAGTAGGCCGTAGGGAAAGAAACGCAGGCCTGGTTCAAGAAACGGGGACAGGCGCCTCGCCTCTGCGCGTTTTTCCCGGTGCTTACGGATGTTTGGCTCGGAGCCGGTCCCCGTTTCTTGAACCGCGCCGAAACGCACCGGTGGGAGGTGTACGTTTATGCCAGCCTGTCCTTATTGTGGTTTCGCGCAGGTCCCGGCCATGCTGCGAAAGTGCCCCCAATGTCAGCGGCTTCTTCCGGACGGGGATGCGAGGGAGCCGGAAGGCACACGGCTGGAATCGGTTGAGTCGATCCGCCGCCTCGTAGAGCAGGCAGGCCCGGCGGCGCATCCCACGCCTGCGCCGCCCAAGCCGCAACCGGAAGTGACTGATGACGGGATCCCGCTGTTTCATCCGCGACAGCGGCCACCGCTGGCCCTGCTGTGCATCGTCGATGACGGCCCCGAGGGAGGCGAGTGGATTCGAATCCGCGTGCCGGAAGTAACCATCGGCCGCGCGGAGGGGCAGATCCTCATCCCGCATGATGAAGCCATCTCGGGACGCCATTGCGCGATCGTTCGCGTCGCAACCCAAGGCCGCTGGGAATGGCGACTCCGCGATCTGGGCAGCAGCAACGGCACCTTTGCGCGCGCGGCCGGTGCAATCCTGAGGCCGCAGCAGGAAATCCTGGTGGGCGCTTGCCGGTTTCGCTACGAACTGCCCGCCGACGCCCCTCCCACCGACGCGGAACCGGTCGAGGCGCCGGCGCGGAACGTGACGCGGGCATGGCAAGTCCCATCGTTCCAAGGGCTCGCCAAAGGAGTTCCGGCGCTCGTGGAATTGACGGCGCGGGGTGAAGGCGAGCGCCACCCGCTTGCCGGGCCGGAGCACTGGATCGGCAGCAGCCCCGAGCAGTGCGATATCGTAGTGCGGAATGATCCGTTCGTGAGCAAGCGGCACGCGCAGCTTTCCTGCGATCACCAGGGGCGCTGGCAGATTCGCGATGCCAAGTCGCGAAACGGCACGTGGCTGAGAATTCAGGAAATCACGGTCAAGTCGCTCGCCGAATTCCAGGCCGGCGAACAACGGTTTCTCTTGAGGATCCCAAGCCGTGATGATTAGGTTCCGCATTCACGCGGCTGGCGCCGAGTCTTTTCCGTGGGAACATGGGGGACCATGCGTGAGCATCGGCCGTCTGCCCGAATGCGATCTGAGCTTCCGCGGGTCTGCGGGCGAGACCGTTTCCGGCCGGCACGCGCTGGTCCAGTTGTCCGGAGCGGGCGCCGTCTTGACCGACCAGGGGTCCACGAACGGCACGTTTCTCAACGGAGTGCGGTTGACGGGGCCCGCCGCGCTCAAGGCGGGCGACCGGATCGTCTTGGGACAGACAGGCCCACGGCTGGACGTGCTCGAGATCGACCTTGCCGGGCCGAGCGAGGACGCCGCTTGGGCAGGGCGGGCTTCCGAAACCCCATGGTATTATGCCAAGGTCAACGCTCCTGAGAGACATGGGCCGGTGGCTTTCGAGGAACTCCGGCGCCTCGCCTCCTCGGGGAGGCTTGAGCCGTCGGATCTCGTTTGGAGACCGGGGTTCGACTCTTGGGCGGCAACGAGCGCCGTGGAAGAATTGAAGGGACTGTTCCCCACCGGCGCAAGCGCCGCGTCCGTGGCAAGTCCGGCGGGACCGTCGCCGGGTGCGCCGGTGAGCATGGCGTACGGCGGGCAACCGCATCCGCAAGCGCTGCCGCTTCGAGACGACCGCTACGCACCGCCATCCAGCGACCCTGCGGGCGTGATCAGTCTGATTTGCGGCATCCTGGCTCTGGTGTGCATCGTCCTAGGTTGTCTGGCGTGCGGGCTTGGGGGCTTCGTCACGTATCCCTTGGCGGCGCTGTTTGCCGTGGCCGGACTGATCGCCGGCTTTTTCGCGCGCGGCAATCTTCGCGTGGCCGGGATTTTGTTGAACGCACTGGCGCTGGTCCCGGCCGTGCTGCTCCTTCTAATGCTTCTGGGCGTGATGGGGGCTGCCGGCGCCGCCGGCACCCCGTAGCTGTTGGACACGTGGAGGTCCGCCATGAGAATTCGATTCCAGATCCATCTGAGTTCCGGCGAGAGCTTTCCCTGGGAACATGAAGGTCCACGGCTGAGCATCGGCCGCATGAGCGAGTGCGACCTGAGCTTCCGCGGGCCCGTGGGCGACATCGTGTCGGGGCGACACGCGGTCGTCGAATTGTCTGCAACCGGCGCGACACTGAGCGATCTGAGATCCACCAACGGCACGTTTCTGAACGGCGTTCGGCTGACGGGGCCCGCGGCGATCAAGGCGGGAGATCAAATCTTGCTGGGACAGGCAGGGCCTCGCCTGGACGTGCTCTCGATTGAGACGTCCGCGAGCCCTGCCTCGGCGCCGGACATGCCGCCTCCGTTGTCGGGCGGACGGCCGACGCCGGGGGAACCGCCGGCAACGCCGTTGCCGGCCCAACTCGCAGTTCCGAGTTCGGGAAGACGCCTGGTGCTGGCGTGTACCGGGGCTGCCGCCGCCGTCGTATTGCTGGTTGGCGGGATCTGGATGGTGGGACGCATGCGAATCGCGGAGGTCGAAGGCCGCCCCGTCGCAGAAGCCGGCCCGAAGTCGGAAGATCCCGCAACGAGAGGCCCCTCCAAGGAAACCGTTGATAGGCGGCCGGTCGAACCTCCGGAGCCGCTCAATCCCGAACCGCCGCCCACTCCGCCAGCGACCCTCGCGTTCGACGAGAAGCCCTGGATGAGCGCCGATCTGGTCCTGGTCAATCCGGTGCACTATGCGGTGGCCATCGAACAAAGCGGCCAATCTCCGACCTACACCGTGTCGGCTAAGGCCGACGGTGAAGCGGCGGTCCGCGCCGCGGAGACCGCCTGGCAATCCGGGGTTTCGATCATCGCCGACGAACCGTTGACGCGACGGATCCACGCCCGCGTCAACCAAGGCGACGTGCTGGGCGAAGTGGAAACGAAGGACCTGAACGGCAGGTGGCGAGAATTCCGGATCGTTCCCCGCAATGGCACGGTGGTAGTCTTCAACGACTTGAAGCAGCGTCGCACCCGGCTGGGATTCCTCGCCCCGGCGAGCGAGTTCGATCCCTCGCAGCCCGAGGAACCGTGGTTCCGCGACGTCCGAGGCAGGCAGCCCGAGCCTTTCCAGCGGGAGTATGTACAGGTCGGAACGCTCCGCAAGGGACTCAGCGACGACGTGCTGGCGAGCACACCGGGGCTGGACTTCCTCGACTACTGCCTGTACCACCTTGCTTCCGTGCTGACCACCCCTCCCGACCGTCGCGACGCGCTGAAGGTCTATGTGGTCGGCGACGTCAGTCATATTGCCAGGTCCGCAAACCGGGAAGACATGCTCAAGCACTACCCGACGTTTTCCCCTCGCGAGGACCACGAGCGGATGCGAAGCGAGGCGGATCGCCTGGTCCGCGAATCCGAGCGGTTGGCCAGCGAGCTGCGTGCGCGGCTGAACGACCTGGGCGTCCCGGTTGCCGAATGGTCCAAAGAGATGGCTTTCGGCTCCTACGATACGGATTTCCGCCGGCCGGCATTCCAGCAGGCCCAAGACTCCAATCTCTTGGGTGTTTCGCACGTGCTCCTTTTCCGCGTCCGGACGCCGCAAACCCATGGGATGTACGAGCTCTCCATGCGGTTGGTCGACGTGGAGCGAGGGCAAGTCAAATTGGAACGTCAGGGCGATCGTCTGAAAGAGGAAAGCATCGATCCGGCCGGATCGCCCTACCTCAGGCACACCGGTGAACTTGCCCTGTTGGAACTCAATGCGGAAAGGGCAGACATCAACGAAACGCGCGTCTGGGCCAAGGGCGGTGTGCCTCTCCTCGTGCCGCCAATCAAGGTCGGGGCTGCTCCGGCGGCACGCGCCGGCAAGTCGCGTCCCGAGACACTCTTGGGCCGCGTCCATAACAGCCGGGCGGAGATGTGGGGCCAGCAGGTCCGCCTCGGATACCTGGAATCGCAGCTCGAGGAAGATCCTGTCCTCTTCCGCGATTTGTTCAGCAGCCATATCCAGATGATGCCCAGAGAAGCTGTTTCTGGTATCGAGCAGGTTGAGACCGACTCCGAAGTGCCGCCCGCCCATGAGATGCGATACCTTGTCTGGCGACTGGCGAAGCTCATCCTTCCCACCGCGGGCCGCGTTGCCGAAGTGAACGAACAACGTGTGAAGACGACGCTATCCCGCCGCGACGGCATCAAACCGGGCGACCGCCTGACGGCACTGCGGTTGAGCGACTGGAAAAGCAGCGAGGCTTCCGCCTCGGAGATGCGGCTTCCCCAGGAGTTGATCGTGACCGACGTGACCGATGTTGACTCGGTGGCGAATATCGAGCGGCTGGAAGGCCAGGATCTTGAGGAATCACTCAGCATCGGGATCAACGATGTTGTGCATCGCCGGCCGCCGCGGAAAATCGTCGTCGGCGTGCTCAAACCGAAGGTGGGCGGTCTGGAGTACATCGACCAGTCGGGAGCCAGGATTCCCCGGAGTGAACGTGCCGACATCGAGAAGGCGACGCAATGGGTCGGCGATCAACTCGGGCAGATGCTGCAAAACGCGATGGTCAAATTGCGATTGCCGGTGGTCGAGCGGAGCGAACTCCAAGACGTGATCGCCCAGCAGAAGAACGAAAATTTCGACATCAACCCCGCTCTGGCAGCGAATATCGGGCGAGTCACCGGGGCGACGCACGTGATCCTCGGCGAGGTCTCGCCGGGGCTTTACAATGAAATGCGCGTGGGATTGCGAGTGGTCGAAGTCGATACCGGGATGGTCATGGAACAGATCAATTTCAAGTTCAAACGATCGCAATTCGAGTATTGGACTCCCTGAGCAACCGGGGCCGGACCATCGCCTCCCGTGAAAGAAAGGGTCTCGCTCCCGGCATGCGCACCGTAACGCTGCGACGCTCCGGCGATGTGTTCACGCTCTCTGCCGACGAGGTCTTCAATCCTCAGAAGAACCCGCCCGAAGTCGCGCAGTTCGTTGTTCCACAAGACGTGCGGTTTGGCGGCATCCGCGTGGCATTTTCGGGACCGACCATCGAATTGAAGCAGATTCGCATCGAGCCCCTCTCTCAAGAAATCCGCGAAGACCTCCGTTGAGATCTTCGATCGTCACTCGGCGGCGGGCTCCCTCAGGCGACTGCGGCGGTTGCCGTAGGCGGCATAGAGGACGAGACCCGCTGCCAGCCATATCCCGAATCGCTTCCAGGCGAGGGTCGGAAGGCCGAGCATCAACCAGAGGCAAGCCCCGATTCCGAGCAGGGGGATCCACGGCAGCCAGGGTGTCTTGAAGGCACGCGGCCGGTGCGGTTCGCGGCGGCGGAGGACGAGCACGCCCACGCAGACGATGAGAAATGCGGAAAGCGTGCCGATATTGCAGAGATCGGCCATTTCTTCGAGACTCGCCAGGGCTGCGCCTGCGGCCACGAAGATGCCGGTCAGGACCGTCGCGACGTGGGGTGTGCGAAAACGCGGATGGAGACGCGAGAGAGCGGACGGAAGCAGGCCGTCGCGCGACATCGAAAAAAGAATCCGCGGCTGCCCCAATTGGAAAACCAGCAGTACGGCGGTGTGGGCGACGATCGAGCCGAAGGCCACGATCCCGGCCGCCCAATTCATATCGACGACGCGCATCGCCACGGAGAGCGGCTCGGCCGTGTCGAGTTCCTGCCAGGGAATCATGCCGGTCAGGACCACGGCCACTACGACGTAGATCGTCGTGCACACGGCCAGCGAGCCGAGGATGCCGATCGGCAGGTCCCGCTTGGGATTGCGGCATTCCTCGGCGGCCGTCGAAACGGCGTCGAAGCCGATGAAGGCGAAGAACACGACCGCTGCCCCCGCCTGGATGCCTGCCCAACCGTTGGGAGCGAAAGGATGCCAGTTCTGCGGCCTGACGTAATAGCACCCGACGACGACGAAGAACCCGAGCACGAGCAGCTTGATGCCGACCATGACGCTATTGAACCAGGCGCTCTGGCGGATGCCGAGCACCAACACGAGGGTGAGCGCCGTGACGATGAAGACCGCCGGCAGGTTGAAAATCACGGGGATTCCCAGCACGCGCGGGGCCGCCGCGAGGATCTCGGGAGTGTTGAGCGCCGTGCGGAGATCGGTGGCAAGGTAGCTGGGAAACTCGATGCCGAAGCCCCGCAGGAACTCGCAGAAGTATCCCGACCAGGAGACGGCCACGGCGATGTTTCCCACCGCGTATTCCAGGACCAGGTCCCAGCCGATGATCCAGGCGACGATCTCGCCGAGGGTGGAATAGGCGTAGGTGTACGCGCTGCCGGAGATGGGCGTGAGCGAGGCGAACTCGGCGTAGCACAGGGCGGTGAACGCACAGGCCACGCCGGTGAGGAGAAAAGATACCGCCAGGGCGGGACCGGCGCCGGGGCGGGCGGCGTCGCCGGCGGCCGCCGTGCCCACC
>JABWBD010000229.1 GCA_013360685.1 Pirellulales bacterium
CTTCCGGCTCATGCTGGGAGTCAACCGATGCGCGTTCAGCTTTTCGCGGTACTCGTCCGAACCGTAGATAGCCCCGCGAGCGGTGTGGTGCAACACTTTCGAATCCGGCTGGCGGCGGACAATCGCCATTTCCAACGCGTCCAACACCAACCGCTTGTCGATCCTCTCCGACATCGCCCAGCCGACCACCTTGCGGGAATACAAATCCAGCAACACCGCCAGATACAACCACCCCAGCCGCGTCGCGATCGCCGTCACGTCGCCCACCCATACCCGGTTCGGACGCCCTGCCTCGAAACGCCGGTTCAACACGTTGGGCGCCACCCACTGCAGGCCCTTCGACCGCGTCGTTAGCTTGAACCGTCTCCGTCGCCGCGATTCTATCCCGTTCATCCTCCGCAGGCACGCCACACGGTGTTTCCCGCACGCGATCCCTTCGCCCTTCAGAGCTCTCCACGTCTTCACGGAACCGTATGTTTCCCTCGATTCCCTGTGAACGCGCTTGATCTCTGCGACCAACCGTTGATTCGATTCAACCCTGCGGCTGACCGGCCTTCTGATCCATCCGTAGTATCCGCTCGCGCTCACCTGCAACACCCGGCACATCACTCGGACCTCGTGATTCTCCCTCTCCGCACGGATGAACGCGTACTTTACTTGAGGTCCTTCGCAAAGTACGCCGCCGCTTTTTTTAAAATATCCCGCTCTTCTTTAACTTCTTTGAGCTCCTGCCTCAATCGGCTCAGTTCGCTCCTCTCCTCGCTCTTCCGCGGACCCGGTTTGCGCCGGAAAGCGTCTTCACCCCGTTCCGCCAGCTGGTCCCGCCATCGGTACAACATCGTCCTCTTGATCCCCAGCTCCATCGCCAGTTCCGACGCCGGCTTCGTAGCGCACAACTTCCAGAACCAGACCTCGATGCCGCGCAACGGTTGGGACAACGAGATCGCGGTGCTGTCCAACCTCCGCGGCCGGCCGCGGATCGACCGGCTGTACAAGCCCTCCGCCGACCAGATCGTCCGCGACGTCCGGCTGGACTTCCCCGCCGACCGCATGCTGTTCTCCAGCATCGACGCCAACGGCCGCTGGGCCGTCTTCGAAGTGCGGAGCGACGGCAGCGGCCTCGTGCAACGGACTCCCACCGACTACCCGGATCTGGACTACTTCGACGCCTGCTACCTGCCCGACGGGCGGATCGTACTGTGTTCGACGGGCTGCTACATCGGGCTGCCGTGCTTGGACGGCCAGGGGCAGGTGGCCAACCTGTACCTGTTGGACCCGGCGACGAGGTCGCTGCGGCAACTGACGTTCGAGCAGGACAGCGATGCGGATCCGACGGTGCTGAACGACGGGCGGGTTTTGTACCAGCGCTGGGAGTACAGCGACATTCCGCACTACTTCTCGCGGCGCCGGATGACCATGAATCCGGACGGCACGGGGCAGTTGGCGTTTCACGGCAGCAACTCCTGGTTCCCCACGGCGTTTCGCTTTGCCAGGCCGGTCCCGGACCATCCCACGCGGATCGCGGGCATCATCAGCGGGCACCATGATTTCGGCGACTGCGGCCGCATGGCAATCCTCGATCCGGGGCTGGCCGGCGCCTATCCGTTCCGCTTCCGCCCGAAGTCGAAACAGTGGGGCGTCGAGGGCGAGCCGATCGCGGTGACGCCGGACATCCTGCCGGCTGCACAAACCGGCTTCGTGCAACTGGTTCCGGGCCGCGGCCAGACCGTGGCCGGCACGGTGTGCGACGCCATCATCGGGCACGTGTACCGCAAGGAGCGGCCGGCGCTGACCACGCATCCGTATCCGCTCAGCAGCAAGTATTTCCTGGTCTCGATGAAGCCCACCGAGCGAAGCTTGTGGGGAATCTACCTGGTGGACGTGTTCGACAACGCGACCCTGATCGCGGAAATCGAAGACGCGGGACTGTTCGAGCCGCAGTTGCTGGCGCCCCGCCCCCGGCCGCCGGTCATCCCCGACCGGGTCCATCTCGCGTCGCGGACGGCCGACGTGCATATCGCCGACATCTACAGCGGCCCGGGCTTGCAGGGCGTGCCGCAGGGCACGGTGAAAAGTCTGCGGGTCTTTTCGTACCACTTCGGCTACAACGCCAAGGCCGGTTTTCCGCTGGTCGGCACGCAAGCCGGCTGGGACATGAAGCGGGTGCTCGGCACGGCCGCGGTCGAACCGGACGGCTCGGCCTTCTTCCAGATCCCGGCCAACACGCCCGTCTCGATCCAGCCGCTGGACTCCGAAGGCCGCGCCGTGCAGCTCATGCGCAGTTGGCTGGTGGGCATGCCGGGCGAATTGGTTTCCTGCGTCGGCTGTCACGAACAGCGGCGCGAGACGCTGCCGGCTCGCCGCAACCTGGCCCAGGGCCGCGGCGCGGAACCCCTGCAGCCCTGGTACGGCGATCCGCGGCCGTTTAACTTCGCCCACGAGGTCTTTCCCGTCCTGGAACAATACTGCCTCGGCTGCCACGACCAGCCGGCCACGGTCGGCCCGCGGAGCAATCCCTGCTTCAAAGATCCCGACACCGCCTATAACACGCTCCACCCGTACGTCCACCGGCCGGGCGTGGAAGCCGACATGGCGTTGCTGAATCCGATGGAATACCACGCCTCGACGAGCGCGCTCATCCAGATGTTGGAAAAGGGGCATCACGGCGTGCAGTTGGCCGCGATGAATCGCGAAGCGCGGGACCGGCTGTATGCCTGGATCGACTTGAACGTGCCCCGCGCCGGCAGTTGGAATCCTCCGTCCTTCCAGGACTGCGACCAGCGGCAACGGCGGTGCGAATTGGCCCGGAAGTTTGCCAACAACGACGATGATCCGGAAGGCGAATTCGCGGCAGCGGCCGAAAAGTTCCGCAACCGCACGCCGATCTCGTTCGTTGCTCCGCCGCCGCAGCAGCCGGTCCAGCCCGACGGCCTGACAGCGGCCGGGTTCCCCTTCTCGGCCTCGGAAGCAAGCCTGCTGCAACAGGCCAACCCCGCGGGAGCCCGGAAGGCGATCGACATGGGCGGCGGCGTGACGCTGTCTCTGGCGTGGATTCCCGCCGGCCAATTCGTGATGGGCAGCTTGGACGGCGCCCCGGATGAGCGGCCGCGGTCAGTGGTCCAGGTGAATCGGCCCTTCTGGATGGCGGTCACCGAAGTGACCAACGGCCAGTACGCCCTGTTCGATCCGCGGCACGACACGCGGTACATCGACATGCACTCTCTGGATCGCGTCGTGCCGGGCCACATCGCCAATCACCCCGATCAGCCGGCGGCCCGCGTGTCGTGGTCGGAAGCCCAGCGATTCTGCCGCTGGCTGAGCGCGAAAACCGGACTAGCGGTGAGGTTGCCCACCGAGGCGCAATGGGAATGGGCAGCCCGAGCGGGTGCCGAGACGCAGTTTTTCTACGGCACGATGGAGACCGACTTCGGCCGGTTCGCCAACCTGGCCGACCAGGCGCTCCGCTGGTACGCCATGGGTTACGACGGTCCCAGCGTGCTGCAGCGGCGGAACCCTTATCCGCCGGAGATGAACTTCCCCCTGCACGATGAGCGTTTCCGCGACCCGTGGTTCGTCGTCGATTATGTCGCCCAAACCGAGGCCAACGCCTGGGGGCTGAGGGATATGGTGGGCAACGTCAGCGAATGGACGCGCAGCAGTTATCGCCCCTATCCCTACCGCGATGATGACGGTCGGAACGTTGAAGCCGATTCCGAGCGGCGTATCGCGCGCGGCGGTTCGTGGGCCGATCGGCCTGCCGACGCCGGCTCCTCCGTCCGCCGCGCTTATGAGCCCTGGCAGAAAGTCTACGACGTGGGCTTCCGGGTGGTCGTGGAAGGCACCGAGGTGCCGGAAAAACGTTCTTGATGAGAAAGGAACCGTGACCATGAAACCACAGCCCATCGCCTCCCTCCTTGCCGCCCTGCTGCTGGTGTTGCTGGATGCGCCTGCGTCCGGAATGGATGCCTCGGCGTTCTCAGTCTCCGTCAACGGTGCCGGGCGCGCATCCGACGCGCCGTATTATGCCATCCATCCAGGAAAGGCAAACCACCTCGCCCTCCAGTGGACCGCGCTGGACACGCAGGAACTCACCGCCACGCTGGTGAGGACGCTGCCCGATGGCAGGACCGATGCGAAGCGAATCCACGCGACCGCGAAGGATCGGGAAATCGTCTTCGATTTGGGGGCGTTTGCCGCACCGGCTGAATACGATTTCGAGCACGGCGTGGTGTATCGGCGCGGGTATCGTTTCAAGCTGACCGTTGTGGATCCGTCGGCAGCGACGGAATCGGTGGCGTTCGACTTCTATCAGGGGCCGGCACGAAGCGCGGAGTCCGAGGCGCTCTGGATCGGCGATGTGGCCCGGCACGTTTACAACAGCGATCAAACGGGCGCAACGTGGGTCATCACGAACGAGGACCAAGGACGCCCGATGGACCCGCCGTTCGTGCTGGCCCTGGATTGGGCCGTTCTCGTCCAGCCTGACGATTTCCGCGTGCAATTCGGCCAGAAAGCGGGCCTGGCAATGGCGCCGGTGGCGGCGAAGCTGGTCCTGACCCGCGTCAGCGACGGCGCAAAGGTGCTGGAACGCGAGGTGATGGTTGGCCCCGGACGGTCGACCGAACGGATCGGCGTGTCGCAATTCGCCCAGGGCGATTATTGCATCGAACTGCAACCCGCCGTGGCCGGCACGTCCCATCGCGAGGGCCCGCGCCTGGTGTATCGCCGCACCGCGCGTGATGCCTCGGAGGTCCGCATCTCGCCGCTCTCGCCGTGGGTGCTCCAACGGGATTCGGAACGCGAGGAGGTGGCGATCTCCGATTTCAAGGATGCCGTGGCGCGGTGGGCACATGACTCGGATGCGACCCAATGGACGGTGGATAAACAACTGGTCGGGACCGGCGACGTGGGAGCCGCACCGTTGGCCCTGGGGCCCCGACTCGCGGGACACTACGCCATTTATGCGAAAGCGGTCGGCAACTGCTATCTGAAGGCTGGACGTGACCCCATCGTGCGGCGAATCGGGCATGTTGCTCATGCGGGCTTCGCTAGCCTCGGGGGCGAGCAATTCGTCGTCGCCACGGACATGACGGATGGCAATCTCGCGATTTATCAGTCTGGCACCGCTGGGCAAGGCATCGTTTCCCTGCGTCTTGTGCCGGTTACGGCGGCGTCGGTCGCGGTCTTCGAGAAGGAGACATCGCACCCTCCCACTCGCCTCGCCGGAGTGTGCGACTGGCTGGATTACTTCTATCCGGGCACCGAACCGCGCGTGGCTGTGGACCAGTTTGAAGCCCTGGTCAAGACACACAGCGAGTTGGGCATCCACGACCTCCAGTGGGCCGTCGGTCGGGGCGTCCTCTACTTCAGGAGCAAGCTGCCGCAGGCCACGCGCTTTCCCGCCGTCCCGTTGGAGAAGCTTCGCCCAGGCGTGCTGGAGGAGTATTCCCATTTTCGGACTTGGGCTCATTTGACGAGCGAATTCTGCACGCTCACCGAAGTGGAGAAGCATTGCCAGCGCTACGGCGTCTGCCTGCAACCGTGGCTCGCCATGCAGCGCCATTACGGCCCCGCGTATGGCGGCGTCTTCATGTCCGAGTGGTTCGCCTCGCACCCCGAGTGGCATGAATGGCGGAAGCAGGCTTCGAAGCCGGTTGGCTCGACGATCTGCTACTTCTTCCCGGAGGTCCGCAAGGAGCGCGTGGATATCCTGTGCGAGCTTGCGGAGAGAAAAACCGACGGCCTCTTGGTGGATGGCGTCCGCCAGCCGCCCATGCTCGGCTACCATCCCCGGATGGCGGCCGCCTACCAGGAGAAGACGGGCATCGATCCGCAGACCATCGACGCCTCGGCAAGCAAAGCCTATGAGGATTGGATCCGGTGGAGAGCAGGGTTCTTTACCGAGGCCCTTCGCGAGCTGAAGACACGGCTCGAACCGATCCGGCGGCACACGGGGCGCGAGATTCCCGTCATCGTGCGAATCCCATCGGCGGGCATGTTCTACAGCATGGCGCAGGGCTTCGACGTCGAGACCTGGTGCCGCGAGAAGCTCCTTGACCGCCTCGAACTGGAACCGCTCGAGGACTTCGGCGGGCGTGGCAGCCACGACGTGCGGCCGTACGTCGAGATCGGCCGCCGCCACGGCATCCCCGTGTGGGGCGGCATCAACGCCAACACGATGAGAAACGCTGCCGCCGTCATGAAGCGCGGCCTCGGCCTGCTCGACTCGGGCGTGGGAGGTCTTTACTTCTACGAGTCCTCCAACCTGAGCGGCACGGACCACCTACGGTGGATGATCCCGCTCCTGGGGAACCGCGAGCGGCTGAGGGTTTTCCTGAAGACGTCGAACGTGGATGCCTGCGATCCCGTGAGCGCCACCAATTGCTGCTCCGGCTTCGACAATCACTCCCGCTTTGACGCCTCCTCTTCTCACGACGTGTTCGGACGCCAAGGCAAAGTCTCGCTGTAACGCGAGATCCTTAGTTGGTAATGTGCATGGCTGTACGGGATAAAGCGGTAACCGATGTGGAGCGAGCCGGATATCCCATCTCCGAAGTCCAGATGGAGCGCGAGGCAATCTCCGCGTAAACGCACCAGGCTTCTCGGCAAGACCGTCTCGGCAGCCGTTGTCACGGCCCGTGCTTTCGGACCAGTTCAGTCGGTCGATCCAAGACCGTCCGGAGCCGCCACCCCTCGCCGGTTCAACCACCATCAACGGCGGAACGTATCCGCAATGTCGAAACCGAGTTCCTTGAGCAAATCCATCAATTCGCCTTGCTTCTCCGAGTGTACGACGAACCAGTCCGAAGGTATGTGGGCTGTCAGCAAGGGAGCGAACCGCCGGCTCGTCGTTGCCTTGCCTTCGGTACAATTCTGAACCCCCACCTTTCGGACGGTGCAGACTTGTTTTCCGGGCCTGGTCACGGTCCGAAGCCAAGGCCCTTGCCGAACCGCCCTGCCCCAGCGGCTGTCTCTGATTTGGCCCTCCCCGACGGGGATCCGTCGGCTACAATAGGCAGTCTCAGAAAAACAGCCGCCCGCCGGACCGTTTTCCCCTGGGCCCGTGCAGGCCGGTAATCGCCATCGGGAAAAGCAAACCATGACAGAGCGACGGATCCTCGTAACCAGCGCATTGCCGTACGCCAACGGCCACATTCACCTCGGCCACCTCGTGGAATACCTCCAGACCGACATCTGGGTGCGGTTCCAGAAGCTGCGAGGGAACCGATGCGTCTATGTGTGCGCCGACGACACGCACGGCACTGCCGTCATGATCAGCGCCCGCAAGGAAGGCATCTCGGAGGAAGAACTGATCGGCCGGATGCAGAAGGCCCACGTCGACGATTTCTCCGGATTCGACATCGAGTTCGACAACTACGGCAGCACGCACAGCCCGGAAAACCGCCAACTGTGTGCGGAGTTCTGGAAGGCCCTGCGCAAGGCCGGCCTGGTGATCGAGAAGGACGTCACGCAACTGTTCGATCCGGTTGCCGGCACCTTCCTCGCGGACCGGTTTGTGAAGGGGACCTGCCCCTTCTGCAAAGCGCCCGAACAGTACGGCGATAGCTGCGACCGCTGCGGACATACGTACAGCCCCACGGATCTGATCGATCCGGTGAGCACGCTTTCCGGCGCCACGCCGGAAGTCCGCAGCGCTCTGCACCTTTTTGTCCAGATCGAGCAGCTCCGCAGCTTTCTCGACCAGTGGACCCAGAGCGGCGACCACCTGCAGCCCGAGGTCGCCAACTATCTCAAGGGCCACTTCCTCGGCGAACCGCTCCGCGACTGGGACATCTCCAGGCCGGCCCCCTATTTCGGCTTCGAGATCCCGGACTCGCCGGGCAACTACTGGTACGTCTGGTTCGACGCGCCGATCGGCTACATGGCCTCCACGCTCCAGTGGTGCAAGCGGCACGGCGAACAGTTCGACGATTGGTGGAAGAGCGACAAGACCGAGATCCACCACTTCATAGGCAAGGACATCACGTACTTCCACACGCTCTTCTGGCCGGCGATGCTCAAGACGGCCGGCTACAGCCTGCCGAAGATGGTCCATATCCACGGCTTCCTGACCGTCAACGGAGAAAAGATGTCGAAGTCGAAGGGGACGTTCGTCCGTGCTTCGACCTACTTGAAGCGACTCGACCCGTCATACCTCCGTTATTACTACGCCTCCAAGCTGACGCTCCGGGTCGAAGACCTCGACATGAACCTCGACGAGTTCGTCGCCAAGGTCAATGCGGACATGGTCGGCAACGTGGTGAACCTCGCAAGCCGCACGGCCCGCTTCGCCGAGGAAACCGGACTGGCCGAGGCATGGCCGGACGACGGCGGCCTGTTTGAGCAGGCGGCCCGCGACGGCGACGCCATCGCCGATGCCTACGAAGCCTGCGACTATAACCGGGCGATGCGGCTCATTCTGGCCGCGGGCGATCGCGCGAACCAATTCGTCGAACGAGCAGCTCCTTGGAACCTCAAGAAGGATCCTTCCAAGGCCAACGAACTCCGCGATGCCTGCACGATCGGCCTGAACCTCTTCCGCCAGTTGGCCGTCTACCTGGCCCCGGTCCTGCCGAAACTGGCCCGCCAGACCGGCGAACTGTTGAACCAACCCATCCGGCACTGGGACGAATCCAAGCGGCCGCTCCTGGGCAATCCGGTCAGCCGCTTTGAACACATGATGACCCGCGTCAGACGCGAACAGGTGGATGCCATGATCGACGATACCCGAGACGTAGCGGCCCCCGAAGCCGAAAAACCGGCGGCGCAGTGGATGGACGGCGACGAGCCGCTCCAAGCCGAACCCCTGGCCGCCCAGTGCACCATCGATGACTTCGCCAAAGTCGACCTGCGGATCGCGCGCGTGGTTGCCGCGGAAGAGGTCCCCGAGGCCAAGAAGCTGTTGAAGCTCATCCTCAGCCTCGGCGGCGAGCATCGGCGAACGGTCTTCGCCGGCATCAAGAGCGCCTACAAGCCCGAAGAGCTCGTCGGGCGGCTCGTGGTCTGCGTGGCGAACCTGGCTCCCCGCCAGATGAAGTTCGGCATGAGCGAAGGGATGGTCGTCGCATCCGGTCCCGGCGGGAGCGAGATTTACCTCCTCTCTCCCGACGAAGGCGCGAAGCCGGGCCAACGGCTCCATTGAGAGTGGGGTAATGGGGCGATGGGGCACTGGAGTGATGCGCACGCGGATTCAACACTCCTTTGCTCCATCGCTACTACACTCCGTTCTCCTCCACCGCCCGTTCGACCGCGCTACGGCTGGTAGTCCTTCCGGAAGCCGTACTCCGGGTTGCGGTAATCGAAGTCGCGGTCGGTCAGGCCCACGTTGAGGTGGACGTCCGTGAAAGTATATTCTTCCAACAGCCGCGGCTCGCCCCCTTCCTCTTCCGGCCAGCCGTAGGAAGCGAAACGGACCGGTACCTGCAACTCGTCGTCGAGAAAGATCTCGGCCTTGTGATAGCGGAAATACGAGCGGCGGACCGGATGGGTCACGCGAATCGCGGTGCAGGTCCGGCCGTCGATCCTGGAGCCGGTGAAGTATTCGACTTCGCACTCGCCGCGCTGAGCGTCCTGCTCGCCCACTTCGATCAGGCGTTTCAGCATGTTTTTCAGGCCGATCTCGGTGAGTGGGTACCGGCTGTTTTGCATGGCCAGATCACCATCCGGAGCGATCGAGGTGGTGACGTACGCGAAACGTGGTCCCCCGCGCCGGACGATCATCTTCCGACCGTAAACATCCGGCCGGTAGATCACCTCTCGCCCGGCAACCTCCTCCGGCCCAAGAAACCGCAGGTAAACCGCCAGTGGCGGCTCCGTCGAACCGGCGGTGGGCCGTTCGTGGCGGAGCTTGAGGTAGATCCAGGCATAGTCCCCAAGCTCGCCGGCAATCCGCTCTCGTTTCACGACCGTGCACGTGTAGTCCTCAATCGTCTCCATCCGCTCCAAGAGATCCCGGGCCCGCTTCAAGACCGGATGCAAAGGGTGGTGGATTTGCAAATCCGGCCTCGCGGCCATTCCAACTTCCACCAATAGCCACCCGGCCATGAAGGCCGCCGCAGCAGAATGCCGTGCCGTCCGCATGCTCTTGGTCCGTATCGAATATCGTGGACAAATGGCCGATCGTGGGCCATCCGGTGACAACCATTGCCGACGCTCACAAGGCGTTTCGGCGAGCGCCAGAAACGGACTTACCAAGGAACATGGAGCCGAGTCTCTCCGAGACTCGGATTTCAGCGTCTCGGAGAGACGCTGCTACCCAAATCCGTATCTGCCGATCACCTTAGCAAATTCTACACCACGATTTCAGAACGGCGTGGAACAGAACATCCACCCTTACGAGGGGTGAAGGTGATCGGAGTTCCTTATGAAGGGGGCCGTCTTGGGGATGGTCAAGGTAAACACGGTCCCGTCCGGTTCCCGGCTTACAAAGTCAACCTTTCCGCCGAGGTATTGCTCGCCAAGCAGCCTCATGCTGTAGGTGCCGATTCCTCGGCCTGGTTGCCCCTTGGTGCTGAACGACCGCTGGAACATCTGGAGCTGGACTTCCGTCGGCATGACTCCCGGGTTGTGTACGGCAAACACCACGTCTTCCCCTTGGTTCAGACACTCGACGGCTACGGTTTGGCCGGGGGTGGTGGCTTCCAGACCGTTCTTGAGCATGTTTCCCAGAATTCGCATCAACAGCCGCCGATCGGTCCAAATCACTCCGTTCCAAACCTCGCGCAATTGGATCTCGCGCTGCTCGGCAACGGGGCTTTTCCGATACTGCGCACACAGCGCTTCGAGCACGTCCCAGGTCGTCAGCATATCCACTTGGAGCTGGAGATCTCCCGCCTCCGCCAGGACGAGGTCTCGCTGGGCATTGATCTCTTCGACCAACTGGTCGCTCAGCCGCACGAGTAACCGCGAGATTTCTTCGACCGCTTCATGTTCCCTGGCCAGAAAATCGGCGTAGCCTGAGATGCAGCCCGCCGTGTTGAGCACGTCATGGAAGAATGTCCGCTGAAGGACGGAGATCCGTTTCGCTTGGCTGATGTCTTCCACCGCCAGGACAATGAACATTTCTCCGTCAACGTCAATCGCCGTGGCCGCCACTCTCAGATCCATGGCGCCGGGGCCGGAGTTCCCTTCCGTCAGGATACGGCACTCGCGCACGACGTGGGCTTTCTGACTCTGGCTCTCCAGGATGGCATTTACGGCGCCGCACGTGACGCAATGGCGGCTGGTCCCGCAGCCGTCGGGACCTTCCTTGACCCGCACACAACCCACAACCTCGCCGGGCCGTTTCGCCAGCAGATCCTCGGCGGTCACCTGCAGGACTTGCATCATGGCATGATTGGCTTCAACAATCTGCCGATGCGTATTCAGAATCATCACCATGCCGGGAATCGCATTGAGCGCCTCAGTCAACAGAGGGTTGGCGCGGACAACCTTCTGTTTTCGCTCGATATCGTCCGGCGTATCTCGACCGGCCGGTGCAAAATACGTTTCGGGCACGTCGGACCGTGTCGAACCGTCGTCCATGGCTCTCGTGCTCTCCCGGTTGCCTTGGTGATGCGAGGTGGGCTGCGCGAAGCAGACCCCCGATGGTCTGCCGACCGCAATTCTAGCATACTTGGTGTCGGGTCGTCATCGTTCCGGCGCCGGCGCCCGCGGCGGTTCTCTGTTTTCCGGCGTGGTTCAAAACGGGGACTGGCGCCGTGCCAGACCGGCGTGCGCCCGGAGAAACGCGTCCAGGCGAGGTGGTTGTCCCCATTTTGAACCGCGCCTGTTTTCCGGGCGGTTTGCCGGCGATCTCGAGAAGAAGAGCGCCCGAATGGACGCAAGGCCGATGCAAACCGGCATGGCGAATGCATCCAAACAGCACAAAAAGGATCGTTTTGCTGACAGATAATGCCTTGCCCAGGACTCCGGCTACCGAGCGGCTGGGCTAGGCTGCCTTCGCGCCTTCGTGCCGCTGAACCCTGACCGACCTCAGCAGACCGCCGTCGGCATCGAAGAACTCGACCACGCCGGCATCCGGCAGCCAGACGGCTTGTAGCTCCCCGCAGCAAAATCGTTGGCCGTGAAAGCAGCGGTCCTGCAGAAGGAGTGTTTGGCTATTCGGAAAAGACGGATCCCCTACATCCCGGCCGATCCGCATGGATGATGGGGAGGAGCGGGTCCCTATCCAAACCACCTTCGGCCAGCTAGGATAGCACGCCAGTGGCAAGAAGGGGCACTTGGCGAGTCGTCCATCCAGCAACCACAAGGACCACCCGCATGAGACACTTCGTCACTGCACTGTTCCCGGTCATTATCCTGACCCAAGTCGTGTTGGCCGAGGAGCCGATCCGGGAACGGATCGAGTGGGCCGACATCTGGATTACCGACGCCGACAAGACCGACTTGCCGAGAGTGCTTCTCATGGGCGACTCGATCAGCAAGGGGTATTTTGCTGAAGTTGAGAAAGCTCTGGCTGGCAAGGCGTACTGTGCCCGATTGGCAACGTCCAAGTGCGTCTCGGATCCGTGGTTTGCCGACGAAGTGCAACTTCTGCTGAAGCCGTATCGGTTCGCCGTCATCCACTTCAACAATGGTCTCCACGGCTGGGGGTACACCGAGGACCAATACCGGGACGGGCTGTTGAGGCTGATGGAGACTTTCGAGAAACAGGCAGCAGGTGCGAAGCTGATCTGGGCCGCGACCACTCCGGTGCGAGAAGCGAATAACTTGTCGCGAGCGAGCGAGCGGACGGAACGAGTCAAGGCAAGAAACCGGATCGCTGCCGCAATCATGCAGGAGCGTGGCATCCCGACCAATGATCTATTTGGGCTGGCTGAGCCGCATCCAGAGTTCTTTTCCAGCGACGGCGTCCATTTCAGCGGGAAGGGCAAGGAAGCCCAAGGGGCCGCGGTGGCCGCAGTCGTGCTGAAGTGTCTGGGTGCGACGGGGGGACGGGGAGAATGAGACTGCCTGGCATCATCCGCATCGAGCACCTATTACGACCAGCAGGGCCGCGCGCTGGGCAACAGCCGCAAGTTCGGCCTGCCTTTGTCCGTGGCCGGCGCCGACGGCGGTTGGGAGACGCCGCCCGAGGTCGTTGATTTGCGGTTCGTTCAATCGGGGCGGCCGCTTCCCGACGTTCCACAGCAGTTTGCGCTCGATGCGTCTGATCCGCGTTGGCGGCCGCTGGTCATGTCGCGTCTGGCCCAGGGGGACCTGTTTGTGCCGCTGGTCGAGTTGCTCGACGACGGCGGCCCAGACCGGCACGCCGTAGGCCAGCGCTGCCGCCAGACACGATTCGCTCTCTCCGCGGTCCTTGGGCTCTTCCTTGCTGAAGCGGCCGATCTCCGGCAGAAGGAATGTGATCACGCCGGTCGTGGGCGAATGAAACTCCGCCCACCACGTTCGATCGGGAATTTCGTCCATGTAGAACTCGGGCTTGCCGACCACCGCGCTGCTGTACTGCTCTCCCGGACACCAACCGTCGTTGAACGCATTGAACAGTGAATACCATTGGCTGTGCTGGTG
>JABWBD010000230.1 GCA_013360685.1 Pirellulales bacterium
CTCGGGTTCGGCGGGAGCGGCCGGTTCCGGCTCGGTAGGCGGCCCGAAAGCCGGGGCCGGCATCGGGCGGTCCATTGTGCTGAGGATGCGGATGCTGATCGCGCGGAACGGCGTTGCCGGACTTTCCATCGGCTCGACCATTTCGACGGTCACTCCGCGCTCGGCTCCGATAGCCGCCTTGGTTGATTTCGGAGCGACTTGCTCAGGCAGCGGCGGTTTGGCCTTTCCTGGGGGCTGCTGCTGAGGTGTGAACTGGCCGGGACTGGCCTGCTCCGGCTTTCCTTGAACCGGAGGAACCTGGCCGGGTACTACTGGTCCCGGCTTTCCTTGAACCGGAGTAAACTGGCCCGGCACTGCCTGCCCGGGCTTTCCTTGAACCGGGGTAAACTGTCCGGGCACTGCCTGTCCGGGGCCGATCGGCGCCGGCATGCCAGTGTAGATCACCTGGACCAATTGTCCCACTTGCAGACCTTCCAGCCAGGGGCGGATCTTGCCCATTGGCTTTCCGGGCCCCTGTTCGGGCTTTTGCTTCCCGATCGGTTTGCCGGGCTTGCCGACGGGAGGCTGCTGCTGGGGCTTGCCGCCTTGTCTCTGGTCGGTTGGTGGACCGATCGACTGACCGGGGCCGGCAGTCGGACCGGCCGGCACCACAGCGCCCTCGGGAGCGGGGCTTGTCGGTGGCGGGCCCACGAGGGCCGCTGCCTCGGGAGCGAGCGTCGCCGGCTGGGCAGACTCCGTCGGGGCCAGCGGGCCGATCGGTTCTACTGGGCCAGCCGGATTCGCCGCGGCAACCGCTTCGGCCGGAGCGCCCGGTTCCGCCGGTGCCGCCATTTCAACAGGGGCAGCCGCTTCCTGAGGTGCAGCGTCCTCGACCGCTACGCTCTCCGCCATGAGGGCTTTCGACTGGCCGGGTATCGGCTTCCCCTTGCCCAGCGGCGGTTGTTTTCCGAGCTTGCCGGGCATCGGCTTGCCTTTGCCGCCGCCGAGGATCACGGTCTGCCCATCGACCGCGATCGTGACCGGGCCGTTCTTTTTCCCGGGCTTGATGACAGCCTGTTGGGTCTGAAGTTGTGCACCGGACATCGGCTCGACAGTGATCAGATTGCCCTTGGGATGGATCTTGACGATCGTCCCGGTGATCGACATTTGCCCAGGCTGCTCGCCGGGCCCAACGGCCAGAGCGCCCGAGGCAAGGGCGAGCAGGACCGTCAGTGTGAAAGCGGATCGGAGTTTCATGGGTACACCTCCTGGGTGTTACAGGTGAGACAGATACAGGGAACGCGACCTCCAGCCCTACCATGGCCAAACGACACCGCGACCCGACAAGGGCGTCAAGGAAATAAGAGCACACCCCAAGACAACGTCAAGCCCCCAGCCAGGCACGCTGGCACCGACAGGGGGCGTAAATGCACTCTTTAGAGCCCCTTCGTCAACTCCCCTCTCCCGCTTCGGGAGAGGGGCAGGGGGTGAGGGCACTCGGAGTTCTGTTAGGGCCTCTTCGAGGCAATTGCCTTCCTGCCATTGCCCCTGGGGCGTTTCCGTCTGAATGGTCCTCCCTCGTTGATCAAGGCAAGCGCCCCGCCAGGGATTTCTCGCCCAAGAATTTTTCTGAACACTTGTCCATGTATCGAAGAACCGGTAGAATTCGGATGGGAAGAAGGCTGCAACTCTCGGCCGTTGGGCAGCCCCTTCGGCCGCGAGGAACCAACGAATCCATCGCAGTCAACCAGGAGGATTCCCATGCAACGAGCTTTGCTGAACGAACCAGGGCCGGGGGAGTTCTGCCTGCACGGCGGTCATGGCCCTGCCGGCGCCGCGTCGTCGCTGGTCGCGCAGATCGTTTTCAACCGACCGATGGACGCGGTTTACACCTACCTGGTCCCGGAACACCTTCGGGAACTGGTCGGACCGGGGCAGCGCGTGCGTGCGCCGTTCGGAAAGGCGAACCGGCGCGCGGTCGGCTATTGCGTCGGCACGGGGCCCGCGGACGAAACCGGCCGGTCGCTCAAGTCGATCGAGGCGGTCCTGGATCGCGAGCCGCTCTTGTCGGAGACCATGCTGCAGCTCACGCGATGGATTGCGGACCACTATCTGTGCAGTTGGGGGCAGGTGCTGGACACCGTGGTCCCTGCCGGGGTCCGCCACAATGCCGGCACTCGGCTCGTCAAACTGGTCGAGGCGGCTCCGGATGCGGCGGAGCGGCTGGTGGAGGCGAAACTTCCCGAGAAGCAGCGGGCCGTGTTGAGGGTCCTGCTTGACGATCACGGGCCACTCCGCTTCGACGAACTGATCAAGAAGGCCGACTGCGGCCCCGGTCCCGTCAAGGCCCTTTGCACCAAGGGGCTCGTTGTCGAGACGAGCCAGCGGAGCGAGGAATTCACCCCCGAAACCTCCGCGGTCGAGAAACACGGCGATCTCGAGCTTACCGGGCAGCAACGGGCGGCTTTCCTGTCGATCGTGGCGGCCATGCGGAGCGGGGAACATCGGACGCTCCTCTTGCACGGCGTGACCGGCAGCGGGAAGACGGAGGTCTACACGCAGGCGATCCGCGAAGTGGTCCACTGCGGCCGGCAGGCGATCGTGCTCGTGCCGGAAATCAGCCTCACGCCACAGACCATTCGCCATTTCCGTTCCCGTTTCGACTCCGTGGCAGTGCTCCACAGCCACCAGACCGACTCGGAGCGCCACTGGCACTGGCAACGGATCGCCCGCGGCGAAGTGCAGGTGGTGGTGGGCGCCCGCAGCGCGATCTTCGCTCCCACGCCCAAGCTCGGCCTGATCGTGATCGACGAAGAGCACGAGACGTCGTTCAAGCAAGACACCGTCCCCCGTTACCACGCCCGCGAAGTCGCTCGCCGTCGAGCCGAGCTGGAGGGCGTGCCCCTGGTGCTCGGTTCCGCCACGCCCACGCTGGAGTCGTGGCGCCGGGCGCAGCAGAACCTGGACATACTCCTCTCCCTGCCCAAGCGGATCGAGCAGCGTCCTCTGCCGCCGGTGGTGATCGTCGACGTGCGGAACGATCCGCAGTGCCGGCCCGGCGGAGCGATCGGCGTCGCCCTGCAACGGGCCATGCAGAAGACGCTCGCCGAGGGTGGCCAGGTAATTCTGTTCTTGAACCTTCGCGGCTACTCGCCGACGCTCTGGTGCCGAAGCTGCGGCTACGTGATCAAGTGCCCGCACTGCGACATTACGCTCACCTATCACAAAGGCCGCAACGTCTCGCTCTGCCACAGTTGCGGCCACGAGGCGGCGATCCTCCGCTGTCCGGGCTGCGGTCGGGGCGGCATTTCCTACCTTGGCAACGGCACCGAGCGGCTCGAGAAAGAGGTGCGGACGAAATTCCCCGACTATCCCTGCCTGCGGATGGACAGCGATTCCATGCGCCGCCCCGGCAGCCACGACGCCGCCTTGGATGCCTTCCGCAAGCAGGAGGTCCGCATCCTGCTGGGCACGCAGATGATTGCCAAGGGGCTCGACTTCCCCAACGTGACGCTGGTCGGCGTTATCTCCGCCGACACGGCCCTCCACCAGCCCGACTTCCGATCCGGCGAACGGACCTTCCAGTTGATCGCGCAGGTCGCCGGGCGGACCGGCCGCGGCGAGCGGACCGGTCGCGTCTACGTGCAGACCACGTCGCCCACCGAGTCGGCGATCCGCCGGGCTTCCGAGCACGACTATCTTGGTTTTGCCGCCGAGGAACTCCAGCGCCGCCACGAACTGATGCTTCCGCCCTACCAGACGCTGGTCCGCGTGATCGTCCGCGGGCCGGAGGAGGAAGCGGTCCGGCATCACTCCGACGAGATGGTGGAAGTGGTCAAGGCAGTGGCGCATGCGACGGCCTCCACCGTGCGGGTCCTCGGCCCCGGCCCGGCTCCGGTCGCCAAGATCAAGGACAACTATCGCTATCACTTCCAGCTCAGCGGCGACGACTTTGAGTCGATCCGCGACCTCTGGCGCCACTCGCTGCCAAAGCTTCCCAAAACGCGCGACGTGGAATTCGCCGTCGACGTGGACCCAATGAACATGCGGTAAGCCGATCGGCCGCAGCGACGATACTGCTCCCCGTCCTGAAAGTAGCAGGCACGCTCCGCCGTGCCGTCCGCGAAGATGATCAGGATACATCCATTCCGCTACGGAGGCTGGTCGCGAATTGATGCTCGATCGAGACACTGCGGACGGCACGGCGGAGCGTGCCTGCTACTTTTCCTGGAGCACACGGAGGCCCCCAATCATCAACTTCGCTGACTCGGAGCCGACTACTGACCAATGAGTGCACGGGGGAACAACATTCCCGGGCTGATCCCATTCCGTCGGGAAGCGGACAATGCGAACCCGGTCTCCAATCCGCAAATCACGTCAGGGATCAGTCATACCTTCTGCCGTGTTCGTCCAACGGTCTGCACGTCCATCGCCCCCCGTGTCTGAGGCTAAGATTGTCAACTACCAGCCATTCTACCAAACTTGCCGCCGGTTGCACCACGCCCAAGGTGGCACGCCCTGCGGCCGCCCGCTGTTGGGCATCGAAGCTATAATGTGCCGCCGATGCGGAGATGGAACCAAACTCCGAACAGGTTGTGTGGTATAATCACGATTGCGATCGCTGCCGTGGCGACTCCGATTGCCACGACTAAACGGAGCCACCACCGATCAGTGTACGTCAATCGCCAGTTTACGAAGTAGATTGCCACGATCAGCATCAAACCCAAAACGAGGGCGACAGAATCGAACGCGCTATCTTGCGGCTGTCCGAGCATCACGTAGAGCCCATCCAGTGTCATGCTAACAATCTCCGCAAGCCCAAATAAGGCCGTGTTTGCGTACAGGTGTCGAACTCCCATCATCTTCGGTGCCAGACACCGTGGACTCGGTAGTTCGGCCTCGGGCGACTTGTATGGGTTGCTGTTCACTTGCCTGCCCAACGGAGCGTACCGGCGACGCCGATGTCGGCCACTTAGTCAAAGTCCCAACACCCCATCATCCTACGCCGCCGCGGTTGGCACAAGCTGGAGGCATCTCCGGCACGGATGCCAGGGTTTAGCGGCCGGGCGATGTTGGCCGTGGCCCGCTATTCGAGCACAGCCTCGTCCGAATCATCGTAGATTATGACGTGTGGATTCAGATCATCAGTCATCGGATGATAGATAACCCCTACCGACCAATGCGGCCGCCACCTTCCCTGAATCACGCCCAACTCCCGCAAGAACTCCTTGCGTTTTACCGAGTCGAGGCGTCGTGGATCGGAGGCGATAAAGTCGTCTCGCAACCTGGTAGCAATGCGATCAAAGCTCTCACGGCTCCGGTAAACGGCGGTCCCCAGCTCGTGATAAACGATACCACGCGATTTCAAGAACGCCACCGCAAGGTCGATAGCCTGTTCTCGCGTCCTGGAAGGTTCGGTCATCGTCCTGGAGTCTGACGGAGCAAATAGCCTTGCACGATTCTGGAAGGTCTCACGATTGGCAGTAGGGTACGCCCTCCGTGGCGTTCTGGAACTGTCGCGGACGCCGAACGCCGATTCCCGGAACGCCACGGAGGGCGTCCCCTACAGTTCCTTCCCAAATCGACCAAGATCATTTAGCCGACACCAATTCCTTCCTACCGCCCGTAGTGTACTGCAACAGCTCAGTTTGCGACAATCCAGAAGCGAAAGTCGCCCTTTTGCCGTTCCCTCTTTAGCCGGGATCGCGAAAGTCCCGTCCCAACCGCAATCCGGACCGACCGAGTCCCGAGACCACCAGCCAGAATCCGCATCCTTCTCAAACGCATTTTTTCTCTTGAACCGTTCACCGCTCCCGGGCGACCTAATGGCCGATGAACCCGAACGACCGGATCAACGACGAACTGCTGGTGGTCCGTGCCCAGGAAGGCGCTGTTGAGGCGATTTCCGAGTTGGTCGGACGTTGGCAGGACCGTCTCTGGCGGCTCGCCTGGCGTCTGACGGACGACGAGCAGGCCGCCTGGGACGTGCTCCAGGAGGCCTGGATCGTAATCAGCTGCCGGATCGGGCGGCTCGGCGACCCGGCGGCGTTCCCGGCCTGGGCCTACCGGATCACCAGTAACAAATCCCGCGACTGGATTCGCTGCCGCCGGCGGATCCGCCGTGCCGACGAGGCCTACGGGCAGCGCTGCCGCGAAGCGGAGAGCGGCGCCAACCACGCGGATCGGCAATACGCCGACCTCCGCGAAGCTTTGGCCGGTCTGGCGGGCCGCGATCGGGCGATCCTGTCGCTGTGCTATGAAGACGGGTTTACGACAGCCGAGATTGGCGAAATTCTGGGGATTCCGCAAGGAACGGTCAAGTCAAGACTTCATTACGCCCGGCAGCGATTACGCCGGTTTCTCGAGGAGAGTGGCGATGAGTGAACACGACGAAACACTTCGAAAGGCCCTGGAGGAAAACGCGCGGTTGCGATCGGAGTGGGAAGAGTCGCTTCGTGAAAACGCATCCGCCGAGTATTCTCGTCACCTGCGAACCGCCGAGCGGGTCTATTGGGTTTATGCGCTGGTATGCGTCGTACTGGGGGTCGCTGCGATCCGTGGATTCTTCTTTGCGGCGGCTCCTGATACCAAAACCATGATCGGCTGCGCCGTGGTGATTCTGGTGATTTACGAAACGACCGTCCTCATGAAGCTTTGGTTCGCCATGGCCGCAATGAAGATGACCGTGCTCAAGGATCTGAAACTGCTGCGCCTGGAAGTGGCCCGGCTGGGCGAGGCAGCCGGCGTCCAGCGCGCGGCCGGGCCGACGGTCCAATACGAGCCCGTGCGGGGCGCATCCAAATGGGAACGCAGGTTCTGGTTTGCGGCCTGCTTGGTCGCCGCCATCGCGACTTCTTCGTGGACGGCTCGGGAGTTCGCGCGTGGAGGCGCGTGGCTTGTGGACGCGACCACCGTCACCCTCGAGGCCGACGGAAGCGCGACCAGTGTGACGGAAATCGAGCACCCCTACCAGAGCCGTCTTCTTGTGTCCAAGGAATTCCCCTACTATGCACCGAAAGGCACCAAGATCCGTTTTGTCGACCCGCAAGGGGAAGAAATGCCCGTCAAGATCACCGAAACCAGCGGTCATACCCGGCACGACGTGACGCTTACCGATGCGGTCTTCGCCAACGGCATGATGCGGTACACGCGGATTTCGGAGACTCCGAAGGCCGCCGCCAGGGAGAACGGTGTCTGGAAGTACCAGAGCGACTTCATGTACAGCAAACCGGAGAACCGCTTCAACGTGACGGTCCGTTTGCCGAAGGGGGCAGAACTCGTCTCGGCGGAGCCGGCCCCCACGCTCCAGTCGGAGCAGGACGGCCGCACGACAGTGCAGTTCCGGGGATCGCGAGCGAAAAATGAGCGGTTCGCGTATGCGGTAAAATACGAAGTGAACGAGAACTAGCCGGACGGTACTGGCGGAACTGCGAAGGCCCCCACGCCGCCGTCATTCCGCTCTCGGTTCCACGCGGACGTGCAGCCGGTTGATCGCCGTCTCGCCCCGGCTGTTGGTCCGCTCGACGCGGACCAGGTAGTCGCCGGGTTTCTCGTAGCGGTGCGTCGTGACTGCGTAGCCGTCCTTGGCCAGCTTGACGGCATTGCCGTCCGACCGGACGGTGACCGGCGGCGTGCCGTCGCCGAAGTCCCAGGTCTCGTTGCCTTCGTCGGGCTCGAGACGGAAAGACCGGACTTTGAACGTGATCTCCTCGCCGGGAGTCAGGTCTTCCGTCGGCCAGTACACCGGATGGATCGAAGGTGGGACCAGGTCCGGGTGCTCGCGGGCGATGACTTGAACGACGGCGAAGTCGTAGTCGACGTGCCCCTCGTCGTCGGTCACCTTGAGAATCTCCGTGTACATGCCGGCACGGGCGTACGAGCGTTCGGCCTTCGGGCGGGTCGCCGTCGTACCGTCGCAGAACGTCCACTCGTAACTGCGGATATGTTCCGGCCCGCGACGGCACCACGAGCGGCTGCCGTCGAGCGTGACCGCGTCGCCGGTCCAGGCAAGCTGGTGTGGCCGGGCCACGGCTTCGATGGGAGAATTGTGCGACTGGTGGTAGACCTGCCAGAGAAAAGCATACCCTTCGACGATGCCGTAGCGGCCGCTGGGCTGCATGGCCGAGAGGTCGAAGTGCAGGTGCGACCAGCCGCCGCTGCCTCCCTCCTTTCCCAGCAGCCCGATCTTCTGCCCCATGCTTACGCGCTGGCCGAGCTTGAGCGACGGCTCGATCGTGTGCAGATGGCTGTAGCGGTGGTACCAGCCGCGGTCGTCGCGCAGGTAGATCACGTCGTAGCGCGGCCGGACCGGCGACGACTCCTCCACGCTAACATCCACCTTGTTCCCCAGCGAGAGAACCACACCGTCGGCCGCGGCGACCACCTCCACCTGGGCTTCGGAGCCGCCGATGTCCAGACCCCAGTGATAGTAGATCGTCTTGTTGGAAGGGATTTCGCCGCCGTCGATGTACACCGGATCATTGGCCATCTGCGTGTCGCTGGCGAACCACTTCTGTTTGGCCGGGTAGACGAATGTGCCGGGGCGGATCCAGGGCGAACCGGCGGGCCAGAGGCGAAACCGCGCATCGGCGTCCAGGGCCCAGGGGTTTTGTTCCGGCGTGGTGATGCCCTTGGTTGCCGCACAATCGATCTGCACGCCGCCCACGGTAACCGGCAATCGGTAGTACGCGGCGACGAGCGTCGCCCGCTCGCCATTCACCTCGATGGTTGCCCTCGCTTCGCGGACCGCATTGCGGAGCGTGTCGCGGCATTCCTCCAAAGCCACGAGTTTCACGGCGGCCGTCGAACCATCGCAAAGTCTCACCTCGGCTTGCTGCCCGATGTTGAGATCGACGGTCCGAAGGAGAGGGTCGATGGCCGGCTGGTCGGCAAGACCGACATGTATGGCGAAGAGGCAAACCAGCAGCGATACGAACACAGCAACGCGGCGGCGGTTCATGAGTGTGACTCCCTGGGCCAGGACAACGTGATTTCATTGCCGCCATCCTACCACCGCGGCCGCTCGGCTGCCCTACCTTTTTCCTTGGGAGGCTTCGAGGTTCCAACGGAAGCCGCGGCCTCCTTTGGGGGAGGGGAAAAGGGGAAGGAAAAGGCCGAGCAAACTGCCCGGACCGCGAGCGTCAATCGTCTGCCGGTAGGTGGTGGCTGCGGTCGCGGTGAAGGAAAAGGCCGAGCAAACTGCCAGGACGGCGAGCGGCTTGGCCGACGCCTGCTACAGCCACGAGATCTGCCTGGCCATCGACCGCTCTGCGGCCGAAGCGGGCCGCACGGTCAGCCTCCCTCTGGATTGACCCGCAAACAGACGGGCTGCCCGGCAGGGTTACTCTCCCTCGTCGCACACACCTGCCGCGGCCGGAGACGGAACGGTCTGGACGGCTTCGCCCTCCCGCACTTTGACTGCGATGCGTTTCGGCGGGGTGGAAGCCGCTTTCTTCAACCGGACCGTGAGCACGCCGTTGACATACTCCGCTTCGATCTGTTCCGGATCGATCACCTGCGGCATAGGGATAGCGCGTCGAAAACGGCCGAAACGGCTCTCCGTGTGGTAGAAGTCTCTGCCGCCGGTCTGGGTCACGTCGTGCTTCTCGCCTGCCAGCACAAGCTGCCCGCCGGAGAAAGTGATCTCGATCTCATTGGGGTCAAGCCCCGGGACTTCCATCCGAACGACGACCTCTTCGGGGTTTTCCGCCAGGTCGAGCGGCGGGATGCAACCGCGCTGGGCGCCGAAAGGCCACTCCAGCGAGCTGAGCGGCTCGCGGACGTAGTTTTCCAGCAAGCGGTCGATCTCCGACCGCAAGTTCGCCAGTGAGGTCGGAACGGAAACGCCTTCGCGCGGTTTGGTTTTCCAAGGTACGAAGTTCATGCTGAGTACCTCCTCCTTTTTTTTCCACTGCGCGTCGAACAAACCTGCCAGACACCGCCCCGGCCGGAAACGGCCCGAAAGAAGCAGCCCAACCGGAACATCCTCACGCAACCATCGAGCTCAACGCGCAGAACCCATGCCAACACTAATCATTGTAGTCCTTTGGTCCAACTGTGGTCAGAATTTACTGCCGGGTGGCCCAATTTCAACAGAATTCTTGGGGCGAGAGGCGGGATTTCAAGAAAAGTCGACGACCCGCCGGAAGACCAAGGGCCGGCGAATGCGCACGGTTACGACCGGCCCGTCCAGTTTCTGAAACCGAGGGCGAGGATGGCGCCCAAGGCGGCCACAGCTTCCTTGGCGTTGATTTTGGACTGGCCGAGGCGTCGGTCGGTAAAGGTGATCGGGACCTCGCCGAAACGCGCTCCCGCGCGTTTCAAGTGCCAGAGGATCTCCTCCTGAAAGGCATAGCCGCGCGACCGGATGGCGGCGAAGTCGAGCCTGGCCAGGACCGAGGTCCGATAACAGCGGAATGCGCCGCTGCAGTCTTTCGTTTTCAGGCCGAGCAGGCAGCGGGCGTAGGCGTTCACCCCACGGCTCATGAGGTGGCGCCGAAGAGGCCAGCCTTCGATCCCTCCACCGGCAACATACCTGGAGCCGATCATGACGTCGACCGGCCGACCGTCGGGAGGGTCTATGCCCGCCAGGAGCGCGGGTATCCGATCGGGAGGATGGCTGAAGTCGGCATCCATATTGAGGGCGTATTGGTAGCCGTGGTCGATAGCGTAGCGGAGGGCCGCAATGGTCGCGGTGCCCAGGCCGAGCTTGCCATGGCGGTGAAGGCAGTGGACCCGCGGGTCGTGGGCGGACTGGTCGTCGCACCAGCGGCCAGTCCCGTCCGGCGAGTTGTCGTCGACGACCAGGAGGTCGGCCTCGGGGGCATAGTGAAAGATTTCCTCAACCAGCCTGGGCAGGTTTTCGATTTCGTTGTAGGTGGCAACGGTCACTAGTGTCTTTTCGGCGCTGGACATCGTCTTGCTCTGGTACGGCAAAGCACGCGGAAACGCCGATTTCGGCGCGTGGGAAGGATTCCAGCGTGCCATCGGCGGCGAACCTGCGGTTGACGGAAGCTGTCTGGCTAGCTGAGAGGTGTGCCGTTTCCCTCCGTCGGGTTGCTGGGCAGAAAACTCAAGTAGAATACCCGAGTTTGACTGGCACCCGCAAAATGTCTCACTACAATAGATGAAATTCGCTCTGACGCAACCTCCCGCCGACTTCGATGATTTGCCCTTCGCGCCCGGCGCTGCGGCCGACTGACCGGCCGCATTCTCTCGCCGCCCAACCTCCCGCACCCGCTTTGGATCGACGCACCCCGTATGGGATGCCGTTCTGGATGGCCTATTTCGGGAATTCGCTGGTCACGATCGCGGTGGCCTTGCTGTATCGCTATGCCGATTTCGTGACGCTGCTGGGCGGCAGCGAGTTTCATCTGGGCTGGATCGTGGGCGTGGGGATGATTGGCAGCTTGCTTATGCGATTCGCGCTTGGCTCGGGGATCGACCGGTATGGCCCGGCGCGGGTGTGGATCGGTTCGCTTGCGGCGTTTGCGTTGGTGTGTTTTGCCCATCTGGGAATCAGCAGCTATCAAGGTCCAGCCATTTACCTTCTGCGGATCGCCCTGTTTTCGGCAATTGCGGGGATCTTCGGATCGTCGATCACGTTCATTTCGGGCCGCGTGTCGATCGCGCGGATGGCGGAACTGGTTGGGATGCTGGGCACCTCGGGGTTCATGGGCATGGTGATCGGGGCCCAGTGGGGCGACCTGCTCTGCGGCACCCAAACTGTCCAGCGGTGGCAGATCGACCGGCTGTTTGTCGTCTGCGGTTTGCTGGCGATCGGCGCGATGTGGTTCGCATGGCTGGCGACGCGGGGCCTGCCCGCGCCTTCACGGCGGCGACGGCGGGCGCCGCTCTTGGCACTCGTTCGGCGCTACCAGCCGGGCACGGTGCTGGTAGTGGGCATTGCGGTGGGAGCGGCCCTGGCGCTGCCGGCGACCTTTCTACGCACCTATGCGGCAGAACTGGACATCGCGCGAATCGGGCTGTTTTTCGGGGTCTACGCGCCCACGGCGATCATCACGCGCGTGGCCACCCGGCGGATGCCCGAACAGATCGGTCTGGTTCCGATGACGCTCATTGGCATGGCAGTGCTCTCGGCGGGCGATCTTCTCTTCCTGCCGGTGGGCGCCGAATGGCAGTTCGTCTTTCCGGCGGTCGGCTTTGGCATTTCCCACGCCATCCTCTTTCCCACGATCACGGCCACGGGGTCCGGGGCGTTTCCGGTCCGTTACCGCGGGCTGGGCACCATGGTGATCCTCGCGGCCTTCGACGCGGGCCAATTGGTCGGGGCGCCGGCGGCCGGGGCGATCGTCCACTTCAGCGGACTGGTCGGCTTGCCCCGCTACCCGACCCTTTTTGTCACGATGGCGGTGATCCTGGGGGCAGTGGGCATCGGTTATGCCCTGACGAGCCGACGCGTTGCCGGGCCGCTGAGCCGGAGAGTCGAGAGTCGAGGGGGTCGGCTTTCTTGGGTTCGAAGCGGAGGGGGTCGGGTCGAAGGGGAGGGGTCGGGAGTCGTTTTCCGCGTCGGCCGATGAAAGTCGAGAGCCGCTCTCGTAGGAGATCAGCAGCGGTTTCCAGGCCCCTCGCAGGCAATGATGTAGTGATTGAAGGCCAGGGCATAGGTCTTCTCGGCCTGGTTGTACTGCGCCTCCGTGATCGAGGGTCCGCCTGCCTCGGCGGAGCCCACCCATGTGTGGCGCGCCGCCTGCGCTTGCAGGTACGCTTCCCGGGCCGCGCGAAGCCCGGCGGCCAGCGACTCCACCGCCGCCGCAACTAGGAGGTTGAGCGAACTCTGGTAATTGGCGGCAACCGTATCGTAGTCCTTGATCGCCTGTCGGGGGGGGCGAAAAGGCGAAGATGTCAAGAGGGTTTGGCCGCGATGCAAGTGAAGGTGCCGGTCCGTAGTCGTGGACGCCTCGAATCGTGGCCGCTCGATGACGGGCCAGGTGGCGCGGCTGAAGTGGCAGAATTTCGACTTTGACGGCCGCACGGCGTCGATCTGGCAGGGCAAGGGCCGCAAAGACCGGCAGGTGATGTTGCGGGAGGGTTTCAAGCCCTCGCTCATCGAACTCTCATTCCGGCGGCCGGTGAGCCGGATGCAGATCGCTCTTCGGCCGAGCAAGGCGGAGGTCGGCGCGGCGAACGTGACGCTGACGATTCACAACGAGGGCCGTTTCGTCTTGTTGAAGGGGATCGTGGTGCGTGAGCCTCGGCCGGGCTGGGTGACGTTGGAGGGGCCGCCTTTGGAAGCGTGCGGCATTGCGGAGTGACCGCCGCGCAGCGCCAGCGAATCGAGTCGCCGGAAGATTGCCAGTAGGAACACGCTGCCGGCACCCCGCCCGATCGGCTTGCCTCGCACGGCGTTTTCGCAGTATGCGACACCTTGTGCGCTAGACCTTAAACAAGCGTACGCTGTGGGAGCCCCGGGTGAGCAAT
>JABWBD010000231.1 GCA_013360685.1 Pirellulales bacterium
TGATGGGATTCGGACCCATGACCTCGTCCTTACCAAGGACGCGCTCTACCGACTGAGCTACAGCAGCCGGCATCCGGCTGGACGACACCGACCCGTTTTCCGCCTTTACTTAACTGGCTAACTGGTTATCCTACGCGCGACCGCTTCCGGCCGGTTCTCCGACAGCCGCCGAAGCGGGTGAAGGGAGTCGAACCCTCGTAAATAGCTTGGAAGGCTATGGCTCTACCGTTGAGCTACACCCGCAATCGTTCAGTGACGAATGACGAAACCCCAATGACGAATTTGGGCAACGCTTCGTTTTTCGTCATTCGTTATTCGTCATTCGTCCTTCAAAATGGGGGGTGCAGGATTTGAACCTGCGAAGGCATCGCCATCAGATTTACAGTCTGACCCCTTTGGCCACTCGGGAAACCCCCCGGGTCTTGTCCGGTATTCGTTGTCGCAGTCTGCGGTTCCACGCGGCTCCCACGACGGTCAGTTCCCCGAGTGCGGCTGCCGTGAAATGCGGAGCATGCACTACCGTGACGAAGCTAGCGGAGGGACTTGAACCCACAACCTGCTGATTACAAATCAGCTGCTCTGCCGATTGAGCTACGCTAGCCAGCCTTTGGGCCACCACGCGAACCATTTAATATAGCCATCTGCCCATGCCGTGCAAGGCGGATGGCTACGAAAAGCCGTACACGAGCCAACGGCAAGGGAATTGCCCTGGCGGACACTACTCGTATTGGGGGAATGCGAAGGCGGTTGGTCTATTCCAATAACCGCAGGATTGCCTGCCCTGAAAAAGCGGCAAATGAGGTGAATGGGTAGATCAGGAAGCTTGGACCGCCATCAGTCACGGCCTTTGCACGGACGGTTATTGCCCACTCCGGCGTGGCGCCTAATCGAGACCAGGAACCTCGATGTTCTCTTCCTGAGCAGCCCTACGCAGCTTACTCAGGGCACGAGCTTCGATCTGCCGGATCCGCTCCTTGGTGACACCTAATTCTGCGCCGACCTCTTTGAGGGTCAATGGCTCACGACCGCGATTCAGGCCGAAACGACTTATGATAATCTTCTGCTCCCTCTCGTCAAGCCGCTCGAGGATACGTTCGACCTGCGACTCCCGCTGCAACTGGGCGGATTCCTGCTCAAACTGGTCGCTGCGAGCGTCTTCCGTGGCGGTAAACATCTCCGCATGGCTGGTCCGGAACCTATCTCGGAGACGGTGTTCGTCGGGGATGGTGCGGGCGAAGTTCTTCATGATCGCCCAACTGGCATAGGTGCTGAACTTGTTGCCGCGGGCAAAATCGAACTTCTCCACGGCGCGGATCAGCGAGATATTGCCGTCGCTGACCAGTTCAAAGAAGTTCTCCATCGGGCCGACGTGGCGTTTGGCGATCGAGACCACCAGCCGGAGGTTGGCGGAGATGATCTCGTTCTTCGTGGCGACCGCGGCATCGTAGAGTTTTTCGATCTGGTCCATCAGGCTTGTCTTGGGCCTGGCGGGCTCCAGCTCTTCCCGCAGTTTCGACGCCTTGTACTTCAGGTAGTTCATCTTCCGGAACAGGTGCATTTCCTGCTCGCGGTTGAGCAACGGCACCTCGTACAGGCTGGCCAAATAAGGCGGAAGCCCACTGGGAAGCCTCGGCCTCTTCATCGGCAGGTCGCCCGGAGGCGGGGGAGCAAGGATCTCGTGTTCCTGTTTTTCCGAGCGGACGCGGGCGAACAGCTCGTTGTCGATGAAGTCGAGAGGAAGCTCGAGGACCCGCCTGGCCCGCATCTCGTTGACGATCCGGTAGATGCTGGTCTTCGTCCGGCAGAACCGCTTTGCCAGCGATTCGGCCGACTCGCCGCGACGGAAGTGCTGGTAGATCTTCCGGCGGGTCTCTTCGCGCAAGGGGCCGTTGTTGTCCGGGAAGATGGCCAGATCCGGGTGGTCGCGGTCGAACTGCTTGAGCGTGTAACGAATGGTTTCCACGCTGCGACCGCTGCTGCGAGCGACCCGCTTGGTGACATCGGCGGGGCAGCCGCCCGCCCGCGCCAGCCGCCGCGCCCGCTCGATGATCCTGTTGCGTTCCTCGTCGGTGAGCTGGCTGAATTGCGATCCGCGGCGGACGCGGTCTTCATTGCCGTGCACAAACCGCTCGACGGAACTCGCCAAGAACCCGACCCGCTTGCGCCCGTCGAATACGAAGCGGCGGCTAACCAGTCCCTGGCGGCGCCAGCGGGAAATCGTCTTGGTTGAAACGCGAAACTGCTTGCTCAACTCCTCGACGGTCAGCACCTGCTCGCCGGCTTCCTCCACCGGTACATTGGCCGAATCCGAGAGGTCTTCCACGAAGAGCCGCAAGTCGTGCCCCGCCTCTTTGCCCGAGAACTTCAGGTCCGGGTACGACTCGGGGCGGTATTTCGTGATTCGGAAGCAGATATACTCGTAGGTGTAGGTGCGGTTCGATTGGAGCTCGCCCAGCAACTGCTCGGCTCGGTTGACCTGCTCGATTTTCTTTTCGCGTGGGGCGAAGCGGACCTGCTGGTCCCGAAGTTGCCGGATCACCGGATTGATGTAATCGCTGTGCATGGCCGTCCCTCTCCTGTCCAAGACCTCGTCGGATTCCATGCGACTGTCTCGCTCCTGAAGGTTTGTACGACTGCCCGGCTGGCCTTCGTGGCCAATCAACGAAATTCTTAGCAAGTAGTGTAACTTGACGGGGCCAATTTTAACAGATACTGCTTACAAAAATCCAGCCCCCAACACTTGGATTTGTCAAGAATCTCCCAGAATGACACGCCGAGCGTAATCGGGATGATCCTGAAGGGGTCTTATGCCCCTCAATAAAGCGGAGACCCATTCGAAATCTCGGCACCCGATTACCTCTACGTGGAAGGAGAGTGGCTGTGCTCTGGATTGTTCACATTTTGCGGGGAATTTCCCAAAAGAGGGGGCAGTTGCTCGGTTCCCTCCGTGCCTCGCCCCGACGAGTCAGCCCCGGCATTTTCTGCTCAACTTTCTTAACCGTTACCGTCGATCTACCGACAGCATGGGTGGGGCGCATTCTTGCCGGTTTTGTCGTCGCGCCACGTTTCCTCACATTGGCTGGTCCAGCAATGCCACGACCCAGATTTCCGCTCGGTGCAACGCTATTGGTAGTCCTTGGCACGGTTGCCGGCGCGAACGCGGACAGCCGGGCCCCAACCTATTCGCTTCACACACGGCTGGCCCCGGGCACCGTCGACCGCGTCCAGACTAAGGTCGAGGTGGGCGGCGACCTGACCGTCGTGGAAGACAGCAAAGTGAAGCGGCTGAAGATGAGCGTTGTGGCGAATCTGGGCTATCACGAGCGGTTTCTGCTGGCTTCCGCGGGTGCCGACGGGCCGCTTCGGTCCATCCGGCACTACGACCAGGCCTCGGCGGCGATCAAGATCGAGGACGGCGGCTTCCAGCCGGTCCTGAGCGAGAACCGGCGTCTGATCGGCGCCCAAGTGGACGGCGCCGAGGCCGGCCTCTTCAGTCCGCGGGGGCCACTGACGCGCGAGGAGCTCGACTTGATCGACGTGCAAGGGAGCAGCCTCATGCTCGGTCGCCTGCTTCCCGACGGGCCGGTGGCCGTCGGCGCCACGTGGAAGCATTCCGAGGCCGTCCTTGCCGCACTGCTGCGGCTGGACGAGGTCGGGAAGGCAGACGTCCAGAGCACGCTCGCTTCGGTAAAAGACGGTGCGGCCCTGATCGAAATGTCGGGCAAGGCGGAGGGCGCCGTCAACGGCGTGTCGACCGAGATTGAATTGAAGGCCAAGTACCAGTTCCACCTGAAGGCCGGCCGCATTACTTGGCTTGGGCTGCTGATCAAGGAAAACCGCTCGATCGGACATGTGGGCACCGGTTTGGATGTGGTGGCGCGACTGCAGACCACGATCACGCCCGGCGCGGAAGCCGAGCAGTTGTCCGACACGGCGATTGCCGGCTTGCCGATCAGCCCGACGCCGGAGTTGATGCAACTCGTCCATCGGTCGCCGGATGGAAAGTGGGAGTTCGCCTACGACCGTCGGTGGTTTATCACGGCAGAATCGGCCGATGGGCTCGCGCTGCGGATGGTCGACCGGGGAGAGTTGGTGGCGCAGTGCAACGTCGCTGCCGTCGGGAAGGCCGAGCCCGGAAAACTCGTGAGCCTTGAAAGCTTCCAGAAAGACATCCAACGGGCGCTGGGCAAAAACTTCGGGCAGTTCGTGAAGGCGGCCCAACGTTCCAACGAGGCCGGTTACCGCGTTTTCCGGGTCGAAGCGCAGGGCGAGGTGGAGCAATTGCCGATCCTGTGGATTTACCACCTGGTGGGCCACGTGGACGGCCGGCGCGTCTCCTTCGCGTTCACGATGGAAGGAGAACTCTTTGATAGGTTTGCCCTGAGCGACGACGAGATGGTCGGCGCCTTGCGTTTCCTCGATTCGGAGATGGCGGGGCAGTCTCCGGCGGCCGCCCGACAGACCCCGACCGCCACTTCGCAATCGGCCTCCAATCCGCTGCGGTAGAGCGGGATCCGCGCAATAAGAAAGGCCGCCCCAATCCTCGTAAGGAGAGTGGCGGCCGTGGAACATACCTCCCGCTTTATTGCGACCGGATGCGTCGCTGCGAGACGAGCGCGGGTCGGGCGTGCTAGTGCACCAGCCGTTGTTGACCCTGGCTCACGCTAATGGGTTGGCACCTCCGTCGGAATACGTAGCGGGAGGCTGTTGTTTCCAGTTGCAGGTTCTACGCCAGCAATCATATCGGCAGTTTCGCTCCGTGGCTAGCGGGGAAACTCACGAATTTGACGTGCCGGAGGGCCCTGCCTATTGTCATTCTACCTTACGGCGGCCCGACGGGAACGGTTTGTTTTTCGACGGGTCCACCCCTCTTTCACTCCTGCGCCAGTGGGGCAGCGGAATCTTCGACGGGCACTCGTCTATCGGGTGGTCCGCGGCTCGCCTTTTCGGCGAAGCGTGGCTGCACTTGCCACCGATTTCGCTTACAATGGGCCCTGCGGTGTCGGCGTACGCATTTGCGCGGGAGGGCGCCATGAGTATCCGCTTTAAGCTCACGATCACTGCCGTCGCGGTGATTCTGGTGGCGAATTCGCTGCTCTCGTTTATTACACTCCAGTATCTGGGGCAGGTCTGGCTACGGGAAGTCCAGACCCGGGTGCAGCGGAATCTGAATTCCGCGAGGGCCGCCTACCAGAAGCGGACGGAAATCATTGCCGCGTGCCTGGAGGGCGCGGCCCTGGGCCGCACGCTGCCAGCGGCTGCCGGCAAGGGCAACCAGGCGGAACTGGCCTCCATCCTGCGCGACCTTCACCGGACCGGCAGGATGGACTTCGTGGCCCTCCTCGACCCGGCAGGAAGAGTGATCCGTCGCGCGCAAAGCGATCGGACAGGCGAGGATCTCTCCTCCGACCCCCTGGTGGCACGCGTGCTTCATGACCGCCGGACCGTCAGCGGCACGGTCATTCTCTCTCGCGAAAGGCTGCTGGCCGAGGGGACCGAACTGGCCGAGCGTGCGCGTTTTGAGGTCGTCCCCACGCCGGCCGCGCGGCCCGCGCGCGATCGCATCCGGTATGACGGCATGGTCTCCGCCGCGGCCGTGCCCGTGGTTGACGATCAAGGGCGGATTCTGGCCATCCTCTACGGCGGAGACCTGCTCAACCGCCGCTACGAGATCGTCGATGGCATCAAGCGGGACGTGTTCCCGCAGGAAGTCCATCAAGGCAAAGACATCGGGACCGTAACCATTTTTCAAGGGGATTTGCGGATTTCGACCAACGTGAAGATGGATGGGGGCACCCGCGCGGTCGGCACCCTGCTGAGCGCTTCGGTGAGCGACGAGGTCTTGGATCGCGGCAGGGGGTGGGCCGCGCCGGCTTTCGTCGTCAACGACTGGTACATCACGGCCTACGAGCCGATCCGCGACCCGCAGGGGAAGATCATCGGAGCGCTGTACGTCGGCCTGCTCCAAGCCCCCTTTACGCACCAGCGGAACGTGATCAGCGCGGTATTCCTCTCGATCGTGATGGTAGCCACCTCGGCAAGTCTCGTCCTGCTGGTCCTGGCCAACGCATTGGTGCTCCGCCCCGTTCGCAGCGTGGTCCAGATGGCGCAGAAGGTGATCGGCGGAGATCTCTCGGCCCGCGTCGGCATTCGGCCGCCGGGCGAAATGGGAGTGCTTTGCCGTGCGGTCGACAGCATGGCCCAGGCCATGGCCGAGCGGCAGGAACTCCTCAAACAGTCCACGCGCCAGCAGATCGGCCGCAGCGAGCAATTGGCGTCCGTGGGCCGGCTGGCGGCGGGGGTGGCGCACGAGATCAACAACCCGCTCACCGGAGTGCTCGCCTTCGCCGACATGCTCCGCGAGAAAGAAAACATGGACGAACAGGACCGGGAAGACCTGGACCTGATCGTCCGTGAAACCAAGAGGGCCCGGGAGATCGTGCGGGGCCTGCTGGACTTCGCGCGGGAAACGCCCTCGGTGAAGGTGCATCTGAATATCAACGACGTGATCCGCCAGACGACGCGGCTTCTGGGCAAGCGAGACGCCTTCCAGAACATTTTTATCGTGGAGGACCTTGCGGAAAACCTGCCGCCGGTCAACGGCGACAAGAACCAGCTTCAGCAGGTGCTGGTCAACTTGGCGCTGAACGGCTGCGAGGCGATGCCCGACGGCGGGACCCTCATGTTTTCCAGCCGCTTGGGCGACGGCCACGTCGTGGTCAAAGTGACGGACACCGGCTGCGGCATCAAGAAGGAGCACCTGGACCAGGTCTTCGAGCCCTTCTTCACGACCAAGCCGGTCGGGAAAGGCACGGGCTTGGGTTTGAGCGTCAGCTATGGTATCCTCCGGCAGCACGGCGGCACGCTCGAGGTGGAGAGCGAAGAAGGCAACGGAACGACGTTTACGCTGACCTTGCCGGCGGCAGTCACCGGCAAACAAGCAGAACTAGGTGGGAAGTCCTTAGAGCTCAGAACTTAGAGCTTCCGTCTGCAACACGAGTCTAAGATCCAAGCTCTAAGATCTATGCTCTACCAAAGGTCCGGCCATGTCGCGACGCATCCTCGTGATCGCCAACGATTCGGCAGTCGGCCTGAACTACGAGCGGGCTCTCTGCCCGCTCGGCTATGATGTGCAGTTCTTCGACGACCCCTCGGTCGGAATCGAGGCGGCCGCGGTCGGCGGCTTCGATCTGGTTCTGATCAGCCAGGGCTCCCAGGAATTCGACCTGGTGGACGTCCTGCGGGACGTCCGCACGGCCGACGTGTCCGCGCAGGTGGTGGTCGTCAGCCGCAAGGCTTCGGTGGAGGCCGCGGTCGCGGCCATGCGCGAAGGGGCCGCCGACTACCTCCCGGAGCCGTCCTCGCCGGAGGAGTTGCGATGGGTTGTCGAACGGGTCGAGCAGCTCGGCGGCCTCGGCAGTTCGACCGCGAGGGCCTTGGTGCAGCCTCGCGCCGGCAAGCTGCCCGCGGCGCCGCATGCGGGTTTTGAAGGAATCCTCGGCGAATGTGCGGCGATGCGGGAGGTCTTCGACTTCGTCCGGCGAATCGCCCCTGCCGACAGCACCGTTCTCGTGACGGGCGAAAGCGGGACGGGCAAAGAGATGATCGTTCGCGCGATCCACCTTCACAGCCGCCGCCGCGAGCGGCCCTTTCTGGCATGCGACTGCACCGCCCTGGCGCCGACACTGCTGGAAAGCGAACTCTTCGGCCACGTGAAGGGATCGTTTTCCGGCGCAATCGCCACCAAGAAGGGCCTGTTCGAGGTCGCCCACCAGGGAACGTTGCTGTTGGACGAGGTGGCCAACCTGAGCCTTGAAACGCAAGGAAAGTTGTTGCGGGTGCTGGAAACGCGCATGGTCCGCAAGGTGGGCGACACGGCGGAACACGAGGTGGACATCCGCCTGGTGGCCACCACGAACCGGAGCCTGGCCGAGATGGTCAAAGTGGGCGCGTTCCGCGCGGACCTATACTACCGGCTGAACGTCGTGCCGATTTCTCTGCCGCCGCTGAGGGAGCGGGCGGGAGACATCCCCTTGCTGGTTCGCGCGTTCCTGAAGCAGTTTTCCCGCCAGATGGGGCTGGAGCCCAAGGGCTTTTCCGAAGAGGCGCTGCGGCAAATGGAGGTCTATCCTTGGCCGGGAAACGTCCGCGAACTCCGCAACATCGTGGAACGGCTGGCGGTGCTCTACGGCGGGACCCAAATCGAACTGTGCCACCTGCCGGCCGAGATCCGAGAGGCAAGGCCGGCCCTCCCGCTCGGCGAGGTGCCACGGACCTGGGACGACTTCAAGCGGATGAAACGCCGGATCGTCGACGACCTGGAGTATCGCTTCTTGCTCGAGGCCCTGAACCGCTCGGCCCATAACATCACGCAGGCGGCGGAAAGCGTGGGCATGCAACGGACCAATTTCCACGCGCTCTTGCGGAACCACGGCCTGAAGCCGAACCCGAACCGAAACAACCCCGCCGCCGACAGGAGCGATTCGTAGTTTGCCTCTGGACTATTCGCGCCGCATCGCGCACGATAATCCAAAATCCAAAATCTAAAATAAAATCTAAAATCTAAAATCCCCCGGAGCCTGCCATGACCGCACGCACCCTCGCATCCGCCGCAGCGTTGTTCGCCCTTGCCCTCTTTTCCCAAGCAAGCTCCGCCGAGTTGGCGGCCACCCAGGACGCCGGACGGCTTACGCTCTCCGGCGGGCATTTCCGGCTGACGATCGACACGGCCAAGGGTGGCGAGATCACCGCCGTGGAACTGTTCGACGGGTCGCAATGGAACCGCGTGGTCGGCGGCGACGGCCAGACCTGCCCGCGCGTGGCGATCCGCGACGGCTCGCGGGAGTACCTGCTCGCCGCCGATGCCGAGGCAAAGCTGGAATCCGTCGAAACGGGGCCTGAAGTCACACGATGGCGGACGACCGGCAGGCCCCGTGCGGCCGACGGCTCGCCGGCCCCTTGGACGGTATCGCTGGCTTGCGAAGCCTATGCCGAAGGGGCCCTCTTCGTCGACCTGGAATATCACCTCGAAAAAGAGTCGACCCTCGCCGGCGCGAGCGTCGCTCTGCCGATAGATCCATCCATCCTCGGCGCGGCGAAATATCGGCAGGAAACGTTCCGTTACAAGATCCCGGCGCTGCCGTCGGCCCGCGCGGCCTTTGGAATCAATCCGCTGCGGAGCTATACCAACGAGATCCAGGCCATCTTGGAATACAACCGGCCGATGGCGGGCAAGACGGCTTTCGCCGAGGAAAAGGGGCGGTTCACCTGGACGCTCGCCGACGGGCAGACGGGCCTTCAGCCTTCCTTCCGCTACCAGAACCGCCTCTCGTTCGGTTTCGGCTCCGGCGTCTGCGGCAAGCCCCGCACCAACGTCATCGGCCAGCGGGTCTACCACTGGATCAACTTCCTGGACCTCAAACAGCGGCCGGCGTGGTATCCGTCCAACGAGCAGATCGACAAGATGGCCGGCTACGGCGGCACGATGCTCATCCTCCACCAGCATTGGATGCTCGAGGGGGGCAGCAACGGCAATCCACATGCCGTGTACCAGGTCGCCCGCGACGACGCCTCGCTCCGCCGCATGGTCGACCACGCCCACCGCAAGGGAATGCGCGTCGGCCTGTACCGGCGGGGCATCGAGCGATACAGCGTCGACGTGCCCCTGTTCGGCAAGTATCTCGAGCGGAACCGGGACGGTTTCTACGTCGATTGGCACGGCCCGCACTGCGTGGCAATCCACGAGGACCGCTATCAGCCCAACCCGGCGGTGAATGACAGCCACTATTGCGAAAACGGCAGCTACCTGCCTGCGCGCGAGTACTTCCTGTTCACGCGCCGGCTGCGGGAAATCGTCGGCCCCCAGGGTTTCTTGATCGGCCACCAGGGGGTCGGCAATTCCGGGGTGCTGGCAAACCTCGCCTTCGACGGCTACCTGCCCGGCGAGGCCGGCTCGGACCACGCCATGTTCTCCGACATGGACTCGGCGGTCTACCGAGGGATGATGGGCGGCGGCATCACCATGCCCTGGCCGCTCGACTCGCCTGCGTTTTCCAGCCCGGAAGGCGTGGCGAAGATGGCCGCCTGGGGCATGTACCCGCACGTCGGCCTCGGATTGCAGCGGCGGCGCGACGCCACCCTTTTCACGCTCGACCCCGACGGCGAAGCAAACCGGTTCGCCTTGCCCTACTGGCGCGTGCTCAAGTCGATCGACGTAAACCGCGCCACGGTCTACAACCTGCCCAGCGTCAACCGGATCGCCGCGGCCTTCGCGAATCCCGATTTCCAGGGCCTCGTTTACCGCGAGGACCGCGAAGGCGACGACGCCTACCTGCTGGTCGTCGCCAACCTCGGCAAGACGCCCGCTCGGACAACCGTCACGCTGGCAACGGATGTGCTAGGGATGAGCGGCGAGTACCAGGTCCGTCGCATCGACTCGCAGACCGGCGAAGCGGCGGCGCGCGGCGCCAGTTCGGGCGTCGTCGAAACGAGCGAACTGCCCTCCTGGGGAATCGAAGGCTACCGGCTCGATCGGCCGTGAATCAGCCCATCCCGAACAGCTTCCGAACGAAGGCCGCGTTGCGTTTTGCGTCGGCCAGCTTGTCCTTGGAGGGGCTGGTGGTTTCCAGCACAATCCAGCCGCGGTACCCGATGTCGCGAATGGCATCGGCGATCGCCTCGAACTGCACCTTGCCTTCGCCCAGGTAATGCGGATTGTCCTTGAAGTGGAAGATGGCGATGCGGTCCTTGAGGAAGCGGATTTCCGCGGGCACGTCGTAGCCCTGTCCGGTCGTATTGCCGACGTCGTAATAGATCCGGACCGCGTCGCTGCCGATGCGGTCGAGGATCTCGGCGTTTTGCTGGGCGGAGAGCAGGTTCTCGATCCCCAGCACTACCCCCGCCTCCTTGGCCTTGGGGGCCGCCGCCTTGATCCGCTCGACGACCACGTCGACGTCGGCCTTCTTCAGTTTGCCGTCTTCCAGCAGGTTGCCCTTGCTGAAGAACGCCACCAGGATCACGCCCGCCCCGAGATCCTTGGCGGCCTCGATCGACTGCTCCAGCCACGCCGGCCCGCGCGGGTCGCTGGCCAGCGGGTAGGAGTTCAACAGGCCCAGCATGAGCGAGGAGATCGGCAGGCCGGTTTTCTTCATCTGCTCTTTGTACTGCCGCCGGACGGCCGGATCGGCAACGTCGAGGTTGTCGCCTGCCGGATTCGCGCGGATCTCCGCGCCTTCGAGGCCGATCTGTTTCGCCTCCTCGAGGTCGAGGATGCAAGAGCCCAGCCGAAGGCCCTTGGCGGACCACTGCTTGCCGTAACCCGGCGAAGACACGAGTATCCCGGAGGCCGCCAGCGCGCCGGCCGCGGCGCACTGCCTGAGAAACTGCCGCCGTGTGGCATGGGTCTGCTCGAACATGGTGTTTTCCCCTTGGGTGGTGGTTCGCCCGGCAATACCGCTTCCCATCATACCCACCTTCCAATGGCCGGGGCAAGCAGCGGTCAAAACGAGGTTCAGATGGACGTAGCGAGTGACAGCCAGCAAGTACACCTCGTCCTCGACAAGCCTGGCCTTGAAGCGTCCTTGAAAGAGGTGCCCGGGGCGATGGTGTTTGTAACGCAAATACAACGCGTAGGACGAGAGCAAGCGTTGCATGAACCTCGACAGGTTTGCACGGGGGGTGCGCACGAGTGTATCGCGCGGCCATTGCCGCGGCTGGTCACATGGTAGACGGCGTCGAGCGGCCCCGCCCCGACGGGAAACCGGATCAGCGTCTGGACGCGGTGATTGCCGAAGGTTTACACTACATTCGCTTCGGCGACGGCCGTGAGGAGTTGTACGATATTCTCAACGATCCGCTGGAAGCCAAGGAGTTGAGCCTCGCCGCGGACATGCGAGGCCCCCTTGAGCGACTTCGCGCCCTGGCTGAACGTCGCTTGTCAACGAGGGAAGAAAAGAGGACCGCCTGCCCCGCTGCCAAGAGAGGATGAGGCAGAGCGGCGGCGGTTGGGAGAGCTGGCGATCCGTTGGCCTGTGACCGTGAGACTCGAATATGTTTGCAGCGGCATTCCTCTTCGCCTTGCCGATGGTTGCCCGCACGGCCCTGGTAGCCCTGGCTGCCGTGTTGGTTTTCCTCGTCGTGCAGTATTTGCACCTCTACCTGGTCGTGGCGTGGGGCGAAAAGAGGACGGCGGGCAATGGGTACTTTGGCCGGCCGCTGGCCGAGCGGAAACGATTCAAGCGATTGCTTCGCTGCCATCGCCTGGTCCTGAGTCCCATTCTTTGGCCGCTTAGCCGCCTGTCGCGGTTCCGTTTCTCGACGGCCAGCTTTTCCTACCGCGGCGTGCCCGGGCCGAGGGGGACGTGCAGCCCGGAGAGCTTCCGGCTCGCAGTCGAGTATGAACCACGCTCCGACGATGTCTTCGTGGCGACGCAAATGAAATGCGGCACCACCTGGATGCAACACGTCGTCTACCAGGTGCTGATGCGGGGCGCCGGCGACCTGGCGGAAACCGGAACGGCTCTCTACGCCGTTTCGCCATGGATTGAATCCCTGAAGAGCGTCTCGGTCAACGAAGCGCCGCGAGTGGGCATTCAGCGGCCGTCGCGCATCATCAAGACCCATTTGCCGGTTTCACTGTGCCCCTACCGCGCGGAGGCGAAGTACATTTACGTTTGCCGGCATCCGGTCTCGTGTTTTGCCAGTTGCGCCGACTTCATTCGCACAAACGCAGGTGCGTTCGCCGCGGCCCTGGACGAGATCGAGCGCTGGTTTTGTTCGGAGGCGTCGATGTGGTGGGGCACGTGGCCTTCGCATGTCCGCGGCTGGTGGAGCTGGTCGCGCGGGCGCGAGAACGTGCTGTTTGTCTCGTTCGAGGAGATGAAACGGGATCTGCGGAGGGTGGTGCAGCGGGTTGCCGAGTTCCTCGCAGTCCAGCCGCTCGAAGCCGCCGAGATCGACGCGATCGTGGGGAAATGCAGTTTCGAGTACATGCGCAAACATGCGGACCTTTTCGAGATGAACCCGCCGCATGTCCTTCAGACTCCATCGTCCCTGCTCGTCAGCGGCAAGCTGGACCGCCATAAGGATGTGCCCGACGCGTTCCGGCAGCGTCTGCTCACGTGGTGCAGGTCCGAAATGCACGGCAGCGACTTCCCTCTGGAAGTCTATTATCCGGATATCGCGGCAGCGGCCGCTCCCGGCGTCCTCCAGCGCGACGAGCCGCACGGCAACGCGCATTAGCGTAGCGGAATTCGTGAGAATTCCGGGGATTGCAGATTCCGGGAACTGCCTGTCATCGCGGCCAGGTTCCTGAAGTCTCACGACTTCGAATGCGCCTGCGATTTCGCGAGTCCCACGACTTCGGCCGCTCGGTTGCGCAAGATCAATCTTGGTCCCG